>CAZSVT010000059.1:3180-13613 GCA_964610365.1 uncultured Isosphaeraceae bacterium
GCGCTCCATCGAGGTGCAGGTGATGCTCACCGAGGATCGCCGGGATGAGCAGGGGCGACTCCTCTACACCGGCCAGGGTGATCTCTTCTCCATCCACGGGGCCCGCTGCACGCCCGTCCGTCCGCATCCGGCCGGGTGGGAGCGATGCCTGCCGAGCGAGCGCCGCACGAAGGGCGCCGGCGAGTGGAACCACTACCGCATCGAGGGGCGCGACGGAACGCTCACCCTGGCGGTGAACGGCGAGACGGTCTCGGAGGTGCGCGACGCCGCTCCCCGCCGCGGATACCTCTGCCTGGAGGCGGAGGGCAGTCCCGTTCGATTCCGCAATCTCCGGATCACCGAGCTGCCGCCGAGCGGTGGCGACGGCGGCCGCGCGGCGCCGAATGGCACCGAGGCGCCCGCCGAGGGCGCCGCGCCCGACGCCGGCGACTGGCGCACTCTTCTCGGCGCCGATCTTTCCGCGTTCCGCGTGGACCCCGACAACGCCCCGCACTGGACGATGCACGGCACCACGCTCCGCTTCGACGGCAAGGGCGGCGATCTCTGGACCACCGAGAGCTTCGGCGACTTCGATCTCGTCGCCGATTGGCGCTGGACGAAGGCGCACCAGGGCCTGATGAAGCGCCCCGTCATCGCTCCCGACGGCAGCGAAGCGAAGAACGGCGACGGTTCGCCGAAGACCGTCGAGATCGAGGAGCGGGACAGCGGGATCTTCCTTCGCGGTTCCACGAAGGCCCAGGTCAACATGTGGATGTGGCCCGTCGGCAGCGGCGAGGTCTACGGCTACCGCACCGACGCCTCCATGCCGCCGGAGGTCCGCGCCGCGTGCACGCCGAAGGCGGCCGCCGACCGGCCCGTCGGCGAGTGGAATCGATTCGAGATCTCCATGCGCGGCGATCGGCTCACCGTGCGGCTCAACGGCACGCTGGTGCTCCAGGACGCCACCCTGCCGGGCGTTCCCGCGCGCGGGCCGATCGGGCTCCAGAGCCACGGCTGCCCGGTGGAGTTCGCCAACATCTACCTCCGTCCCGTGCCGGGGGCCGGCGGCGCGACGACGCGCTGAGCGTCGCGCGCCCCGCGCGGGCGCCCGACGCGTGCGGCGGACGCCAGGTTCCCGCCGCTAGCGGCCGGCGCCCACCGGCTGGCGCATCGGCTTGCCCAGCTTCTCGCGCTTGGCCGCCGCGAACTTCGCGTGGTGCGGCACATGGTTGGCGATCATCGAGATGAGCGAGCCGATGGTCACGATGCCGCGCTCCGAGTGCACGCCTTCGCGCGTCCACGCCTCCGCGGGCAGGGCCCGCAGGAACGCGGCGGTCCAGCGCCGATGCAGTTCGAAGATGGTGGCGAGGGCCTTGAGGTCACCCACCTGCAGCGAAGGCGTGGACGCGAAGAGCGTCTCGTCGTACGCCGTCAGGAGCGGCTTCTTCTCCGCCGCGATCCGGCGCATGCGGTGGGTGTAGACCAGGTCGCTGTCCACCATGTGGGCCACGAGCTGCCGCATGCTCCAGGTGCCGGGGACCGGGTGGCCGTCGAGATCGGCGGGGGAGAGCCCCTCGATCCAGGCGTGCAGGCTGGCGGCGTCGGACTCGTATCGATCGATGTCGGCGGTGTGGCTCATGGCGGGAGCGTACGAAGCGGTTCGTCCGCGGGTTCGCCGCGGGCGCCGTCGCGTCGGCCGATTCCCGGGGCGGGGCCCGCCGCGCCGATCGCTACGATCCCGGCGATGGCAGGGGGTGATGCGCGCCACGACCCGGATCCCACGGCCGACCTTGCGCCTTCGGCGGAGGGACGGCCGGGCGCCGCGTCGGCGCGGGCCGCGGCGCACGAGCCGGCGGTGGGGGAGACGATCGGCCGCTTCCGGCTCCTGCAGCGGCTGGGCGAAGGCGGCTTCGGCGTCGTCTACCTGGCGGAGCAGCAGGAGCCGGTGCAGCGGCGCGTGGCGCTCAAGCTGCTGCGCCGCGGAGTCCAGACGGCCCAGGTCATCGCCCGCTTCGAGGCGGAGCGGCAGGCGCTGGCGCTCATGGATCATCCGCATATCGCGCGCGTCTACGACGCGGGCACCGACGGCGAGGGCCGTCCCTTCTTCGCCATGGAGTTCGTCTCCGGCGAGCGCCTCACCGACTTCGCGCAGCGCCACGGCCTGGACCTGCGCGCGCGGCTGGAGCTGCTGCGGCAGGTCTGCTCCGCCATCGATCACGCCCACAAGAAGGCGATCATCCACCGCGACATCAAGCCGGCCAACGTCATCGTCTCGATGGTCGACGGCCGCCCCTTCGCGAAGGTGATCGACTTCGGCATCGCCAAGGCCCTCTCCGCGCCGCTCACGGAGCGCACGATCGTGACCGAGCATCGCCAGATGATCGGCACGATCGAGTACATGAGCCCGGAGCAGGCGGAGGGGGCGCTCGATGTCGACACCCGGAGCGATGTCTACGCCCTCGGCGTGCTCCTCTACGAGCTCCTCTGCGGCGCCACGCCGTTCGACGGCGAGCGCCTGAGGTCCGCGCCGTGGGGCGAGATGCTCCGCATCATCCGCGAGGTGGAACCGCCCCTTCCCTCGCGGCGGCTGGCGGACGCCACGCGCGGCGCCGCGTCGGAGCGCGCCGGATCCGGTCGCTCATCGTCCATGCGCCGCGATCGGAGCGGCACGGGATTCGGCGAAGCGTCGCGCACCTGGATGGAGCGCACGCCCTCCGCCGTGCGCGGCGAGCTCGACTGGATCGCGATGAAGGCGCTGGAGAAGGACCCGCACCGGCGCTACCAGAGCGCCGGCGAGCTCGGCGACGACCTCGGCCGGTTCCTCGACGGCGACGCGGTCTTCGCCGCGCCGCTCAGCACCTCGTACCGCCTGCGGAAGTTCGTGCGTCGCCATCGCGTGCCGGTGGTGCTCGGGGGGGTGATCGCCGCGACGCTCGTGATCGGCCTGGTGGGGACCTCCACGGGCTTCTTCCTGGCCGCGCGCCGCGCCGACGGCGAGCGCCAGGCCACGGCGGCGGCGGAGGAGGCGGCCCGCATCTCCCGGGAGGCGACGATGGCCGCAGAGCGAGCCGCCGAGGACGCGCGCCGCGAGCGCGACGCCGCCGAGGAGGCGCGCCGGACGATCGAGCGGAACGCCTACATCGCGAATGTGCAGATGGCCGGGGCCGCGAGGGAGGCGGGGCGCGACGACCTGGCCCGGGCGCGCCTCGACGCCTGCCCCGAGCCCCTCCGCGGCTGGGAGTGGCGCTGGCTCGACGCCGAGACCGATCGGAGCCTGCTCCGCCTGCACGGGCACGACGGCGCGGTGCGATGCATCGCCTGGAGTCCGGACGGAACGCGCGTGCTCACCGGCTCCGCCGACGGCACGGCGCGCCTCTGGGACGCGGCCGCGGGGACGGAGATCCTGCGCACCCGGGAGGACGACGGGGGCATCCTCTCGGTCGACTTCGCTCCCGACGGCCGTCGATTCGTCACCAGCGCCGCCGACGGCGGCGCCCGCGTCCGCGACGCCGTCACCGGGGAGACGCTCGCGCGCCTCACCGGCCACCATGCCGTGCCGCTCGAGGCGTTCTTCTCGCCGGACGGCACGCGCGTGGCCACGGCGAGCTGGGACGGATCGGCGCGGATCTTCGACGCGGCGAGCGGCGCGAAGCTGGCGCTGCTGGCGGGTCACGCCCGCTCCATCGAGGACGCGGCCTTCAATCACGACGGCACCGTGCTCGCCACCGGTTCGCGCGACGGCACGGCCATCCTCTGGCGGACGGCCGACGGCGGCGCGATCGCGACGCTCGCGTGCGGCGGGGCGGTCCAGTCGCTGGCCTTCTCGCCGGATGGAACGCGGCTGGTCACCTGCGCCGCCGGCGGCCCGGCGCGGCTCTGGGACGGCCGCACCGGCGAACGGGTGCTCGACCTCCAGTGCGCGCCCGGGATCGTGCGGTCCGCCGCCTTCAGTCCCGACGGCGCGCGCCTGGCCACCGCGGGATCCAACGGGATCGCGGTGCTCTGGGACGCCCGGAGCGGCGAGCCGATCCACGAACTCGAAGGCCATGACGACGCGATCAACGCCGTGCGGTTCTCGCCGGACGGATCGCAGCTCGCCACCGCGTCCCGCGACATGTCGATCCGCCTCTGGGGCGTGGAGGACGGCACGCTCCGGGGCGTGCTCGTCGGCCATGTCGCCTCCGTCGCCGACGCGGTCTTCAGCGCCGACGGCACGCGTCTGGCCAGCGTGGCGCTCGACCGCGTGCGCGCCGACGGCTCGCGCGTCATCGCCGACGATCGTGATCGCGTGCCGCGCCTCTGGGATGCGCATCCGCCGGCCGCGCAGGGATCGCTCTCCGGTCACGGCGAGGCGGTGCGGGATCTCGCCTTCGGCGCGGACGGGACGACCATCGTGTCGATCGGGATCGCGGGCGATGTCCGTCGCTGGGACCTGGAGACGGAGGCGGCGATCGCGTCGTCGCCGCGGGGGCATCCGAACGCGCCGACCGCCCTCTCCCGCGACGGTCGGCTCGCGGCCGTCGGCATGCCGGGGTTCGTCCGGATCGTCGAGGTGGAGCGCGGGGCCGTGCTCCGCGACCTGCCGACGACCTCGGGGCGGCCGGCGCACCTGGGCTTCAGCGGCGACGGATCGACGCTGGTGCTCGTGCCCGACCAGGGCGCGATCGAATTCTGGGATGTGGATCGAGGCGCGCTCCGCGGCACCGTCCGCGGCGCCGCCACCGGCGGTATCGCGGTGCAGCTCGACGCGCGCGGGAACCGCCTCGTCCTGGGCACGATCCTCCGCCAGGCCGCGATCGTCGACGCCCGCAGCGGCGAGATCCTCCACCGGCTCAAGGGGCATGACGGCATGGTCGCGCGCGTGGCGCTCTCGCCCGACGAGCGGGTGGCGGTCACCGCGGCCAACGACGGGGCGGTGCGGATCTGGAGCATGGAGCGCGGCGCCCTGCTCGGCGAACACCATGGAGCCGTCCTGCCCGCCAGCGCGATCGCGGTCGCGCCGGACGGCCGCTCGCTCCTCGCGGCGTTCGCGTCGGAGCCGCCGGTGATCCTGCGCGTGCCCGACGGCGCGGTGATCGCGCGGCTGGAGGGGCAGCGCGGCGTGGTGGCCGCGGCGGCCTTCTCGCCCGACGGATCGCGCGTGGTCACCGCGGGCGACGAGGGCCTGGCCACGGTGTGGGATGCCGCCACCGGCGCGGCGCTGGCGGAGCTGCGCGGCCACGGGCGCCTGGTGAACGCGGTGGCCTGGAGCGCCGACGGCCGCACCATCGCCACGGCCTCCGCGGACGGGACCGTGCGCCTGTGGCGCGACCAGCCCGCCCGCGAGCGGCGCGAGGCGCTGCGTCGATTCGAGGCGCAGCGGGCGGCGATGGCGCCGCGCGTGGAGAGCGCCATGGCCCGGGACCCGGAACCGGCGACGCTGCGGATGCAGTTCCTCCGCGATACGACCCTGACCGACGAGGCGCGGCGGGCCGCGCTGGCGGAAGTGCAGCAGCGCGTGGACGAGCGTGCATGGGCGCTGCTGGCGACCGCGGACGAAGTGGGGCGGCTGAACGCGGCGGCGTGGGAGGTGGTGCGGGATCCGGGCGCCGAAGCGCCGGCCCTCGAACAGGCGCTCGCCGACGCGCGCCGCGCGGCCGAGCTGGCGCCGGAGAGCGGGCTGGTGCTCAACACGCTCGGCGCGGCGCTGGTCCGCGCCGGCCGCAACGACGAGGCGCTGTCGGTGCTCGCCCGTTCGGAGTCGATCAACGCCGCGAGCCTCTCGGGCCCCGAGCCGGCCGACTGGGCGTTCATCGCCATGGCCCAATGGCGGGTCGGAGACCGCGACGCGGCCATCGCGGCCCAGCAGCGCCTTCGACACCTGGCGGGGTCGAAGGTCTGGGCCGATCCGTTGCAACTGGAACGGTGGCTGGCCGAGCTGGAGGCGCTCATGGGACCGGCGCCGGAAGGGCCTCCCGGCGGCGAGGAGCGGAGGCTCCGCGGATCACGGCGCGTCGGCGGCCCGCCGGTGCTGGTCCCGATCGAAGGCGGTCCGCCGCCCCGCCGAGGCCCGGCCGATCGTTCCGGCCGCACTCAGCCGCCGCGGTAGACGCAGCGCGTGGTGCAGGTCTCCTCCACCACGATCTCGCAGAGCAGCGGCAGGGACGGCTTCAGCCGATCCCAGATCCACGCGGCGATCATCTCGCTGGTGGGATTGTCGAGGCCCGCGATCTCGTTGAGGCAGCGGTGGTCGAGCGCCGCTTCCACCGGCTCGGTGGCGCGCTTGAGGTCGCCGTAGTCCACCAGGTACCCGCGATCACGCGGCACCTCGCCTTCCACCACCACCTCCACGCGGAAGGAGTGCCCGTGCATGCGCCGGCACTTGTGCCCCTCGGGAAAGGTGGGCAGCCAGTGCGCCGCCTCGAACGAGAAGCGCTTGCTCAGCCGCACGCGCATCGGCGCTCAGGCCTTGGCGGCCTTCGCCTTCTTCTCGGCCTTGGGCTTCGCGGCCTTCGGAGCCTTCGGCGCCTTGGCGTCGCCCTCGCCGCCGGACTCGCCGTCCGTCGCCTGGCCGGCGCCGGCCATCATCTCCGCCTCGAAGTGCTTCAGTCCGCGACGCTGGTCGCGGAGGCGGCGGCTCTTGCCGGAGCGGTCGCGGAGGTAGTACAGCTTGGCGCGACGGGCGTCGGCGCGGCGCACCACCTCGAGGCGCACCAGGCGCGGCGAGTGCACCGGGAAGGTGCGCTCCACGCCCTCGTTGGCCACGATGCGGCGCACCGTGATCACGGCGTTGACGCCGCGGCCTCTCATGGCGATGAGCACGCCCTGGAAGACCTGCGTGCGCTCCTTGTCGCCCTCGATGATCTTGTAGTGCACGTCGATGGTGTCGCCCACGGAGAGGCGCGGGAGATCCTTCGCGGACTTCAGCTGCTTGGCGACGACGCTCTCGATGACTTCGGTGCGGTTCATGGTGCTCGATCCTCGTTCATGCGCGGCGCGCCGCGCGGGGGTTCAGTCCTCAGGTCGGGACGACGCTCGCGCGTGCGCCGGACCATCTGCTCCAATCGCCACGCCGCGATGGCGGCGTGGTCGCCCGAGAGCAGCACCTCGGGCACCGTGCGGCCGCGCCACTCGCGCGGCCTGGTGTAGTGCGGGCAGTCGAGCAACGGCCGACCGTCCGCATCGCGACGCGAGAACGAATCCTCGTTCGCGGAATCCTCGTGGCCGAGCGCTCCGGGCAGGAGCCGCACGACCGCGTCGGCGAGCGCCAAGGCCGGCAGTTCGCCGCCCGAGAGCACGAAGTCGCCGACGCTCAGCTCGAGCGGGCGAAGTTCCTCGATCGCCCGCTCGTCGATGCCTTCGTAGTGACCGGCGATCAGGAGCAGCCGGTCACGCCTGGCCAGTTCCTCCACGCGGGGCTGAGCCAGGCGCTCGCCCTGCGGCGTGAGCAGCACCCTCAGGGCCGCCCGCGCCTCCATTCGTTCCACCGCGTCCACCGCGTCCACCAGCGGCTGGCACATGAGCACCATGCCCGGTCCGCCTCCGAAGGGGCGATCGTCGACCTTGCGGTGGCGATCGTCGGACCAGCGGCGGATGTCGTGCACATGGAAGTCGACGAGGCCTGCCGCGGCCGCGCGCCCCAGGATGCTCGCCGAGAGGATCGGCGGGAACATCTCCGGGAAGAGCGTGAGGAAGTCGATGCGCATGCGAGCCCCATGATCGCTCCCGCTCCGCGCGGTCGGGGCCGCGTCGCGTCACGCTCCGCGCCGCTCAGCCCGCCTTCGCGTCCTCCTTCTTCTTCGGTCCGGTCTTGACGCTCTTGGAGAGCTCCTCGAGCTTGGCGATCACGCCCTTGGGCAGGGCGCCGCCGGCCTTCCGGATGAGCGTGGCGGCGGTGATCGACGGCTGCGCGCCGACGCCCAGCCAGTACTGCACGCGCTCCATGTTCAGTTGATGCTGCTTGCCGTCGGCCGCGATCGGCGAGTACCAGCCGAGGTTCTCGATCACGCGTCCGTCACGCGGCGAGCGCTTGTCCATGGCGCTCAGCCGGTAGAAGGGGGCGTGGATCCGGCCCATTCGCTTCAGTCGCAGGACCACCATGTTCGACTCCTCGTCAGCCGCCTCCTCGTTCCGTCCGGCCGCGCGGCCGGGTCTTCGGAACGGGGCGCCGTGGAGGTGCCGGCCTGCGCGGATCCGCCGGTCGGAACCGCATCCGGCACCCGTGCGACGCCCTTCGGTCGGGCAGGTGCGAACCGCGAACGGTAGTCGATTTGCCCGTTCGCCTCAAGGGGCGGAACGACGCGGGCGGCCCTTCCGGGGGCCTAGGGCAGCGCCATGAGGACCCAGTTGCGGAATCCGTCGGCCACGCGCGAGGAGAGCCGGATGAGCCAGCCGAAGGCCCCCAGGTACCCCAGGACGAAGAGCGCCACGAAGGCGTAGTTCGCCACCATCGGATCGGAGAGGAGCCGATCCAGGGGTCGCACCAGCGCGGCGAGGATGGCGCTGCCGTCCAGCGGCGGCAGCGGCATGAGGTTGAAGAGCGCCAGCACCACGTTGAGTCGACCGCCGATCTCCAGGAACATCGAGATCGAATCGTGGAGCTGGGTCGGGGCCGTCGAGGTCCGATCCCAGACGGCCGACGCGGTCAGCAGGAGCATGGCGAGCAGGATGTTCACCGCCGGACCCGCCGCGGAGACGATGGCGCGCGAGAGGCGGCCGTGTCGGAAGTGACGCGGATCGATCGGCATCTGTCCCCAGGTGATTCCCAGGAACAGGAAGAGCAGCCAGCCGAAGGGCGGAATGTGGACCGCGGGGTTCAGCGACATGCGGCCGAGCTGCCGCGGCGTGTCGTCGCCCTGGCGGATGGCCGCGAGGCCGTGGCCGAGCTCGTGCAGGGTGATGGAGAGGATCACCCAGAACACCCACGAGATCAGCAGCAGGGGACTCTGATTCCAGAGCTGGTGGATCCACCATTCGGTCATGGTCCCCTCCGCGCTTCGATCGGCCGCGCAGGGCCAGAGGCGTGCGACCCCGCGACGCCCGTCGCGCGCGCCTGGGCCGTCGGCGCGCCCGGCGCCGCGCCGAGGAAGGCGCGGGCGTTCGTCGTGTACGCGGCGAGCGCCTCGGCATGCGTGAGTCGATCTCCCGCCGGATCGCCCTGCGGCGCCGTGGCCTCGGCGATGCCCTTCGCGGGATCGAGGTCCACGATCGGCCAGTCGCTGCCGAATCCCAGGATCGCGCCGTGGTTGAGGAGGTCGCGGAAGGGGAAGAAGCGGTCCATCCGATGCCGGCCGAGGCGCGTCAGGGCGGGGGCGCGGTCGAAGGCCCGATGGAGCGGCTGCATGCTCACGCGCCGGTCGCGGAAGCGAGGTCGATCGTCGCGGTGGATCGTCTGGGCATGCTCGAATCGAGTGACGCGCTGCGGGTCCACGGGCTCCACCGCGTCGAGGGCCACGCGCAGCGCCTCGTCGCCGATGGCGTGGATGGACGGCGAGAGTCCGGCGTCGATGACGGCGCGGGCCCACTCGCGCAGCGTGCCGTCGGCGGCGCGCTCCAGGAGCATGCCCCGGTTGCCCGGATCGTCCTCGTAGGGCTCCAGCATGCGCGCCGTCCGGCTCCCCAGCGTTCCGTCGGCGAAGCTCTTGAAACCGTTCACCCAGAGGCGATCGTCGGCGCGGATGCGCCGGGCCAGCGCCGGATCGAAGTCGTCGCCGCGATCGAGCAGGGTCAGCGCCACGCGGATCGGAAGTTCGCGGCGCAGCGGCTCGTAGACCTCCAGCGCGTCGGCGAGGTACTCCATGCTGCAGACCGCCTCCAGTCCCAGCGCCGCGGCGCGCCGGCACGCCGCCCGCAGCGCCGCGCGCTTCGTCTCCGCGTCGGGGGCGGGGACGAGCGGCTGGACCAGCCGCCACGCCGCCTGTTCGCGCAGCAGACCGGTGCGCTCGCCGCGCTCGTCGAGCACGATCTCGCCGCCCGCCGGCGCCGCGGCGTCGCCGAGCAGCGAGAGGACGGCGTCGTTGACCAGGCACGCATGCTGATCCATGCGCCAGGCCACCACGGGTCGATCGCCGGCGGCGCGGAGCCACTCGCGCGTGGGCGCCGAGCCGCCCCAGCGACCCTCGTCCCAGCCGTGCGCCTCCAGCCAGCGTCCGCGGGGAAGTCGGGCGTGCTCGGCCGCGATCGCCGCCTCGAAGGCGGGGCGCCCGTCGGCCGTCGAGAGATCGAGCTGCGCGAGCGTGCGGCCGCCGAGGAGCAGGTGTGCATGGCAGTCGACGAGCCGTTCCATCGCGGGACCTATGCTACGGCCATGACGACTCGCACTTCCCGGCATCGGTCGATCGGCGCCGCCGCGCTCACGGCGATGCTCCTCGGTTCCTGCAAGGACTCCGCGCCGCCGCCGAAGCCGCCCGCGCCGCCGCCCGGGGCGCCCGTCGCTCCGTCGCCGCCTCCCGCGGGTCCGGCCACGAACGCGACCG
>CAZSVT010000060.1:0-13580 GCA_964610365.1 uncultured Isosphaeraceae bacterium
AGCGCCGTCGGAGGTCGGCTGCGGCGCCTGGCCCTCCTCGTAGAAGTAGCGCTCGCCGTTGCGGAGCTCCACGCTCTGCAGCGCCATGAGCGGCGAGGCGTCGAGGACGCCGGCCAGCCACCGGCGCCACTCGTTCGAAGGCTCCAGGTGCCGGAGCGCCTTCGCCGCGGCGTCGGCGTGCACCGAGCGCGGATGGGCGGCCGCATGGTCGCGGAGTCGGCGCCGGACCTCGGACCGATCGTTCTCCTCCAGGGTCGCCAGCGGCGCCCGCAGCGGGGCGATCGCGTCGTTCCAGGCCGCGACGGCGCGCCAGGCGCTCTCGTCCATGGCGGCGTCGAGGAAGGACTGCGAGAGCCCGGATTCCGGATGCGATTCCGCGAATCGACGCAGCGCGTCCGCCAGCCGTTCGGGCTCGCGCAGACGCGGAAGCATCGCGTCGATCTCCGCCTGCTCCTGCGCCTGCGCCAGGGCGAGCGCGCGGCGCTCCGCCATGGATCGCTCCAGCGATTCGAGCCGGGTCCGGAGCGGCGCGGCCCGCGTACGCACCGGCGCCGAGACGCCCGGCGCGGCCTCCAGCTCCTCGAGCCGCGCCCGGAGCGAGGCCAGGGCCAGCGCCGCGTCGGAGTCGCCCAGGGCGGCGGCGCCGCCGAGTTCCTCCTCCAGCGCCGCGAGCCCGGCGACGAACGCGGCGTCGCGCTCCGACTGCCGCGCCGACTCGGCGCGGCGGCGATCGATGCGCCATCCGTCCAGCCGGTGGCGCTGCTCGGCGGTGCGGGCGAGGGCATCGAGCGGCGCGACCGCGTCGTCGCCGGCGCCCGGCCGGGTGGGATCGCCGGCGGCCTCGAGGCCCGCGTCGAAGGCCGCGTCGTCGCGGAGGCGCTGGGCCCGCGCCGCGGCGATGCGTCGCTGCGCCTCCGCCGGCGCGTCCGATTCCGCCAGGCGGGGGTCCTCCTCCACGCCGCGCGCGGCGGTGACCTCGGCGCCGTCCAGGTCGCCCGTGGAGAGCTGGCGGTCCACCGAGAGCAGATACCTCTCCGCCGCGAGTCGCCGTTCATGGCGCTGCACGAGGACGAACGCCGCGGCGGCGAGGATCGCCGTGACCGCGAGCCCGGCCAGCACCCACCCCGCGCGCCGCGCCGTGCGCGCCCGCTCCAGCGCGCGCAGGCGCCGTCGGGCCGAGGCCAGCAGCGGCAGCGCCAGCGCCTCGGGCCCGCGCTGCGCCCGATCCAGGAGGGCGCGCATCGAGTCGAGGGAGAGGGTGGGCGACTCGACGGCCGCCGCCAGCTCCGCCACCACGGTGCGGTGTTCGAGCAGCCGCTGCGACGCCTCCTGGCGCTCGCGCAGCCACTCCACCACCGGTTGCACGCTCTCCGCGAGCTCCCTCGGCGGTTCCACGCCCGTCTCCGCCAGGAAGGCGCGCAGCGCCTCCCATTCGCGCAGTCGCTCCTCGGCGGCGTCGACCGACTCGGCCATGTACTCCGCGTGGAGGCGCTGCACCACCTCGCGCGCGCGCTCCAGCGCCGAGCGCCCGGAGAGCTCGCGCACGCGCTCCCGCAGGGTGCCGGCGGCCTTGACCAGCGACGCATCGATCCACTCGCCGCCTTCGATCCAGCGGATCACCCCCCAGACTCGATCGATCTCCCAGAGGGCCAGCGCCCGCTCGCTGGCCTCCACCGCCTCGGCCAGGGCCACGCGCTCCAGGGCCGGCGCGTCGTCGATCCACACCGGGTTCTCGGGGTCGAGGCGGCGCAGGAGCCGGAGCTGGTCCAGGCGCTCCGTGGCGGGCGCTCGGCCGATGTTGAGCTTGCGCCAGCGCGCCAGCGCCGCGACGAGCGGCTCGTGCTGCACCTGGCACTCCGCCAGCCGATCGAGGGCGGGGCGGAGGAGGATCGGCGCGCGCGGCAGTCCGTGGCGCACGCAGAAGTCGTCCCACGACGCGAGCGCCGGATCCCAGGCCAGCGCGGCCGTCTCGTAGATCGAGGGCGCGGTGCGGGCGAGCTCCAGCGCCTCGCTTCGAAGCCCGCGCTCGAACCAGCCGATGGCGCGATCCATGCGCGTCTGCGCCTCCGAGAGGAGCGAGGCCCAGGCGCGGGCGATCTCCATGGCGTCGGGCGCGGGAGCCGCGCCGCGGGCGGTGAGGATGGTGCGCATCCGCGCGGCGATCGTCGCCGGAATCACTTGGCGCCCTCCGTGCCGGGCGCCAGGCGCAGGACGACCAGCGTCCGTCCGCTGCCTTCGTCCGAGACCTCGATCGTCGGCAGCGGCGAGGGCGTCGCGGGCTTCTCCGTGGCCACGCGCGCCTTGAGCGCCGCGATTCGATCCCGCACCTCGCGCTCCCGCGCCTCGTGGAAGGTCCGTTCGTCCGGGGCCACGTTCGGTCGATCGGCCTCCAGGCTTCGCCGCTCCTTCTCTGCGGTCTCGAGCTCGTCCAGGAGCGGCGAGGCGAAGCGCACGCGCAGGGTTCCCGCGGCGCGATCGAGCTCCGCGCGGAGCGAGCCGGCCGCGTGGTCCAGGCGCAGCGCGGTGGCCGTCGTGCCGGCGCCCACCGTCCAGCCGCCGGGAGGCGTGGACTGCAGGCGCAGTGTCGGCGCGCGGAGCGGCAGGGACACGCTCGTCTCGCCACGGGGCGCGACGATCGCCTCGACTTCGAACGGGGCCGCCACGAGCCGCTGCGTCCGGTCGCCGGTGTCCACCACGACGGCGCCGAGCGCGAGCACCGCGTCGATCGGATCGAGGTACGCCTCGAGCCGCGCCGTGGGACCGGTGATCAGCCACTGGGCGAAGAGATCCGACCCTTCGACGGCCAGCAGCAGCACATCGCGCCTGGCCGACGCCGGCGGCATCACGGAGAGCGTGGCGGAGCGACCATCGGCGGCGATGCGCTGGGCCACCGACGGGAGCGTGTCCGGGATCTCCACGCGGATGCCGCGGGCCGGGCGCGGCAGCGAGACGATCCTGCGCCGATCGGTGGCGATGACGCCGAGGCTCGACACCTGGCGCGACCAGGACCCTCGGGGAAGCATCACGATGGGCTCGTCCGGCGCCACCACGGACGCCGGCGCGGCGGGCGACGGACCGGGAGGCGCGATCGGCGCCGCGGTCGGCGCCACGGTCGGCGCCACGGTCGGCGCCACGACCGGCGTCGAGCCCGGCGCGGGGGCGGGTGCGGACCCGCCGGAGGTCGCGGTCGGGGCTCGCGGCGAGGCGCTCGGCGGAACGCGCGATTCCGCGGCGCGCAGCCGGGCGGTGGCCGCGTCCAGTTCGCGCCGGGCGGCGTCGCGCTCTTCTTCCGTGCGGCGAAGGGCGGCGCGCGCCGCGGCGAGTTCCTCCTCACTGCGGCGAAGCTGCGATCCAACCTCTCGGCGCTCGGCGTCGAGACGATCGAGGAGCGGGCCGGCGCCGGTCGCAGTCCCGGGCCGCTCCCCGCCGGCGGAGTCGTTCGCACGCGCGCGCAGCACGAAGCGCTCCAGGAGGACGCCGCCGAGGAAGACCGAGAGCAGGAGCGCCGCGCCCGCCACCCACCGCGCGGCGCCGCGCAGGCGCCCGACCGATCCCGAGGCGGCGCTGCTCCTCGCGCCGTGGCCGCCACCGGCCGGCGGGCCGCCCTCGCCGTCGGGGAGCGCGACCATCTCCGCGCGCATCGCCGCCGCGCTCGCGGCTCCCTGCGACGCGACCGATTCGGGACCGCTCCACGGCCGAACGCGATCGGCGTCGACCTCGTGCCCGGCGGAGGAGTCGTCGTGCGCGGAGCCGTCGCCGGGGCGCCGTTCCCCGGGGCGCCGTTCGCCGGCGTCGTGCCACCATGCTCCGTCGCCGCGCCGCGCCAGCTCGGCGAACCTCCCCTGGCCGGCCTTCGCGCCGTCGCGGCGCGCCGCCGCGAGATCCAGGTAGAGGCCCGTGGCCCGGTTCGGCGCCTCGGCCGCGGCGGGCGTGCCCGCCAGGCAGAAGCGCCAGGCGCAGGGCGCGCCGGCCACCGGATGCTGGAAGTGGGTGCCGAAGGTGACGCGCCATCGATCCTCTGGGCGCAGCAGCGACATCGCTTCGTCCACGAGTTCCAGCGGATCGGAGTCGCTCCCGTAGACGATGCAGGAGGTGCGACTCGGATCGAGGAGGAACTGGTTCACCAGGGCGCCGGCCCAGCCCGCGTCTCCCGAGGCGCGCGCCCACGCGTCGCATCGGCGCGGCGTCACCGGGCCGCCCGACGGAAGGCTTCGCGGCTGCGGGATCCATCGCGGGGGGCCGTCGAAGCGATCGAGCATGACGCCGGGTGCGCGGAGGAGCCACGCGGGACCCGCGTCGATCTCCTCCTGCGGCGAGAGCACCAGGTGGTGGGCCAGCTTGTTCCGGCGGCCGCTGTGATCCGGCGGCGCTTCGCGCACCACGCCGAGGACGCTCCAGGTCCGTCCGCCCACCTCGATGCGAAGGTGCGCGTGCGACGGTGGCGAGGCGCCCGGCGCACCGGTGGGCCGGTAGCCGCTCAGGGCCACGAGCCGTTCCTCCAGCGGCGGCGGAAGCCCGGTGGTCATCGCCACGGTGCAGAAGCCGCTCGTGCCCGGGCGCAGTCCCGTCGGCGCGGAGGTGTGCACCAGCTCAAGCGCCATGCGACGCCTCGGCTTCTTCCTGCGGTTCGCCGCGGCTCTTGTTGCTGCCCATGAGCGTGGTCGCCCAGCGCGAGAGCGCGTACGCGAACGGGACCGTCACCCAGCGCGGATGCACGTCGCGCGGGCGGATCTTGAGCAGTCCGCTGGCGGCGTCCGGGGACGGACTGGCGCCGAAGGACGAGACCGGGATGTAGAGCACGCGCTCGCAGGCGTCCTCGGCGGTGGCCACGAGTTCGGGCGCGAAGCGGGAGAGCATGGCGCGGATGGCGCCGGAGACCCGATCGATGCGCTTCGTGTCGACGAATCCCAGCACGCGGCCATCGGTGCGTTCGGTCCAGTACGGATCGTCGGCGATCTCCTCCGCCACCAGCTTCGACCAGATGTCGCTCTTGGCCACCAGCACCATGAGCACGCGCTTCAGCCGCTCCCCCGCCGCCAGGCCGGCGTGCGTCCGGACGCGCTGCACCATGTCCGCCATCAGGATCTCCTGGCGCTCGGAGCGCGGCTCGAGCGCCAGTTGCGGATCCCGACTGATGGCCGCCAGCAGCGGCCGGAAGCGGGAGTCCTGCGTGGGATCGAAGAGGAAGAGGAGGATGCTGGCGCGGGCCAGGTGCTGCGTGCCCGGGCTGGCCGCGGTGTCGGCGCCGGGGCGGAAGTGTTCGCCCGCGTTGTCGTAGAGGCACATCAGGTGCGAGCAGCTCTCGGCCGCCGCGGCGTTGGGATGCGCGCCCTGCGGACGCACCACGAAGACGAAGGGACGAGGCAGGAGCACGGCGGCGCCCGGCTCCATCATCACGCTGCGGTATGGTCCGTCGGCGAGTTCGGTCTTCGCCAGCGCCACCGGCTGATCGGGATCGCGGGCCATGAAGAGCGCCTCTTCCTGCCGGCGCAGCGGCGCGGACGACGCGGGATCGGCGTCGATCACCGCGAGCGAGAAGGTGGTGGCGAAGAGGCGCCGCATCTCGCGGAGCGCCGACACCAGGTAGCAGCTCTTCCCCGAGGCGGGCGCGCCCGCGATCGAGTAGATCGACATCGGCCGCTCCAGCAGGATCGGCGGCATCGTGCAGTGGCAGCGCGGACAGGCGAACTCGGTGCAGAGTCCGCCGAAGGGATCGACCGCCTCGCTCGAAGGGGCGAAGCGCGTGGGCGTGAAGCGCCATCCCTCGTCGGGGCCGAGTTTCGGATCGCCGCGGAGCTCGGGGTGGGTGGCGACCCACGGAAGCTCGTCGGCCCTGCACGCATGCCAGCAATGCGGACAGGTGAGCTGGGCCAGGAGCTTGCGGGCCACCGTGCGTATAAGGTAGCGGACGAACGCGGAGGATCATCGACGATGAGCGCCGACGGCGCGATCGAAGGACCGCTCGTGGACCGCTCGTTCCGTCGCCGCGCGGCCGGTGCCGGCGGTGCGCTCGTGGTGCTCTTCGCGGTGATCGTGCTCTGGCTGCTGTTGGCGCCGGTGCCGGACCGCGCGGGCGGCGGGGCCGGCGGCGGAACCGGTTCCGGCATCGGCGAGGGCGCGGGCGACGGGATCGGTGACGGCGGCGACGGCTCCGGCGCCGGGCGCGGCGTCGCGGTCGGCGACGGTGCGGGGTCGGTGGTCGGCGATCCGGCGCTCGGCGCGGGCGCCGGCGCGGGCGCCGGCGCCGAGGGACCGGTGGTCCCCGACTCGCGCCCCTCCAGGCCCCCGCTCCAGGTGGGTTTCACGGCGACGCCCGAGACGGCGGTTCCCCCCGCCCCGGTGGCGCCGCCGGCGCCGGCGGCCTCGGGTGGCCCATCCGGCGGCGGCGCCGGTCGCGGCGGCGGAAGCGGCAACACCTTCATGGGCGTCGAAGGCCGGGGGAAGCGGGTCGTCTATGTGATCGACCGAAGCGGCAGCATGACCGGCGATCGCTTCGCGAATGCCCGCTACGAACTCAAGCGCTCCATCCGTGCGCTCCCCGCCGACGGCGCCTTCTACGTGATCTTCTTCGACCAGGGCTCGCTGCCGATGCCGGCGAACGCCCTGACCGCCGCCAGCGCCGCCAACAAGGAGCGCTACGCGAAGTGGATCGATCAGCAGCTCCCGGGAGGCGGCACCGACCCGACGAAGGCCATGGAACTCGCGCTGTCGCTGAAGCCGGACTCCATCTTCCTGATGAGCGACGGCGAGTTCGACCCGATGGTGGCCGATCGGATCCGCGCCGCCAACGACGCGCGCTGCAGCATCAACGCCATCGCCTTCCACGATCGCGCCGGCGAGGCCATCCTCCAGCGCATCGCCCGCGAGAACGAGGGGGCGTACCGCTTCGTCGCGCCGCCGTAGCCGGTCGCACCGACCCGGTCGGCGCGCCTCAGACGAAGCGCAGGACCAGGTCCTCCAGCACCTCCTGGCGACCGCTCTCCAGCACCGGGCTCGGCTCGTCGCGCATCAGGCGCTCGCACTGGGCGAGGGTGAGCTCCCCCGCTTCGATCCGGCGCCCGAGCGCGTCGTCCCAGCTCCGGTAGCGCCGGCGCACGAACTCGGCCAGTCCGCCGTCGGCGCGGATGGCGGCGGCGGCGCGCAGTCCGCGGGCGAACGCATCCATGCCCGCGCGGTGGGCGTGGAAGAGATCGACCGGCTCGAAGCTCTCGCGCCGGCGCTTCGCATCGAAGTTGAGCCCGCCGGCGGTGAAGCCTCCCGCGCCGAGCACCACCAGCATGATCCGCGCGGCGAGCGCGGGATCGATGGGGAACTGATCCGTGTCCCATCCGAGATTCGGCGTGCCCATGTTGGCGTCGATCGAGCCCAGCGCGCCGGCGGCGGCCGCCACCGTGAGCTCGTGCTCCATGGTGTGTCCGGCGAGCGTGGCGTGGTTGGTCTCGATGTTGAGCTGCACGCGGCCGAGGAGTCCGAACTCGCGGAGGAAGTCGAGGCAGGTGGCGGCGTCCGCGTCGTACTGGTGGGTGCTCGGCTCCTTCGGCTTGGGCTCGATGTAGAAGCGTCCGTCGAAGCCGATGTCGGAGGCGTAGTCGATCGCCATGCCGAGGAATCGCGCCAGGTGGGCGCGCTCGCGCGGCATGTCGGTGTTGAGGAGCGTGGTGTAGCCCTCGCGCCCGCCCCAGAAGACGTAGCCGAGTCCGCCGAGGGCCTTCGTGGCGTCGATCGCCTGCTTCACCTGGCCTGCGGCGTGGGCGAAGACCCGGGCCTCGGGACTCGTGGCGGCGCCGGAGGCGTAGCGCGGATGCGAGAAGAGGTTGGCGGTGCCCCAGAGGAGGCGCACGCCCGAAGCGCGCTGGTGCGCGGCGCAGTGCTCCACCAGGGCCTGGAGATGGCGCTCGCTCTCGGCGAGCGTGCGTCCCTCCGGCGCGAGATCACGATCGTGGAAGCACCAGAAGCCGATGCGGCACTTCACGAGGAACTCGAAGAAGGCGTCGACGCGGCGCTTCGCGTTGTCGATCGACTCGGAGCCGTCGTCCCAGGGCGTGAGCGCGGTCGGCGCGCCGAATGGATCGGCGAGGCCGTTGCGCATGGTGTGCCAGAAGCAGGCGGCGAATCGCAGGTGGTCGCGCGCGGTGCCGCCCTCGACGAGCTCGGTCGACTCGGGGTCGTAGTGGCGGAACGCCAGCGGATCCCGCGCCTGCGGTCCCTCGAAGGCCAGGGGCTTCACCGCGGGAAAGTGCTCGTTCGACGAGGCCATGCACGGCGAAGGCTACCGCGGCCCGGCGCTCCGGAGCGACGGACTCGGCGGCGCGGCCGCGGATCAGGCCACGGCGTCGGTGGCCAGCGGCGCGGCGCTTCCGGCGGCGGCGGCGCGTCGACGCGACTCCCACGCGGCGCGCTCGTGCCGCAGCAGTCGAGCCACCTCCTCGGCGGCGGCGGGCATGTTCTGGATCACGGCCCGCGAGAGCTGGCCGTGCATGTAGACATAGAGGCGCGACGCCGTCGACGCGAAGGCGGGATGGGCGTCGCCGCGCAGCGAGGCCATGAGCTCCATGAGGAGGCCCCGACCCGCGGCGGCGTGCCGTTGACCCGATTCGAAGTCGCGGGCGCGCAACGACGCGGCGGTGCGCTCGCAGGCCAGCACGGCCCCGTCGATCACCTCGAGTCGCTGCTCCAGCGGCGCGGCGCTCTGGAAGCGGACCGAGGCGTAGCGATCGCTGGCGTGACGGTCGAGGGCACTCATGCGCGTCACCCCGAGATGCTCGAGACGAGGGATTGCAGGGCGCTCTGCTGGGCCCGGAGGCGCTCGATGGCGGCCTCCATCGCCGTGAAGCGCGCCAGCAGCACGGCGCGGCGGCGCTCCAGGCCGAGGTCGATCCGGTCGAGCGTGGCGTTCGCGGCGTCGGTGACGCGCGAGAGGCGGGTGTCGTCCAGGTCGAAGGCGCCGGTGCTCGGTTCGACGAAGGCGCCGAGCACGGCGTCGAAGCGCGCGGCCACGCCGTCGTTGGCGGCCAGCAGTTCGCGCACGCCTTCGGGATCCTCCTCGAGCGCCTCCACGAGGACGCCCTCATCGAAGTTCACGGCGCCGGACGATCCCACGGTGATGCCGAGGCGCGAGAGCCGCGCGCCGTCGGGACCGAAGGCGGCGCCGAGGAGCGAGCGGAGGGCGTTGCGGGCGCGGGCGGCGGCGAGGTTTCCGTAGAGCGGACCGCGCGTGGAGTCCTCGGGGTCGACCGAGGTGGCCTGTCGGAGCTGCTCGATCGCCTTCTTCAGCGCGGAGACGAAGCTCGAGACGGCGGAGACGAGCGGCGTGGTCGAGGGCGCGGTGGTCACGGTGATGACATCGTCCGAGGTCGCGAGCAGATCCAGCACCACGCCGGGGATCGCGCCGTCGAATCGGTTCGTGTCGCTGGTGACGAGGATTCCGCCGGCGCTCTCGGGCGAGAGAAGGATCTTCGCGTCGCGGGCGCGGACGGCCACGGCCAGTCCCAGGTCGGCGCCGGCGATGGCCAGCGAGAGATCGTGCCGCGAGCCGGTGCCGGTGCCGTCGATGGTGAGACGCAGCTCGCCGTCGTCGTCCACCACCAGGGCGGCGTCGAGACCCGGGATCGAGTCGAGCAGCGCGGCCAGGTCGTCGGCGCTCTCCGTGCCGTCGAGGAGAAGATGGGTGGTGCGCGTGCCGTCCAGGCGGCCCTCGGAGGACGCGCCGGCGATCCGCAACGCTGAGGCGGCGCCTCCCGATCCATCGGCGATCACCAGGGATCCCGTGCCGCCCGATTCATCCACCAGCAGGAGACCGTCGCCGCGATCGTTGGGTTGCACGCGCACCGCCACGCCGCTCGCGGCGAGGGCGCGCGAGAGATCCAGCAGCGTCATGCCGGCGGTGACGCCGATCGTGGCGGAGGCGCCCGCACGATCGGTGACCTGGATCGATCCGTCGAGGGACGGGCCGCCGAGGAGACCCAGCGCGGTGCCCCATCCGATGTCGGCGCGTCGGAGATCCGCGGAGGCCATCAGGTCCGGCGAGCCGCCCGAGGCAAGGCCGAGTCGATCCGCGATCTCGCCCGACGCGGAGAGCGTGCCGGCGCCCGCGGCGCGATCGCGCAGTTCCAGGCGCGTGCCGCTCGAATCGAGATCGATGTCGAGTTCCATGCCGGCGTCCGCCGCGGCGCTGCGCAGGCGCGCGAGCAGCGACTGCACCGAGTCGACGCCGTCGAATCGGGCGAGCGTGAAGGAGCGGCCGAGGCGGTCGATGACGGTGAGCGAACCCTGCAGCTCCAATCCGGCGCCGCCGGCGAGCAGGGAGAGCGGCACATCGTGCATGCCCATGAGGATGCGGCGCCCCTGCGCCGTGGCGGCCGGCGCATCCCCCGATCCCGTGACCACGAGCCCGTCGAGGCCGAGGCGCTCGAGCGCCGCGGCGCTCGCGGCGCCGGAATCGCCGTCGTCCCCCGACGGCGCGAAGGCGATGGTGCCGGAGCCCGAGAGCGTGACGGCGAGGCGATCCCCGCTCGGCGCGATCGAGACGGAAGCGATGTCACCGACGCCCGACTGCGCGAGCGCCTCGTCGATGCGCGAGAGGAGATCCCCCAGGGTCGCGGCGCGCGGGGGCGTGCCGCCGTGGCCTGCGCCGAGACCGATCGACACGGTGGTGCCGTTGACGATCATGTCGAAGGCGGCGGCGCCGTCGACGATCGGGATGCCGGTGCCGATCGAGGCCAGCGGTGTGGAGTCTCCCAGCGCGGCGATCACGGATCCGGCGAGCGTGGCAGCGCCCTGGCTCGAGCCGAGCAGTCCGAGGGCGCTCGCGGTGCTGCCGCCCCCCCACTCCTGCACCACGATCGACCCGAGTCCGCTGCCGGTGTCGACGAGCTCGATGGCCCGGCCGTCCGCCGAGAGTCGCGCATGCACCGACAGCGGCGAGGAGTCGATCGCGTCGAGCACCTCGTCGATCGAGCGCGCGTCGCGGAGATCCACGACCGCCTGGGCGCCGCTTCGATCGGTGATGCGGATCCTGCCCGGCGGGATCCCGGCGCCGCCGCGAAGCTCGGAGAGCGGGCGGTCGTCGACGAGTCGACCACCGCCGTGATGGATGGTGATGGAGTGCGCGCCGAGCGCCGCCTCGGAGGAGCCGAGACCGCGCGAGAGGATGCGCGCGGCGGACGCCAGGGAGCGCACCAGGAACGAGACCGCGCCGTTCGCGGCGCTTCCGTCGCCCAGCGACGCACCGACGATCGAAGCGTTCGAACTGGTCACGACCTGCGCCGCGATCGTGGACGGCTTGGAGAGCTGGAGCGAGGCGTTGCGGAGCGACAGGAGCAGCGATCGGCTCTGCAGGAGCGAGGCCCGGGTCGTCGCCACGCGCGCCAGTCGCGACTGGATCGGCAGCTTGCGGCGCCCCTCGAGCGAGAGCATCTGGTCGATGAGCGACGCGATGTCGATTCCGCTGGAGAGCCCCACGCCCGAGGAGATGCTGCTCATGGGCCGATTCGCTCCGACGGTGACGCGATCACCACCACGAGTCGGGGTGATCGATGGAACGGCAGGCGTGGCCGAGCGCCGATTCGTCGTCCTGACGCGCGCGTTCGCGCGACAGCGCGAGGAGGTCGCAGGCCCAGCCGGCCAGGACTCGCTCGAACCGTCGACGAGCGTTGACGACGGTTTCGAGCGGGCTCGGGCGAGCCGCCTCTCTCATCGACGCGCGGGCCGCGCGATCATTGAGGATCCGGGCGGCGATCGGGGGAGGGCCGGCGGGCATGCATCGGCCATCGGTCGACGATGGGGTCGGATTCAGTCGGTCCGCTTGGATGGTCACGACTGTTGGCACCCTCAAGGCGTCCAGAGGTCTATCAAAGAGTCCTAGAACATAGTTTGGACAATAATTTGGCTGATGGCGATGGATGAATGCCTGGCGCCATTATGATTCCCGCCGGTAGAGTTGACCCTGGCCATGGATGGGCCGCGTGGTTCCACGTGGAACAGGGCGTTCAAAGCGTAATCGAGGTGTCGCATGGAAGCGAAGGGTGCTGGCAAGGCAGGTCCTCTGGCCACTGGCGGAGGGAAGCGGCTGGGTCGAGGATTGGGCTCGCTGATTCCAACCAAGCCCGGATCTAGCCACGGGGCATCGGTGTTGCCCGCAGCACCTGGCGGCAACGATTCGAAGACGCGGGACCGCATCTCCTCTGTCGCGGCATTGAGTGGCGAGGCCGGCAGCGCCGCGGCGGCCGCGCTCGGCACGGCCGGCATCGAGGTGGATGTTCCACGGGAAACATCGACTGGCTCCGCTCAGGGGAAGTGGACGCCAGGTCGCGATGTGACGCAGACGCCGGCGGGCGGTGTGATCGAGATCCCGATCGACGCCATCACACCCAATCAGCACCAGCCTCGCGAGAGCTTCAACGATGAGTCCATCGTGCAGCTGGCAGAGTCCATCAAGTCCGCCGGACTGCTTCAGCCCATCACCGTCCGGGCCGTTGGGAATCCGTCTGCAGGTCGGTTCGAGCTGATCGCAGGCGAGCGACGACTTCGCGCGGCCCAGCGACTTGGATGGAGCCGCATTCCGGCCATTGTTCGAAGTGCGACCGATCGGGAGAGCGCCCAGCTCGCATTCATCGAGAATGTTCAGCGAGACGACCTCAACCCCGTTGAGCGAGCATTCGCCGTTCGCTCGCTTTGCGATGAGTTCGACCTTACCCACCAGCAGGTCGCTGAAGCGGTCGGGCTCGAGCGCGTCACCGTATCCAATCTCGTTCGGTTGACTGAGCTCGATGGTCGAACGCTCGACCTCATTCGCACGGGCCGACTGAGCGCAGGTCACGCCCGCGCATTGCTTGGTGTGAAGGACCTCTCCGTCCGTTCGCTCCTGGCGGACACCGCGATCATGGACGAGTGGTCCGTCCGAACACTGGAGCGGGAGGTCCAGCTCGCGGTGGACCGCGCTCAGGCCTCCAGTGTTTCCCGTGGAACGTCGGCGCGTCCAATCCGCTCCGCTCACATCACGGATCTCGAATCACGATTGAGTCGAGCACTCGGCACCCCGGTCCACATTCAGCTCGGACGAAAGAAGGGAGCCGGGAAGATGACGATCGACTTCTTCAGCTCAGAGCAGTTCGACGGGATCCTCGGGCGACTGGGCGTCCAGCAGGCAACTCACGATTGATCTCAAGGCGGGAGGTGGCGCGAGTCTCGCAGCGATCGCGCTCGGACGATCGTGGCGCCTCAACTGGATCGATCCAACAGAAGAATAGTTCTAGGACTCAGAGCGCCGCAACAGGCTCGCCAGCGCCGGCTTGGTTCACCGTCGCCCCGCACTGCTCATGGATGAGCGGAGCGAGCGCCGCACGCGCTTTCGCGGTTCCATGATTGAGCACCACCATCGACGGCGCCCGCTGAAACGACGCCGCCCAGGCCAGAAGGTCCGCCTGGTCCGCATGCCCCGACAGCAGCTCGAGCTTGGTCCGCCGCGCACGCACTGCCAGTCGCTCCTTGCCGATCAGCACGCGCCGCGCGTCCGTCGCCAGCCCGTGCCCCAGCGTTCCCTCGATCTGGTGCCCGGCGAGAACGATCTCGTTCGTCGGGTC
>CAZSVT010000061.1:0-13413 GCA_964610365.1 uncultured Isosphaeraceae bacterium
ACGGAGCAGTCACACGCGGCGCGGCGGGAGCGACATTCGGTGCGGTCACGCGCGGCGCCGACGGAGCAGTCACACGCGGCGCGGCGGGAGCGACATTCGGTGCGGTCACGCGCGGAGCCGACGGAGCGGTCACGCGAGGCGCGGCAGGTGCGCCGGGCGACGCATTCGGCGCAGTCACGCGCGGCGCCGACGGAGCAGTCACGCGCGGCGCGGCGGGAGGGACATTCGGTGCAGTCACGCGCGGCGCCGACGGAGCCGTCACGCGCGGCGCGGCGGGCGCGACATTCGGTGCGGTCACGCGCGGAGCCGACGGCGCACTGCGCGGGGCGGGAGACACGGCCGGCGCCGAGGGTCTGGCGGCCGGCGCGGCGGGTCTGAATGATGGACCGCTTGGAGCGGAGGGAGCCGCCGGCGCCGATCGCGGCGCTGCGGACGGGGCTGCGCCTCGCCCGGATGGTGCGCCGCCGCCGATCGGCACGCCTCGTGCGCCACCGCCGATGGGAGCGCCGCCACCCCCGCCGATCGGGGCGCCGCCACCTCGGGCGCCGCCCCCACCCATCGGCGCTCCGCCGCCGCCTCCTCGCGCACCACCACCGCCGCCGCCCATCGGCGCTCCCCCGCCGCCTCCGCGACCACCGCCGCCTCCGCCACCGCCGCGCTGGGCCAGCGCCGGAGCGCAGAGCAGCAGTCCACAGGCGGCCGCGGCCAGCAGGACGGCGCGGAGACGCCGGTCACGACCGGTGCTCCGGGTGCCGAGAGAGCGGGAGTGGCGTCTCATCTTGTCGGTCCTTTCCAGAGGCCGGACCGCATGGGTCCGCCCCTCTCATGGACACCCGAACTCCCGACGGCTTCCCTGCGGGCCGGGAACTAGCCCCAATTCCCCAGCAGCGTTCCGAGGTCGTCGCCGTCCACGCCGCCGTCGCAATTGAGGTCCGCCTGACTGTAGTCCGGTCCCCAGAGGCCCAGCAGGGTTCCGAGGTCGTCGCCGTCCACATGGCCGTCGAGGTTGAAGTCGCCGGGGATGGCGAGGGTGCCCGGGACGGTGAACTGCTTGGAGGCGCCGATGCCCACATTGCCGGCCCAGTCCGTGGCGGTGACCCAGTACTCCACGAGCGCTCCGGCCGGCATCGCCGGCAGGACGCCTCGCCACATGCTGTTGCCGACCCACTTCATCGGGACGGCGTCGAACTCGGCGCAGCCGTTGACGGTGTAGTGCAGCTCCACGCCCTTGTCATGGAAGCCACGGTGGCTGGTGTGCGAATCGGTGACCGTGGTGCGGACCACGTAGGTCTCCGCGGTGTCGGGTGTGACGGGCACCACCTGCTCGGTGCGCACGATGGTCGGGGAACGGTTGTCCGCCGGCCCGGTGAGGTTCATGAAGATCTTGTTCTGGAAGCTGCCGCTCTCGCCCTGGGCGGTCACGTAGTCCAGGCGACCGTCGTTGTCGAAGTCGGCCACCTCGATGGCCAGCGTGGCGTCGTTGACGGACGGAATGATGCCCGCCGCCTGCGCGAAGACGCCGCTGCCGTTGTTGGCGTAGATGCGCTCGCTCGAACCGAGGCTGCCCACCAGGAGGTCGAGGTCGCCGTCGTTGTCGTAGTCGAGGAACTTGCTGTCGTTGTCGTCGGTGGCCGGGTTGGGCGTGATGCTGGAGGAGATGTTGTTCCAGGAGCTCCCGAGCCCGTTGGCGTTGCGGGCGAGGAGTTCGGCGTTGCTGGTGCCGCCGTTGATGGCGATGGCATCGAGATCGCCGTCGCCGTCGATGTCGCCCAGGTCCATGGCGTAGCAGTTCACCGTGTTCGGGAAGCCGCTCTGGAGGGTGAAGACGCCGCTCCCGTTGTTCTTCCAGAGCTTCGACTGGTTGGGGCTTCCGGCGCGCGTGACGATGAAGACATCCAGGTCGAAGTCCCCGTCGACATCGCCGAAGATCACATCCATCTGCTCGGAGATGTTGCCGGTGGGAAGGTTGCCGGCGGTGGCGTCGGTGAAGAGGCCGGTCCCGTCGTTCCTGTAGAGCTTCGGCTGGCCCGAGCCGAATCGGCTGGTGGCGCCCGAGTGGTTCAGGACGATGTCCAGGTCGCCGTCGTTGTCCACGTCGGCGAAGGTGCCGCGCGACGCGCTGAGCGTGGCGGCGGGGAGCCGCGCCACGGACTGGTCGGTGAAGAACCCGAGACCGTCGTTGATGAGCAGCTTGGGCTGCTTGTTGAAGTCCTGGGAGAGGATGAGGTCCTCGTCGCCGTCGCCGTCCACGTCGCCCGCGTCCACGCCTCGGAACCAGCCGGTGATGCCGGCGGCCCGGAGATCGGTCTGGTCGGCGAAGACGCCGGCGCCGTTGTTCAGGTAGAAGCGCGGCTTGAGCGCGGCGCCCTGCGAGCTGTACGACTGCCCGTTCGCGAAGACGATGTCGAGATCGCCGTCGGCGTCGAAGTCGACCACGGCGATGTAGTTCGTGTACTCCAGCTGCGTCGGGAAGCGCGTGGAGGTCTGGTTCTGGAACTGCTGGGCGAACGACAGACCGGCCACGGCGGCCGCCGCGCCGGCGGCGACGATGGAGCTCTTCGGGATGGACATCACGGACGGGTTCCTTGGGTGAGAGATGGGTGAGGACTCGGGGAGTCGATCATCCGCCCGGACCGGTGAAGATACTCCGCTCTTGGCCACTTCCCAAGTCCTCGGACGGGGAGGAAGCGGTGATCCCGCGGCGCACCCGGCAACATTCGAGGGCTTCGGAGGGTCGATCTCGGACTCTCCGCGCCCGGCGGCTCGCCGGGCCCGTAACCTTGTGGCGTCGATGAGACTCCACGCCCCGTCGCCGCGGAACTCCCGAAACCTCGTGGGGCATCGGCCCATGTTCCTTGCGATGGCGGCCGCGGTCCTGGTCGTCATCCCGCTCGCCGGTGCCCGGGCGCAGGACGGGAAGGCGCCGGCATCGTCGCGCCGCGCCGGCGGCGGCAATGCCGCGGAGGTCTACGGAAAGGCCTTCACCCTCCTCGAGGAACGACGACCCAGGGGCATGACCGCCGAGGAGTACGACGAACTCGTCATCCTGACGGGCAATGGTCGGGTGCTTCCCAAGGACGTCGACCGCGTCCGCGAGCTCATGACCAAGGCGTCGCCGTTCCTCCAGGCCATCGAGCCGGCGAACGGCATGCGGCGTTCGGACTTCGAGCTCGACCGCACCAAGGGCTTCGAGTTGGCGCTGCCGCACCTGGCCGACATGCGCTCCGCGGCCCGGCTCCTCCGCGCGGAGGCGGCGCTGGCCCTCCACGACGGCGACTGGGACACCACGCTCTCGTCGATGCAGTCGCTGGGATGGCTGGCGAATCACTCCGGCCAGGACCAGGTGCTCATCAGCTCGCTCGTCGGCGGCGCCATCTCGCAGCTCTCCCTCACCTCGATCGATGCCGTGCTGGACGACGGCACGCTCACCCAGGAGCGGGCGAAGGCCCTGCTCGAGGGCCTCCGCGGCATGCGCGGCGACGACCCGTTCCGGTTCGGCGACTCGATGCGCGGCGAGTACCAGCTCCTCCGTGAGAGCGTCGCCGGCATGGATGGCGCGGCGCTGGCGTCGGTGCTCCTGGAGGGATCGGACCAGGCCCAGGAATTGCGCGCGCTCGGCCCGAGGGAGCTGGCGCAGGCGATGGGCCGCGCCCGCGGCGTCTACGACCTGGCGGCGAGAGCGCTGGAGACCGGCGATCCCGAGGTGGCGAAGCAATTGATGGAGCAGATCGATCGCGAGGTGGCGGGCAATCCGCTCCTCATGGCGTACTTCCCGGCCATCGAGCGGGCGCTGCGCATCAAGCAGATGAACGCCGACGAGCTCGCCTCCCGCTTCGAGCGGCTGGAGGCGATCGCCGCGGGAAAGAAGACCGCCCTCCAGATGGCCAACGCGTCCACCTGGTTCCGCCGGGCGGCGGCGATGGCCTCGTCGATTCCCGAGGAGGGGCAGGAGGCGCTGGTGCTGGCGCTGGCCGGAGGTCGCACCATCGATCCCGCCCTCCTGGACCGCGCGGAGCGCCTGATGCTCGGCGCCGGGCGCCAGATCCGCGAGTCGATCGAGCGCGGCCTCGCCTGCGGCGTGATCGATTTCGATCTCCCCAACGACGCGGACTACGGCTTGTCGGCGAAGTGGCTGCCCGGCCTGCGCGGCGCGTGCCGCACGCTCCTGGCGCAGGCGACGATCACCCGGGACGCGAAGGAGCGCGCGGCGCTCGTGGACCTGGTGGTGCGCACGGCCGCGACGCTGACGAAGGACCCCTCGGCCCTTCGCGTGGTCGCGGCCCGATCCATCGCGGACGAGGCGATGCCGGCGCTGAAGACCGTGGCCGCCGAGCGCGCCCTCGACGCCGAGGCGCGGGCGAAGTCCGCGGCCTCGCTGCGCGCCCTGGCCACCGCCCTGCTCGCCTCCGGCGACGCGGCGCTGAAGGCCGATCGCGATCGCCTGGCGGTTGGCTCGCCGTGGGGCCGGATCGTGGACGATCGCCGGCGCAAGGTGCTCTCCCGGCGCGGGCAGGACTTCCTGCTCTTCCTGCAGGTGGCGCTGGCGCCGGCGTCATGGTTCCCCATGGCCGAGAGCCCGGATGTGGGCGCGAAGGGCCCGCTCGTCCAGTTCGACGATCTCCTGCCGCCCGAGGCGTGCGCCGCGGCGCAGAAGCAGGCCGAGGCGGTGCGGAAACTCCGCTTCTTCGACGCCCTCCGATCCGGACCCGACCCGGAGGCCGATGCGAAGGAACTCTCCGCCTTCCGCGGGGTGACGGCCGTTCCCATCCGGGATCACGGCAAGGACTTCGCCCAGCTCTCGGCGGCGAACGAGCGCCTGGCGGCGCTGGCGGACGCCCTGGAGCGCGTCAGCGAATGAAGCGCAGCCGGCCGAAGCTCGGCGCCAGCGCCGGGAGCCCGTTGAGCCGATCGTCCACGGTGGTGCCGTCGATGCCCGCCGCCAGCTTGGAGGTGGCGGGGAAGTAGACGCACCAGGCCTTGCCGATCAGGAGCGCCCGGGGAACGACGAACGGGGCGTCGAAGCCGAACTCGCGGGCCAGCAGCGGGTGCGGTCGTCCCCAGACGCGGCCGTCGCGGCTCGCGGCGCTGTTGTCGCCGAGCATGAGGAACTGGTCGGGGCCGAGCTGCGAGGGATGGGCGAGATCGCAGGCGAATCCCAGGCCCGAGATGGGCGGGCCGTTCGTGGGCACCTGGTTCTCCGGGCTCTGCACCGCCGGCTGGTAGTAGAGGTCGCGATCGAGGCGCACGCGACGGAGCGAGACGGGCGAGCCCTCGAAGCTCCATCGCAACTCCGCGATCCCCTGCGGCGCGGCGATGGCGTCGGAGCGCGATCGCTCCACGCTCATCCGCGCCAGCGCCGGGCGCTCGGTGGGCGGTCCGAGGTCGTACTCCAGCGACACCACCTCGAGATCGTCCACGAAGAGGCGCATCGCCTCGTCGACATGCCAGAACTCGATGGTGGCGAAGCGGCCGGGCATGACGAACGGCGCGTCGCGCTGGGCCACCACCTGCCCCGTCTCCTCCTGCCGCAGCACCAGGGACGCGCGGCCGCCGGAGATGGAGAACTCGAATCGATGGGATCGCGTGCGGAGCAGGAGCTGCGTGGCGAACTTCGCGGGATCGTCCGCTTCCACCGCCGCCGCCACCCGGATGTCGCTCACGGGGAACTCCAGCGCCGCGCGCCAGGCGTTGTAGGAGTTCCAATCGGTGATGGGATGGGCGGCGAGATCCCACTCCAGGGCCGCGGGCGTCGCCTCGCCGTGGCGCCAGACGCGCCGATCGCGCATCTCCCAGGAAGAACCCTGGGCGGGGTGCCACGGCGGACCGCTCCAGGGTTGCCGCCACGCTTCCTGCCAGCGCGCCAGTTCCGTGGGCTGCCAGTCGCCGTCGTAGACGGGCTGCCAGACCGCGCGCTGCACCATCTCCGGCTTGCGGGCAATGCGCATCGCCTCCGGCGCCGCGTTCGGAGGGCCGGTGAAGACATCGCCGTCGACGATGAGGACGGACTCGCCGGGAAGGCCCACGAGGCGCTTGATGTAGTTCTGCGTTTCCCCCACGGGATCGGGGGGATTCTTGAAGACCACCACATCCCAGCGCTGCGGCGAGAGGAGCGGCCAGAGGTACTTGAGCACCAGCACGCGGTCGCCCACCGCCGCCCGCGCCGCCGCCTGTTCGCGCGGGACGGACTGCACGGGGAAGCGGCGCGAGATCATCGGATCGATGATCGGCAGGCGCTCGCGGCCGTCGGCGGCCATGCTGTCCGCGGGGTACTCGTAGCCGGTGACCGGGCTGCGCACGAGCACATGGGCGCCGAGCAGCGTGGGACCCATGCTCCCCGTGGGGATCATGAAGCCTTCCAGCACGAAGCCCCGGAACGCCATGGCCACCACGAACGCCACGATGAGCGACTGGAGCGTGTCGATGATGTCCGTCTTGTGCGGCGCCTCGTCGGCGGCGGTCATGGCGGCATGCTAGCGGTCGCCGGCGGGATCGCGCGGAGGCGGTTCGGGCGGCGCCGCGGGCGGAGGCTCGTTCGTCGGAGGTCCGCTCCGATCCTCGCGCGACGCCCGCTTGCGCTGGCGCTTCCGCTTCTTCCGGCGCGACGGGGCATCGCCCGCGAGGGCCGCGGCCTGCGCCGGCGGCATGCCGCGGAGCGGATCGGGGGCGGGCGCCGGCGCGGGCGCGGCGCCGGGCTCGGTGAGCTCCTCCACGGGCACGGCGATCTCGCGACCATCCGCCTCCAGCCGCACCAGGACGAGCTGCACCAGCACCTTCGAATCCACGACCACGCCCGAACCCTCGGGCGTCCCCACGCGCGTCTTGTTCCTCGGCAGGCGCCGCTGGAGCGTCTCGTAGGTCTCGTCCTCGTAGCGGAGGCAGCACATGAGCCGCCCGCAACGACCGGAGATCTTGAGGGGATCGAGCGTGGCCTTCTGGACCTTGGCACTCTTCATCGACACCGGCCGGAGCACCTTGAGGAAGGTCTTGCAGCAGCAGTGCTGGCCGCAGCGCTCGTAATCCGCCGCCAGCCGCGCCTCGTCGCGGGCGCCCGTCGGCACCATCTCGATGCGCGCCTTGAAGAGACCGGCGAGCTCCTGGACCAGGTCGCGGAAGTCCACGCGCTCCTCGCTGGAGAAGTGGACCGAGACGGTCTCGCCGCCGAGGATCGGCTCCACCTCCACCACGCGCATCTCCAGGCCGAGCTCGCGGGCGCGGACGCGGATCTCCCGCGTGTGCCGTTCGAAGCGGGCTCGCAGATCCGCAGCGCGTGCCAGATCCTCCGGCGAGGCGACGCGCAGGACGCGGCCGTCGCGGGTGAAGGGGAACTCCCTCCCGCCGGAGCGCTCCACGAACTCCAGCAGCTCCTTGCGGGAGATGCTCTTGCCGCAGCCCGAGTTCCCGCAGGTGGTGGTGAGCATCTCCACCAGTTCCACGCCGCGCGGCGTCCGCGCCACCAGCTTGGAACCGCAGCCGGGACGGGCCGAGCCGTCGTAGGCGAACTCGCCGATCATGCCGCGGCGGCCGTACCGGACCACGATGGAGGTCGGAGGCCGGAGCCGCGCATACGCCTCGGCGTCGGTGAGCGCGTCGCGGTGCGCGGGGTCCGAGTCGCGCTCGAAGATGGGCAGCGGATGGATGCTCACGAACGCGTCCTCCGGGGCGCCTCGGCGCCGTCGCGGTCGCGGCCGCCGCCGTCCCAGTCGTCCCGCCTGCGTTCGCTGATCACCAGGCGGATCGGCACCTCGCTGTAGGGCAGCGCCTCGCGCAGGCGATTCTCCAGGTAGCGGCGGTACTGCCCCTCGAAGAGCTTCGGCTTGTTCACCACGATGGCCAGCGTCGGCGGCCGCACGTCGATCTGCGTCACGTAGAGCACCTTCGCCGTCGTGCCGAGCGAGGAGCTGGGGCCGCGATCGGCCAGGATCTCGCGCACGACGGCATTGACGCGCCCGGTGGTCTCGCGATGCCCCGACTGCTCGTCCAGGTTGAAGCACATGGCCACGAGATCGCGCAGGCCGGTGCCGCGCGCCGCGCTCACGCAGACGATCGGCGCGAAGGAGAGCCCGGGCAGTTCCTGCTCCAGGTACTCGATGTAGTCCTTCGCCCGCAGCGCATCGCCCACCAGGTCCCACTTGTTGAGGGCGATCACCACCGGCTTCCACGACTCCGTGAGCGTCATCGCCAGGTTCTTCTCCACCTGCGACACCTTCTCGGTGGCGTCGAGCAGCAGGATGCAGACGTCGGCCCGGCGGATCGACTCCTGGGTGCGGAGGTTCGAGTAGTACTCGATGTCGCCGTCCCAGCTCTTGCGCTTGCGCACGCCCGCGGTGTCGATGGCCACGAGGACGCGGCCCTCGATCTCGAAGCGCACGTCCACCGAGTCGCGCGTGGTGCCGGCGATCTCGCTGACGATGACCCGAGGCTCGCCGGCGAGGGCGTTGACGAGGCTGCTCTTGCCCGCGTTGCGGCGCCCGACGATGGCCACCTTGAGTTCCGGGCCGCGCGCGGGTTCGGCCTCGCCGTCGTCCGTGGCCGGCGCCGCCGCGTCCAGCCGATCCAGGAGCGCCGCCCGCAGCTTCGCCATGCCTCGACCGGACTTCGCGCTCACCGGGAGCGGCACGCCGAAGCCCAGCGAGGCGAGCTCGGCGAGGTCCGCCTCGATCGATCCGTCGTCGACCTTGTTCGCCACCGCCAGCACGCGCTCCACGAGTCGCTCCCGGCGCAGGAGGTCGACCACGCGGGCGTCGAGCGGCAGCGGTCCGGAACGCGCGTCGAGGACCAGGAGGACGATGGCCGCGCCGCGCGCCGCGGCGAGGATCTGCGACTCGATCTCCGGCGTGAGGGCGCTCAGGTCCTGCCCGGCGTCGTCCTTGCCCCGCCCCTCGGCGGTGTAGACGCCCCAGCCGCCGGTGTCGACGAGGTCCACGAAGCGCCCGCTCCCCGGCTCCTCGTCCCCCGTGAGACTCCGGCGCAGCTCGATGGTCGCGGCGACGCGATCGCGCGTCGTCCCCGGCGTGGGGTCGACGATGGAGATCCGACGGCCGGCCAGCGCGTTGAGCAGGCTGCTCTTCCCGACATTCGGTCGTCCCAGGATGGCGATCCGCGGCAGCACGCCCCCATCCTACGGGTCCGCGGGGAACCGCTCCGCCGCGAATGGCGAGGTCGAGGGTGACCGGCCGCGATGTCGGGGTACACTTCACGCCGTTGTCACGGGATTCGAAGGAGGGAGTGGCCTTGCAGCAAATCTGCATCGGCGCGAATTGGGGGCCGCCACCCGGGCCTCGCCGCGGAGTCGGTGAGCCGCGGTGGCTGCTGCTCCTGTGCCCGTTCGTCGCCGCCGCCGCGCTCGCCGACACCACGATTCCCGTCTTCACCGAGGAGTCGATCCAGCGCGGTCTCGACTTCACGATGTCGACCTCGCCCCTCGTCAGCGGCTACGGCCTCGCGCTGCTGGATCTCGACGGCGACGGCGACCCCGATCTCGTCGCGCTCGGCGCCGTCGGCGGGACGGTCGGCGTCTTCGAGAACGATGGTGCCGGCTTCTTCACCGATCGCAGCGCCGCCTCCGGCCTTCCATCCCTTGCGTACCCGATCAATGTCTCCGGCGCGGATTGGGACGACGACGGCGACGTGGACCTGGTGTTCACGGGCATCTACCAGTCGCCTCGACTCTTCCGGAACGACGGGGCGCTGTTCTTCACCGATGTCTCGGCGGGTTGCGGGATGACCACGCCATCGGTCGGCATGGGCATGAGCTGGGGCGACGCCGACGGCGACGGCTGGATCGATCTCTATCTCGCCCACTACATCTCGGGCGCCCCCGTCGTGGCCGCCACGCGGAACCAGCTCTGGCGCAACGACGGCGACGGCCACTTCACGAACATCGCCGCGAGTCTCGGCGTGGACGCGAAGGCGGCGAGCCTCGTTCCCGCCCTCTTCGATGCCGACGACGACGGCGACCTGGACATCTACCTGGCCAATGATCGAGGGGCCGGATCCCAGTTCCTTCCCAATCGCTTCTGGCGCAGCGACGGAGGGACCTTCACCGAGATCGGTCAGCAGAACGGCGCCGGGGTGGGACTGTGCAGCATGAGCGTGAGCATCGGAGACGTGGACGGGGACGGCCGCTTCGACCTCTACTGCACCAACAATCCAAGCACCCTTCCACCCATGTACGGCCAGTCGCCGCTCCTGCTCCGGCAGCCCGATGGCCAGTACGTGCAGGCGCAGGAGGCGTGGGGCGTGGGAAACGTCGGCGATCCGCGCTGGGCGTCGCTCTTCCTCGACGCCAACAACGACGGGCGCCTGGACCTCTTCGTGGTTCGATGGTCGGAGGCGGACAACCTCTTCCTCAACGCCGGGACGCCGCCCATGACCGAGGTCTCGAAGGCCGCGGGCGTGACCGGCCTCGCGGGATGGGGTTACTGCGCGGCGATGGCCGACGTGGACGGCGACGGCGACATCGACCTGGTCACAAATCCCCTCGGTTCCACGCTCCAGCTCCTCATCAATCACACGATCGACGCCGGAACGCCCAATCCCTCCGCGCACTGGTGCTCCTTCCGGGTCGTCGGCGAGCGCCACGATGCGCACGCGATCGGGGCGACCCTTCGGATCACCGCGTCCGGGCACGAGCAGCGGCGGCAGGTGACGGCGGGCGGCAACGGCTACCTGAATCAGAACGCGTTCGCCTGCCACGTCGGACTCGGAAGCAGCGAGACCATCGACGAGATCGAGGTGCGCTGGCCGTGGACGGGCAGCGTTCGAACGCTGACCAACTACGCCGCGGACGCGCACTGGACGCTCTACCCGCCGAGCCGACTGGGCGATGCCGACGACGACGGCGCCGTCACCCAGAGCGATCTCTCCGCGATCTCGTCGCGTTGCGGCGTCGCCGTCTCGCCGGGCCTCGAGATGCTCGACCTCGACGGCTCCGGTCTGCTCGACTCGGGGGACTTCCTCCTCGCCGTCACCCGGCTCGCCGGGCCGATCGGCGACTTCGACGGCAGCGGCATCGTGGACGGCGACGACCTGGGCAGCCTGCTCGGAGGCTGGGGAGCCGCCCCATCCGCCTACGACCTGAACTGCGACGGCCGCGTGGACGGCGACGACCTCGGGACGCTTCTCGGCTCCTGGGGACGCTGACGCTGCGAGCGGTGCGCCGCCCGGGCGTCATCTTCGCACGACGCCGTGGCCGCGACGGGTCCCGGCGGTAGGCTTGGGCGGAGCGTGGGATCGACCGCAACGCCCGGAAGAGGCGCCGATCGGCGCCGGTGCGGGAGGGAATCGTTGGAACAGGCCATCGAGATGCACCGTTCATGCGCCCGGACGGCGCGATCGCGCCCGTCGGCGCGGGTGCGCGCGGCGAGACGCGCCGGCGCGGCACTGGCCCTGGGCCTGGTGGTGACGGCCGAGGCGCGGCAGGTCTCCTTCGCGGATGAGGCCATCGCGCGCGGCGTGAACTACGCCATCCCAGCCGGGGCGAGCTCCTTCGCGGGCTTCGGCGTGGGGCTGGCGGACCTCGACGCCGACGGAGACCTGGATCTCGTGGGCACCGGCGGCGCGGGCAATCGCATCGGCGTCTTCGAGAACGACGGATCCGGCCACTTCACCGACCGCAGCCTCACCTGCGGCCTCCCGCCGCTTCCGGCGGTGATGAACGTCGCCGCCACGGACCTGAATGGCGACGGATTGCCCGAGCTGGTCTTCACGGGCTACCAGCGGGCGCCGGCGCTCTTCAAGAACCTGGGCGGCCTCCAGTTCAGCGACCAGTCCGCGGCCTCGGGCATCACCATCGTCTCGATCACCGCCGGCATCGCCAGCGGGGACATCGACAACGACGGCGACGTGGACCTCATCCTTCCGCACTACGCGTTCCCGATTCCCGCCCTCGTCAACGTGCGCAACCAGGTGTGGCGGAACGACGGGAACCTGAAGTTCACCGAAGTGGCGGCGCAGTACGGGATGAACCTGAAGGCGTACTCGCTCATGCCGGTGCTGTTCGATCCGGACGAGGATGGCGACCTGGATCTCTATCTCAGCAACGACCGCGGGCACCTCGGTCCCGGCCTGATGAATCGCTACTACCGCCACGACGGCTCGAACTTCACCGAGATCGGCGAGGCGAACGGGACGGGCCTTCCCTTCTTCAGCATGGGCGTGGCGGTGGGCGACCTGGACGGCGACCTGCTCACGGACCTCTACTGCACCAACATCGACAGCAGCTCGCCGCCGCTCTTCGGCGACTTTCCTCTCTTCATGGCAACCCCCTCCGGCGCCTACCTCCAGAAGCAGGCGCTCTGGGGCGTCGCCCACTACGGTGTCGGCTGGGCGTGCATCTTCTTCGACGCCGACAACGAGGGATTCCGGGACCTCTTCGTGGCGAACCAGACGGCGCCCAACTGCCTCTACCGCAATGGTGGTCTGCCGCCCATGGTGAAGATCACCGACGCGGCGGGGCTGGGCGGCCCCATCGGCGCCTGCTACGGCGCCGCCGTGGGCGACGTGGACGGCGACCGACGACTCGACCTGGTGATCAATCCCTTCGGGGAGAACCTCCGCCTCTACATGAACCAGAGCCCCGTGCTCTCCGCGGTGCTCCTGCACATCGTCGGCATCGGCGCGGACACGGCCGCGCTCGGCGCCACGGTTCGCGTGACGGCCGGCGGGAAGACCCAGCTCGGCCATGTCCTCCAGGGCGGCAACGGCTACCTGGGCCAGAACGGCCTCGATCTCCACTTCGGCCTCGGTTCGTCCCCGATGATCAACACGATGACCGTCCGCTGGCCCGGCCTCGGCGGGATGCGAACGCTCGCGAACTACCCGGCGAACCAGCGATGGACGATCTACCCCGTGTCGCGCCTGGGCGACCTGGACGGTGACGGCACGGTGACCGGCGCGGAGTTGACGGAACTGTCCGCGTGGTGCGGCTCGCCGGTGGCGCCGGGCCTGGAGATCTTCGACATGGACGGCGACGGGCAGATCGGCGCCCAGGACCTGGCGCTGGCGCGCCTGCGGCTGACCGGCGCCCGGGGCGACTTCGACGACGACGGCCATGTGAACGGCGCCGACCTCGGCGCGCTGCTCTCGGAGTGGGGCGGGTCCTGCTCCGTCGCCGATCTCGACGACAGTGGCCTGGTGGACGGCGACGATCTCGGCACGCTGCTCGGATCGTGGACCGGCTGAGACGCCGCGTCAGTAGTGCACTCGATCCGGCCGGGAGAACCACTCGCGTGCCACCTCGAGCGCCGCCTGCCGGAGCGGCTCCGGAGCCGCCACCTCCCGCACCAGGCGCCCGCCGCGCGGGGCGCGGATCTGCTCCATGATGGTGGAATCGTCGAAGCCGATCGCCGCCGCATCGGCGTGCGTGAAGGCGTAGACCACGCGTCCCAGTCGAGCCCAGTGGATGGCCGCCAC
>CAZSVT010000062.1:0-13282 GCA_964610365.1 uncultured Isosphaeraceae bacterium
GGAGAATTCGCCGTGCATCATCTTCATCGACGAGATCGACGCCGTGGGTCGCCGCCGCGGCGGCGGCTTCAACACCGGTGGCCACGATGAGCGCGAGCAGACGCTCAACGCCATCCTGGTGGAGATGGACGGCTTCGATGCGAACGATCAGGTGATCGTGATCGCGGCGACGAACCGCTCCGATGTGCTGGATCCCGCGCTCACGAGGCCGGGGCGATTCGATCGCACCGTGAATGTGCCGCTTCCGGATGTCGCCGGTCGGCGCCAGATCCTCGGCGTGCACTCCAAGAAGGTGAAGCTCGGGCCGGATGTCGACCTCGAGAAGGTCGCGCGCGGCACGCCGATGTTCTCCGGCGCGGACCTTGCGGCGATCATCAACGAAGCGGCGATCCTCGCCACTATGGCGAACAAGGATTTCATCGAGCAGATCGACTTCGAGGAGGCCCGCGACAAGATCCGCTTCGGCCGCGCCCGCAAGAGCCGCAAGCTGGAGCAGATCGAGCGCGTGGCCACCGCCTACCACGAGGCCGGACACGCCGTCCTCCAGGCCATGCTGCCCGACGCCGATCCGCTCCACAAGGTGACGATCATCCCGCGCGGCCAGTCCCTCGGCACCACCTTCAGCCTCCCGGAGAAGGACCGCTACGGCTACTCGCGCAAGTGGCTCCTGGCCAGCATGCGCGTCCTCTGCGGCGGGCGCATCGCCGAGGCGAAGAAGACCGGCGATGTGAGCTCCGGCGCCAGCATGGACATCCGCATGGCCACCGCCTACGCCCGGGCCATGGTCCTCGAGTGGGGCATGAGCCAGCGCCTCGGCTTCGTGAGCTACCAGGGCCATGACACCCGCGAGATGTTCCTGCCCGAGAAGGACTATTCGCCGGAGACGGCGCGGATGATCGACGAGGAGGTTCGTCGGCTCATCGACGACGCCTACGGCGACGCGGAGCGGCTCATCGAGTCCAACTGGGACAAGGTCTGCGCCGTGGCCGAAGCGCTCCTCAAGTTCGAGACGCTCCAGAAGGAGGATGTCGATCGCATCCTCCGCGGCGAGGCGCTCGACAAGCTGTCCGTGGTGGAGATGCTCTCGTCGACGCCGCAGCAGGCGAAGCCCGCCGTGCGACCGGCGCCGCCTCCGCCGCAGCCCGGAACCGACGACCTGGGCGGCATGGTGCCGAGCCCGGCCTGAGCGGCGGGTCGCGGCCGCTGCGGATCCGCCGTCGGGCCCAGGCTCCGTGCGAGCATGACCATCGCGGCGACGAGGACCGGCGGCGATCGGAGCGGATCCATCGCCCGGTCCATCCCCTGCCGCACCTGCGCCTACGACCTCGAGGGGCTCCCGACGAACGCGCTCTGCCCGGAGTGCGCCACGCCCGTGGCGCACTCGCTTCGCGCCGACTTCATCGCCTTCGCCGATCCCGCGTGGGGAAGGCGCGTGGCCCGGGGCGTCACCGTGATGGCCGCCGGTGCCTGCGCCACCGCGATCTCGCTCGCATGGCTCATGCTCCTCGGAGTGTTCGTCCTGGGAGTTCCCGCCGGAGCGTTCTGGCTCTGGTTCGCGATCGAGGCGCTCTTCTTCCTCTCGGGTCTCTCCTGCAATGTCGTCGGCGCGCTCCTCGCCACTGCTCCCGAACCTCGCGAGCGCGGCCGGGAGGCGCGACGCACGCCGCGCCGGCTCTTCCGCGCGGCGGCGTTCGTAGCCGTCGGCGTCACGCTGCTGATCGCCCTGTGCGTCTACCGAAACATCCCGGGCACGGCCCTCTTCGGCACGGTGGCGGCGGTGGGCGCCATCTACTTCTACTTGGACCGCGCCCTCGCCTGGCTCGCCGCGATCTCGCGGCGACTGCCGAATCGCCGGCTCGTCACCTCCGCCGTCGATCTGCGCCGGGACTGGTGGGTGGTCATGGGGATCCAGGTGCTGCTCGTCGGCACCATGGTGCTCGTCGCCGCCCTCGCGGCGCCCGCAGGCCCGGTGTTCCAGGGAGTCCTCGCCTGGGGACCGCTGCTCGTGGTGGCGGTGGCCACCGTGGCCATGAGCGTGCGGACCGCGGGCCTGGTGCTCGCCGTGCGACGCCGGTTGCTGCGGCGCGTGCGGAGGGCGGCCGCGTGATGCGTCCGGTGCGCCCATGAGCCGCCCGCGTCTCCCGCGCCGCCTGCGCCGACTTCGCTGGCCGCTTCCGTTCCTCCTCACGCTCCTGCTCACCGCCGCGGCGATCACGCTCCTGTTCCTCGGCCATGCATCGGAGGACGCCCTCGTCGCCACCGTCGGCCTGATCGGCGCCGCCTCGGTGATCGCGGGGCTCGTGGCGATCGGCCTCGCCGTGGCGTGCGCGTCCGCGCAGTACTGCGACCCCGGCGCCTCCGCCTGCATCCGCTGCGGTTACCCGCGACCGTCCGGACCGGTCGACCCGATGCACCCGTGCAGCGAATGCGGCCTCCTGCCGATCGAGTCGATCCGGCCGCCCCGTCGCTGGCGCGCCGCGGGTGTCCTGGTGCACCTGGTGGAGTGCGTGGTGCTCATCGGAAGCGGCGTGCTCCTCCTCTGGCTCGTGTCGATGGTCTACTCGATGGGCGCCTGAGACTCGCGCACCGGCCGCAGGCCCCGCGGCGGGGGCGGAGTCACATCTTCTTCTTTGCGATCCTTTCGTGGATCTCCCGGACCTGCATGAGCGCCGCAGAGCCGTAGTACGTGTGGAACTCCGGGATCATCTCGCCCTTCGCCACCACCGGATCGGTGGCCACCGCCTTCTTCGCGGCGTCGATGTCCGGCACCGCCAGGACGAAGAGTCCGCGCCAGCCGTCGACGCCGTCGAGCGGTCCGGCGAGCACGAGCGTGCCCTCGTCCGAAAGCCGCTTCATGTTCTCGAAGTGCCCGCGGAACATCGCGTCGCGCTCGGGTCCCTTGGCGACCGGCGTCGGGCTCGTCCTGAGGATCACCAGCACATAGCTGCGCATGCCCATGTCATCCGCGCCGAGCCTGCGGGCGAGCTCCGCGTCGTATCCGGCGGGCGGCGGCGCCTCGGTCCGTTCCTGCGTCATGGCCGACATGCCTCCAAGGATCGCTCCACCCATCACCACCGCCGTCGAGATCGCCGCCAGCAGTACGAGTCGCTTCATGATGCCCTCTCCTTTGCAGGTCAGATCACGAGCGTACCAGCGGCCAGCCGGGGCCCACGCGAGGGCCGCAGCGCTCGCGGGTACCCTCGGACTCATGAGCCATCGATCCCTCGCGACATGCCTGGTGCTTGCGCTGTTCGGCGCCGGATGCGGCACGGCCCGCACCTCGGCGCCGGCGTTCTCCACGCTCTATCCCGGCGGCGACGCCGTGCCGGTGCGCTTCGCCGCGAGCTACTCGTGCTTCGTGCCGGCGGCGCGGCGAAGCGGCGAGTCCACGGACGCCGCGGTGACGCAGTTCGAGTCGTGGCTCGCATCGCAGCAAACCGGGTTCACGCGCTGGCAGGCGGAGGGTTCCAGCGGCGCGGGCAGGCCGCCGCGCCGCGGCTGGATCTACCGAGTCTCGGTGGCCGAGGGCGTCCGCATCGATGCCGCCTCGCTGCGCCGCGCCTTCGGCGAGGCGTTCGGCGCGGACGAGCCGTTCTACGTCTTCGAATGACGCGTGCACGGAGGCAGGCTTCGGTCGGCGCGTGCGCGCGATGGCCGAAGGATCGAGGGAACGGAGCGTTCGCGTGATCTCCTTCGTCATTCCCGCGTTCAACGAAGAGGCGATGATCGGCCGCACCATCGACGCGGTGCATGCCGCCGCCCGTGCGGCGGGCGAGACCTACGAGATCGTGGTGGCCGACGACGGCTCCACCGATCGCACGGCGGAGATCGCGCGCGAGCGCGGAGCGCGCGTGGTGCCCGTACGCCATCGGCAGATTTCCGCCACCCGGAATTCCGGGGCGCGGGCGGCGGAAGGCGACGCGCTCATCTTCGTGGACGCCGACACGCTGGTGAACGGGGAGCTGCTCGGTGCCACCGTGGCCGCCCTGCGCGCGGGAGCCGTGGGTGGAGGCTGCGTGGTGGACTTCGACGGGCGGCTGCCGCTCTACTCGCGCCTCATGCTCCTGGTGCTTGGCCCGGCGTACCGGGCGTTCGGCCTGGCCGCGGGCTGCTTCGTCTTCTGCTCGCGGCAGGCCTTCCACGACACGGGCGGATTCGACGAGTCGCTCTTCGCCGGCGAGGAGGTGTACTTCAGCAGGGCGCTGGCCAGGCGCGGTCGCTTCGTGATCCTCAAGGAGCGCGTGCTCACCTCCGGCCGGAAGCTGCGCACGCACTCGATGCTCGAGGTCCTGGGAACGCTGCTGCGCGCCGCCCTCTCCTGCGGGCGGATTGCAAGGCGGCGCCAGGCGCTGGACCTCTGGTACGGCGAGCGACGGTCGGATCCCGGGGAATCTCGCCCGCCCGAGGCACCGGGGCGTCGGAGCCCGCCGCCCCGGAAATGAGGCTTGCAAGTCCCGTCCGTGCCGAAGTAGCCTTCCACCAGTGGCGGGCCTCGCCGGTCCCGTGAACCGGCTGAAGGAGGATTCGGCTGATGAATCCGTCAGGGTCGGAGCGGTTCCGGAAGGACCGCCTCATCCAGATGGTGGACCTTGCCCAGGTCTACCGCGGCTGCTCCAAGTCGGAACTCGCGTCGATGCTCGACCGCGATCCGGCGAAGATCGTTCCCGACAGCGGCAACCCGAAACTCGACCTGGTCTTCAATCTCGCCGACATCCTCGACTGGCCCGTCGGCGATGTGGCGGAAGCGCTGTGGGGTCGGCACCAGTCGCGCATGCACGGCGGGCCCGAACGGCCGGCGCCCTCCGGGACCTTCGTGGAGATCGACCAGCGGGCGCGGGAGGCGCACCGTCGGGGCGACTATCGCGAGATGCTCTGGCTCGGCGAGCGGCTCCTGGAGATGGCGGAGTCATCGCGCGAGCGGGCGTGCGCGATGACGCGCATCGCGGGCGCCTGGCACGGCGAGGGGCGGTTCGTGAAGTCGCTGGAGTGCTTCCAGGCGGCGCTTGCGGAGCGCGACGTGGAGCCGCGGCTCAGTCGAATGATGCGTGCGAACCTCGCCTCCGCCCATCTTGCGCTCTGGAACCTCGACGAGGCCGAGTCCCTGGCGGATGCGCTGGTGCGTGAGTACGAAGCTTCGGGGACCGACGATCGGTCTTCAGAGGTCTCGCTGGCCCACGCGTACTTCATTGCGGGGACCGCCCGAGCGCGGCGCATCCCGACCGAAACCCGCACCGGCAATGCGCAGTCCGTCGTGCTCGATTCGAAGCGCTGCCTGATTGACGCACGCAGGCAGTTCGAGAAGCTTGCCGATGTGCACGAAGACTCGTCCTACAGCGCCATTGCGCAGACGTGCCGCGCCTTCGTCCTTGAGATGGATGTGGAACTGGGCCTGTGCGAGCCGATGACCGCCATTCGGCAGCTTCTCGACGAGCTCGATCAGGTGGTTGACCCAGCAACAGTGCGAGGCAACCAACTGGAGAACTGGGGATGGTGGTGCGTCAGCGGCTTGAACATCGTGCTCCGGCATCTGCAAGGCGACGTTGCACAGCGTCATGCGGCCATCTTCTCGAACAAGGCATTCGAACTGGCTGACGCGACCGGGAGCTGGCCGCTGCGAGAGCGAGCGTTCTACTTGAGCTTCGTCGCCTCTCAGGTGGGTGAGTCTCCGCAAAGCAACGCAGTTCGTTCGGTGCTCGACGAGGAGGACCTCCGGTTGCTCGTCGGCGCCATGGGGCGATTCCCTCGATTCCGCAACACCGGTTGGCGAATGCTCGCTGTCGCCATGGGCCACGCGCAATGATTCCGACGACCCGACGAAGGCCCTCATCGGTGCTCTGGCTCGCGCCAGTTGTGATCGCCTCGATTCTGGGGTCATGGACCGAGGCCTCTGCCGAGGCGAAGTTCGGTGGCACCGGCGGTCATCTTGATCCTCGGCCATGGTGGCGCGTGCCGAAGATCTACACCGTGCAGGAAGAATTCTTCCTGAGCTGGATGGACGCCATCTATGGACCTGACTGGCTGCGGTGGATGCACGACTCGCAGATCGGGCGTCACTGGCAGTTGTTCCTCGACCACTGGGGAACGTGCTGAGCCGACCAAGGCGCTGATTTTCGGTTGGTTCAGAGGGAGATCGAGATTCGCGCGGTAGAGATGTCGTCATGAGCAACCATCCCTCTCAGGGCCGAACTCAACCCGCAAGTCACAGATCATCGCGTGCATCGACTCGTACCCTCTGGGCGATCATGCTCGGGATCGCAACCGTGCCCTCCACGGCTCTAGCCGAGGGTTCTGAGCCGAGGTCGACTGTGCCCACCGGTGTTGCCGACCACTCCGGAGCGATCGATCGCTTCGATCTCTCCTGGCGCCCCATCACCCATCCGGGGCAGATCGATCGGTTCTGGTGGCATCCCCGTCCGGCGATCCACACTGTGCAGGAGGACTTCTTCCACCTCTGGATGGACTCGATGTACGGACCGGAGTGGATTCGTTGGATGAGCGATGCGGTGATCGAAGCCCACTGGCGCCGATTCCAGATCCACTGGTTGCTGCGCTGAGCCTCGTGGCGGCTCCGGCCGTCGCGTGCAACTGAGCCGCGCCGCGCGTCAAGCCGCATCGGTATCCTCCGGCGATGCCCGGCGTCGACTACTCCGCGCCGCTCGCGTCCGCGTCGGGCCAGGCCGCGACGGACTGGGGATCCGTGGCCGGGGGAGCCCAGGTGTCGCTCTCCGCCGCCGCCCAGCTTCGACGCGGATTCAATCTCGACCTCGGCGTCATGGGCATGGCCAGCATCGAGGCCTCGCTCAGCAAGTTCCTCTCCGCGGAGGTCACCGGGCAGGCCCAGGGGCAGGCGTCGCTGCGGGCGCAGGTGCAGGTGCCGATGAATCTCTTCGGGGAGATCGGCATGGCCGTGCGCCTCGAGGCCATCGCCGAACTCGCCGCCGGCGTCTCCGCAGGACTCGGCATCTCGGTGGGAGATTTCGTCGCACTGGTGGAGCAGTCGCCGGGCATGGACGGGCTCCCCACCCGGCTCCTTCGCATCCTCCTGGAGGAAGCGTCGCTGCAGGCGGGCGTCTTCGTGAAGGCGGCCCTCAGCGCCCAGGCCTACGCGCACCTGGTGATCGCCGGCACGGCCGTCGCGAATCCCGCGCGCGGCCTCACGCCGGGCTTCAACATCACCGCCGGCATGGGCGCCGGGCTCAAGGCGGGCGCCGGATTCCGGGTCTTCGCCAACCTCGGCGTGCAGAACTTCAGCCGCCTCGTGGGGCGCAGCGTCGACACGCTGGTGGACGAGGCGATCGACCAGGCGCAGCGCCTGGTGGCGGACGACGACGCGCTCCTCGCCGCGCTCCACGGCGCCCGCGCGCCGCTCAAGATGGGCCTTCGCCTGGCCTACGAGCTGGGCGACTCCATCGCCACCACCTCCCCCGCTCCCAACGCCGCCGGTGCGGAAGCGCTCGCGTTCCGCGCCTCGCAGGTGGTCCTCGAGGAGTCGCAGCGCTTCCTCCTCCGCACGCTGGGCGAGTTCGGGCTGACCTCGCTGCGGGACTTCCTCGCTCCCCGCGCCGGCGGGTCGGCGTGGGATGCGGCCGCGGCCCAGCGGAACGCCCTCGCGGACCTCCTCGAGTCGCGCCCCGCGCAGCTCTTCGACGACGCCCCCGCCGCGCGCCAGTTCTGGATCGACCTGGTCGACCGCGCCCTCGCCTTGGCCGGCGCGCTCGGCGGCGCCGCGTCCGCGCCGCTCGTCCACGGACTCGCCGTGGCGTGGAGCGCGCTCCAGCTCGTCTCCGCCGCCACCGCCCGCGCCACGCGCGTGCAGGGATCGGCGAGCGTCATCGGGCTCCCGCCGCAGCAGGTGGCCGAATCGTTCGCGGGGGCGCTCGGTTCACAGCCTCCCGCGACCATCCGCCAGCACATCCGCCAGCGCCTCCAGGCGCTCGGCCGCTCCCCGGGATCATCGCTCGCGCAAGGCGATCTCCTCGAGTTCCTCGCCGATGCGGCGGTGCTCGGCCCGCTCCTCTCGCAGGTCCCGGGAGCGCGCGAGTTCGTCGAGCCCTTCGCCGCCCGCTTCGGCGGCGATGCCGCAGCCGTCGCCTCGACGCTCTTGCGGAACATCGGCGCGCTCGGCACTTCGGCCGATGCTGCCCGGACGCTGGAGGCGATGGCGGGCGCTCTCCGCGCCCATCTCGACGCCCTGATCTCGGGACCGATCGCCGACGACCTTCGCCCGCGGCTCGGCGCCCATCCAGATGTCCTCATGGCCTTCGACGAGGTGGCGATCCCCTCGCTCCGCTTCGTCTGCCGAACGGCGATCGACCAGGTCCTGGCGTGGTCGCACGGCACCGTGTCGAAGGACTCGCTCACCGAGGCGCTCTCCGGCGTGGTGGTGCGCGTGCTGGGGCGATCGCTGGTGGCCTTCGGCGACGTGCTGCTGGCGCAGGCGCAGGCGGAGATGAGCCGCATCATGCTGGAGGCGGCGGACGCGGTGACCGGGCCCGGCGGCGTGGTGACGCAGCTGCGCCGCTCACCCGTCGGCGGCGCGTCCTTCGACGAAGTGGCCGAGGTGGTGGGCGATGCGCTTCGCATCGGCGCCGAGGTCTTTGGACCGCTGCCCGACTCGACGCGCGCCGTGGTGCGCTCGTCGCTCTTCGACATGGTGGACATGCTGCCCGCCGAGGCCGACGACGCCTTCATCGCGCAGCTCGCCGACGGCAATTTCGTCCCGAACATCGATGCGATCACGGAACTCGCCGGCACGCTCGCCCGCGTGGCCATCGAGCGATTCCTCGTCTTCGTGGAGAAGTTCCTGCTGCGCCTCGCCGAGCGGCTGCTCGAGGCGATCGCGGAGTTCGTCCGCGGCGTCGTCGACGCGGTGGTGCGATGGATCGAGGATGTCGTGGCCCTCATCGGGCAGATCGCCGCCCGGCTGGTGGAACTGGTCGGCGAGATCGCCGCCCTCGTCGCCGAGACGGTGGACCGCTTCGCCGACGCGGGCGCCATGCTGCTCGACGGTGTCGCCTCGCTGCGCCGCCAGTCGGTGCGCAACGATCTCGTCGACGGCATGGCCGACGAGTTCAGCGGCCAGGTGGTGGCGCTCGCCAAGGATTCCGGCGTCTGGGACCTGGTGAAGGGCGACGCCCATCTCCGCGACTGGTTCAAGAGCCTCGCCCGGCAGGCCTTCCGCGCGGCGCTGCGGAACGACCTCGTCGACGACCTGCTCGAGGCGATCGGCGGCGCGGCGGACGCCATGTCCGACCTGGTGGAGGACCTGCGCCGCGTCGACCCCGAGCGCTCCCTGGTGCCGCAGGTGGCGGAGATCGTCCTCGACCGGATCGAGGAATCCGTGGACGGCGCGTTCGGCGATCCGATCCGCGTCGACGTGGGCTTCGACATCGACATCCCGCTGGTGGGGAAGCGCCACGTCTCCGTGGGTCGCGTGGACCTGGATCTCGACCCGCTGCTCGACGTCGTGCGCGACGTGGCCCGCCACGCCGGAGTGTTCGACGACGCGGTGTCGGACGCGGCCGCCAACCTCGCCGCCGCCTTTGCCGCCGACGCGAGCCGGGCGCAGCGCGAGGAGGAGCAGCGCACGATCGGCGCCGAACACGACCGCCTCATGCGCCATCGCGAGGCCGGGCGGCCGATGGCGCGCGGCGTGGAGATCGTCTCCCCCGTCACCGCCCAGGTGATCGATCACCCGTCGAGCATCGACCTGCGGATCCGAGGCGCCGATCGAACGATGCTGGAGGTGGTCGAGGGCGTCCCCGCCCGCGTCCATGTGCTCCTCAACGACGCGCCGATCCCGCTCGATCGACTGGTGGTGGAGGAGACCGCGGCCGCTCCCTCCTCGCCGGCGGCCGAGCGCGGGATCGCCCACGGGATGGAAGTGGCGGCGGGCATGCGGGCACGCGGCGACGCCACCGCGATCGTGATCGAGACGCGGGCTTCCGCCGCCGTCGCACCCCCGCTCTCGGCGCCGAGTCTTTCGCGCCGCGGCGCGGCGCCGGCCGCGCGCGTGACGCCGACGCCGCCGGCTCGGCCCAATCGCGGCCGCATGGCCGGACTCGATCGCATGCGCAACGCCGGGCCGCGCATCGACGAGTCGAGGCAAGGAGATCCCCGGCGCCACCTCGCCCTCGGACCACCGGGCGGCTTCGCCACGCGCGGCCTGGGCGTCCGCGCTCCGTTCATCCCGGTCCACCCTGGTCCCGAGCCGTCGCTCCGACTGCACGCGCCGCTCCGACCGTCGATGCTCGTGGACGGCATCAACACGCTCGCGGTCGTCGTCGTCTGGCCCGACGGCCAGTCGATCCAGCGCGCGGTGACCTTCTTCGCCCAGGGCGCGCCGGCGCCGGCCGGCTCGAAACCGGGCGCCGGGTCGAAACCCGGTGGCGGCGCGAAGCCCGGCGCTGGCTCGAAGCCGGGCGCCGGATCCAAGGTCCCCGGTCGCGACGGCCGAATCGTTCCCCTGCCCGGCCGTCGAATGCCCGTCGAATCGCTCCTGCGCGCCGCGGGCAAGGGCGAGCCGACCATGCCGAAGCCCGTGGTCGATCACGACACGCTCGCACCCCGCCAGCCACCCATCAAGGAGTGGCGACTCCCGCTCCCGCCGCGTGCCGCCCGGGCGTTGCTCGCGAGATCGCTGGTGAAGTCGGTCCCCACGAAGCGCGCGGATCCGGCGGCGAAGGTCCGCGCCGTCTCACCCGTGCTCGCCCGGCGCATCGGCCGCGCCGGTCGCGCCATTCCCGCGGCGGCGACTCTCATCTCGCCGTCGCCCATCGCCTCGCCGTCGAGTCCGGTGGCCGGCCCGCGGCGCACGGTGGCGCCGCGCACGCTCCGTGCGTCACCGCTGGCGCTCATCGAGCCGAAGGCGAAGCGTCGTCGAGCCGCCGGTGAAGCGGCGAGCGCGAAGGCCGGGGCGAAAGCCGGCGCGAAGGCCGGGGCGAAGACGGTATCGCAGCGGTCGATCGCCGGGAAGGGCTCGACCGGTTCATCGGGCTCGCGCCGCACCAAGCGCTCGCGGGCCGCCCGCCGCGGAGGCTCGCGGTGATCCCCGTGATCGACGCCATCCTCGCCCTCCTGCGCGGCGAAGTGCCCGACCCCGTGGCCGAGCGGCGCCGGCGCGCCGTCGACCTCGTCGCCGAGTGGAAGCTCTCCAAGGCCGGCGACCCGCCCGTCTGGTTCTGCTCCCGCGGCGATTTCGCCGCCCGGCTCACGCAGATCCTCGAGGATCCGAAGCGCGTGGTCCAGGGAAGCTACGACTGGTGCACCATCGCCACGCCGCTGCACTGCTTCCTCCGCCGCGTGCCCGATCTCGTCGCCCGATACGCGATCTCCGTCTACGACACCGGCGAGGGCGAACTCGGCGATCTCAGCACCTCGGTCGATTCGAACCTGGTCCGGTTCGACCTGCCGCGCTATGCGCGCGGCGAGCTCCCCGATCACCCGCTCCCCGGTGCCCGCACCTCCGTGGTGCATCGAAGCGCGGACTGGATCCTGATGGCGGCGATCCTCGACACCATCAACGACGCCTTCGACTTCGAAGGTCCGCTGGACGACTATGGCGCCGCGCCTCCCATCACCGTGGCCGGCGCCAGGGACGCCTTCGAGGCGTGCGGCTTCTACGAGTCGATCACCGAGCTGACGATTCCGGCATCGATGACCGCGGCGCAGCTCGTGGCACACCTCAACGGCGAGCGAACCGATGTCCTCCTCGTCGGCGACATGTCCTTCTTCACGCTCGGCCTCGTCAACGGCGGCCACATCGCGCCGCTCTCGGGGCCCGCGGAAGAGGACGGCGGAGGCGTGAAGCTGCGATGGTGGAGCTTCGGCGACACGCTCGACGCCCCGGCGGAGATCTCCAAGGCGCCGGACCTCGCCACGCTCCACGAGGGTTACACCTTTTCCTCCACCGTGCCGGTCTCCACGCTGCGCGGGATGCGGGCGGTGATCCTGGCGAAGGCCCGCGCCGACCTGTAGCGCGGGGGTCGGCCCTCCGCACCGAAAGGATGCTCCCGATGCAGGAAGTCCAGCCGTTCCAGACGCTCGATGACGCCACGGAAGTACTCGACAACGGCGGCCGCTTCTACCACCTGCTGGCGCGCGAGGACGACGGGCGGATCGACACCTCCGAGCTGAATACGGCGGCCGGCGTCTTCCTGAGCGAACAGAAGGCCTTCCTCTACCTGCAGCTGGCCCTCGCTGATCTCCGACCGCTCGATCGGGACGATCTCCTGGCCAAGCTCGCCCCCGCCACGGCGAAGCGCTTCCGCGAGCGCGGTCCCGCGGTGAAGCCCTCCTCGGCGATCGTCGCCGGGTCGAAGCCGGGATCGCTGGCGGTGGCGGAGGGAACGCCGCGCTACGAATCGCACCAGACGCGTCGCATCATCGTCATGATTCCCGCGGGGAAGGTGATGGTCCCCGTCCCGGTGACGGAGCACTACGACTGCTATCGGCTCGTCGATCCCGCCGATCGCGGCGAGCCGGCGACGATGATCGTGCCCAAGCCCACCCAGCGCCTTCCCGAGCGCCGCATGCGCGTGGCGGGCGCCGTGCGCTCGATCACCTTCGATGACCCGGGAGGCAGGGTCCCCGGCGCCGTCTTCGAGCCCCTCTACTTCACGATGCTGGAGTGACTCGCTTCGACCACGGGGTGCCCGTGCGCTCCGCGCATCCTGCACCGCCACGCGGTACGCTCCCGCGCCATCGGTCATCGGGGGAACCCCCGGGAAGGAGCTCGCCATGCAGCAGAATTGGAATGCACCAGGCGGTCAGAGCGGCGGCGTCGCCCCGCATCGCGGCGTGGTGGTCCTGACCTTGGGAATCCTCGGCCTGATCATCTGCGCCCCGTTGGGCGTGGTGGCGTGGGTCATGGGTCGCAAGGATCTCGCCGAGATGCGCGCCGGCCGCATGGATCCCTCGGGGATGGGGCTGACGCAAGCCGGATACATCACCGGCATCATCGGCAGCATCTTCCTGATCCTGGGCCTGCTGGCCGCCATCCTCGGCCTGGTCATCGCGGGCCTGGGCCTGGCGTTTTCGTCGCCCTGACCCGAACCGGTCAGCCGCCGACCTTCACGGTCACGGCGCCGTTGGAGGTGGAGGCCTTCACCTGCGCCGTGCCGTTGCCGACGCTGGTGGTGGCGGTCCGATTGGCCGTCACCTCGCGCGGCACGCCATCGCTTCCCGGCACCTGCAGCGCGACGCGACCATTGGAAGTGGAGCCGGTGATCGTGCCCACCCAGGTCGCCGGCATCGAGATCTCGATGCGGCCGTTGCTGGTCCG
>CAZSVT010000063.1:0-5672 GCA_964610365.1 uncultured Isosphaeraceae bacterium
GCGTGCCGTGGGCGGCCAGGTAGGCCGGTGCGGCGCACACCACCATGCGGATGGCGCCCAGTTCACGCGCCACCAGGCTGCTGTCGCGCAGCGTGCCGATGCGCACCGCGCAGTCCACGTGTTCCTCCACCAGCGCCAGCACCTGGTCGGCCAGCTGCAGGTGCACGTTCACCTGCGGATAGGCCTGCAGGAACTCGTGCACCACCGGCTGCAGGTGCTGCTGGCCGAAGCCCAGCGGCGTGACCATGTCGATGACGCGCGTCTCGAGCTTCTGCGGCTGCCCCAGGATCTCCAGGTGGATGCGCTTGTTCGGGTGCAGCGGCGTGAGGTTCTCGAAGGTGGGCAGGTCCGCGAGGATGCGCGGATCCCGGCCGTTCACCTTGTCCACGCGCAGCAGCGCGAAGTAGATCTCGGTGTCCTTCGGCGGTCGCACCAGGCCGGTGATGACCTGGCCCTTGCGAAGACCGAAGCGCCGGATCTGCGACGGGCTCACGTAGATGTCGTCGGGACTCGCCAGGTAGGAGTACTCGGGGCTGCGCAGGAAGCCGTAGCCGTCGGGCAGCACCTCGAGCGTGCCGGTGGCGGTCATCAGCCCGTGCTTCTGCGCCCTGGAGCGAAGGATCTCGAAGACGAGCTTCTGCTTGGGGAGCCCCGCCTGCTCGTCGAGCCCCTCCTTCTTCGCGATCTTGATGAGCTCCTCGCCGCTCTTCTTCTGGAGCTCGGCGAGGTTCAGGTCGTCCTTGCTGGAGATGTCGTACTTGCCCTGGATCTCCTGCTCCAGCGCGGCGATCTCCTGCTCCAGCTGTTCGTCCGACGGAATCGCGCCGGGCGTGAGGACCATGGTGGGAACCGAGTGTCCGGGCATGCCACCCGGGCCTCCGCCCTTTCGGCGGCGACGACGCTTGCTCATGTGGGGATCCGTGGAATGGGAGTGTGGGTCGGCCGTTGGCCGCTGGACCGGTTGTCCGTGGATGACTCGGGGGGCGATCAGCGGACGCGGCCTGTTCCGGCCAGCACCTGCTCGAGCGCCCTGGCAACTTCCTGCCGCAGCGACGCCGGCTCGTCGTCGTTGCGGAGGACAGTATCGGCCGCCTGCCGCTTCCGGTCAAGCGGCCACTGGGCCGCTTCGCGACGATCGACCTCCTCCTCCGTCCAGCCGCGGGTGGCGACGACCCGGGCGAGACGGACCGGCCGCGGCGCGTCGACGAAGAAGATCGCGTCGCACTTCTCGCCCAGGCCCGCTTCCAGCAGGAGGGGCGCGTCGATGACCAGCGCCCGCGTCCCGGGGGGCGGCTCCCCGAAGAGGCGCTCCCGCCGCGCTTCCACCAGAGGATGGATCAGCGACTCCAGCCGCGCCCGCTCCTGCGGGCGCGCGAAGACGATCGACGCGACGCGACCGCGATCGATCTCCCCGTCGCGATCCACGATGCCGGAGCCCCACCATTCGATGAGCTGATCCCGCACCCGTCGCTCCCGGAGGATGTCGCGGGCCATGGCGTCGGAGTCGCATACGAGGCAACCGAGCTGCCGGAGGTGGCTGGCCACCAGCGACTTCCCGCTGCCGATGCCGCCCACGAGTCCGATGACCGGGAGCCGACTCACCGCCCGGAGCGTAGCCGCGGAGCCGTCTTCACAGGCCGCTAGCATGGTGGACATGAAGCGGACCCATGTCGTCACCGGCGGCTCGATCCTTCTCCTCGCCCTCGCGGCCGCGGTGCCCTCGGGGTGCCAGTCGAGCGGCTCCACGGCGGTCGCCGCCGAGCCGGAGGAGAACTGCCAGCCGGCACCGGCCGGCGGCAACCGCCCCGGTGAGAAGGCCGTGAACACCGTCTGCCCGATCGTCGACGCCGACGGCGCCGACGGGTCGGTCACCGCCGACTGGCGCGGCAGGACGATCGCCTTCTGCTGTCCCACCTGCGTGCGCAAGTTCGATCGCATGACCGACTCCGAGAAGGACGCGGTGCTGGCGAAGGCGATGACCTACGCCACGCCGTGATCGCCGCGCGGCCGCTCCTCAGCAGCGGCGCAGGACGACCCACGCGAACGACTGCACCGCGCCGCCCGGCGTGCGATGCGCCTCCCGCTCCTCCCGCTCGAGCCGCACGATCGGCGGCGCGCGATCGCGTTCCGCCTCCGCGTTGAGGGCCGCCGCCACCGACGCTCCGTCGAACCGCGACACTTCGAGTCCGCTGCAACGAGTCGGGCCGTCGGGCGCGAAGCCGGCGATGATCGCCGTTCCCCCCGGTCGCAGGAGGCGCGCCAAGTGGCGCGCATAGGCGGCCTGCGCTCCCGGTGAGGCGAGGAAGTGGAACGCCGCGCGATCGTGCCAGGCGTCGGCCCATCCGGGCTCGATGTCGCGGAAGGACGGGCTCGGCTCGGCGTCGACGAGCGGCGCTCCGAGGTCGGCGGCACGAAGGTGCACGCGCGATCGCAGCGACGCCCCGTCGGGTCTCGCCTCGAGCCGACGCCGCGTCCGATCGAGCGCCGCCTGCGAGATGTCGATGACGCAGACTTCGGTTCCGGGCTCGTCGAGCAGCCGGTCCACGAGGAAGGAGGAGCCGCCGCCCGCGTCGACGATGCGGCGCGCCGCGAGCCCGCGAAGGAGAGCGAGCGAACGCACCGGCTCCTCCTGGTGCCAGCTCACCTGCGTCGGGTCCTTCTCCCGATGCACGCGCTCCCAGTGGTCGCGGAGACTGCCGGACATGGGCCGCGAGCCTACGCCGCGGCGCCCGCGGCGCCGCCGATCCCGCCGCTCAGCCCCACTCGCCGAGCAGCGAGCCGAGGTCGTCGCCGTCCACGAGGCCGCTTCCATCGAAGTCCGCGGCGCAGCCGGCGCACGCGCCCCACTGGCCCAGGAGCGTTCCGAGGTCGTCGCCGTCCACCATGCCGTCGCAGTTCAGATCGGCGGGCCGGCACGGCGGCGCCGGATGGCGCTCGTAGCAGCCCATGTCGACGAGCGGCGGCGAGCCGACGCCGACATCCGGCGCGGCGGGATCGTCGGTGAACCTCGCCGCGCCATCCAGGTCGAGGGTGGCGCCGGGAGGAACGAGCGCGTTCTTGCCGGCATCGATGCAGGGCGAGCCCGGCCCCAACCGCCGATCGGAGGTGCCGACGAACAGCGGGTTCGCCTGGGTGCAGCCCGGCAGGTTCTCCGGCTCGATCGGATCGTCGTCGGGCGCCGCCGGCTCGAAGATCTTCCAGATGCAGGAATGCTCGGCGTCGAAGGAACCGCCGAGCTGCGACTTCCATCCGTTGACGACCTCGGGATGCGTGGCGGTGTTGCCCCAGACGATCGAATTGCGGATCGCGAGCGAGCCGGACCCCGCGTTGTCGATGGCGTACTTCTTGCCCTGGTTGCCGGCGGCGGTGCCGTTCACGATGGTCGACGATGCGGACGCCAGGCCGTACAGCGCCGCCGCGGCGCCGTTGCCGCCGAGCTCCGGGTACGGATCGGCGGGCTGCGGAATCGCCTTGTTGCCTTCGAAGAGGCAGTCCTCGATGGTCATGCTGCCGAAGGACGCGAGGCCGCCCCCGGTGATCGCCGCGTTGCCCGTGAACGAGCAGCGCGAGACGGTCATCGGCGCCGTGAAGCTGAAGAGGCCGCCGCCGTAGGCCACGACCGAGCCCACGCCCCAGAAGGACTTCGCGGTGTTGCCTTCGAAGGCGCATCGCAACACGGAGATCGGCAGCGTGCTCCAGCTCGACAGGCCGCCGCCGGTCGTGTCGGGCTGGTCACCCACGGTGATGTTGTGCCGGAAGAGGCAGTCCTCGATCAGGGGGGCGCTGGCGCCGCCCACGAAGAGGCCGCCGCCGTCGGCGAGGTGACCGTAGTTCTCGATGATGGAGCAGTGCGAGATGACGGCGTTCGAGTTCCAGAGATAGATGCCGCCGCCGGAGGCGAACGCGGCGAGGCAATGCGTGATCGTGCAGTGGCGGATCACGGGATGGCCGCCGACGCAGTAGATGCCGCCCCCGAACATGAGCGGGCTTCCGGCGGGCGTTCCGGTCGGCCCCGTCGCGCCGTTGGCGATGACGAAGCCGTCGAGGATCGCGGTGGAATCGACGCCGCTGGCGTCGACCACATGACCGGAGTTCGAACCGATCATCCAGCCCAGGTAGAAGAACGACCCGCTGCCGACGACATCGTCGCCGGCCACGTCGCCGTCGAGCACCGTCGGATGGGCGACCCAGTCGCGCTCGGACGGGCTCGACTCGCCGCCGGCGAATCCGCCGTAGAGCGCCAGGCCGCTTCGCATCACGAAGCTGACGGTCGCATCGGTCGTGCTCGGCTTGTAGGTCCCTTCCGCGACCCACAACTCGGTGACGCCCGAGCCCGGGCCCGACGCCGCCAGCGCCGCCTGGAGGTCGTCGAAGGCGCTGCTCCAGGTCAGACCGTCGCCTCCCGGCGCCGCGTCGTCGTCGACGAACCGGATCTCCGCGTGCGCCGCGGTTGCGGCGAGGTGCGCCGTGATCACGGCGACGAGTGCCGGAGCGAATCGGGCCGGCGGTCGGGTGCGCATTCCGTGTCCTCCTCGATGAGACTTCATCCCCATGCTCCAAGCAGCGTTCCCAGGTCCGATCCATCCACGATGCCGTTCCCGTCGAAGTCGGCCGACCCGGAGCCTCCCCACTGTCCCAGGAGCGTGCCGAGGTCCGATCCGTCGACCCGGCCGTTGCAGTCGAGGTCCTCCGGAACGCACGGCGGCGGGAACTCGGTCGTGTTGAGCAGGATCTGCAGCTGGCCGGATTCCCCGAGATTCCGCATCGCGTGCACGAGATCCGGACGACCGTCCTCGTTCATGTCGCCGGCGGCGATTGCGGAAGGTTGCCAGGAGGGCGTCGGCACGCTCGAGGGCGACCACGACGACGCCGGCCCGGAGACGACGAGGTAGAGCGCCGATCCGTCGAGGCACGGCGCCGCGACATCGCTCCGTCCGTCGCCGTTCAGGTCGGCCGCCACCAGGTCGGCGGGCCACGGGAGCGTCGTCCAGGTTCCGATGGTGGAGTAGCCGAGGGTGCCGTTGCCGTGATGCAGGCGAACGAAGTCGCCGTACTGCGCCGCGCCGGCCACGTCACCGACGCCGTCGCCGTCGAAGTCGCCGATGCACGCGTCGCTGGCGAGCGAACCGCCCATGAGTCCGCCGCCGGACTGGAAGGATCCGGAGGCGAGTCCTTTCAGGATCGCCACGCCGCCGTAGTTCGAGACCGCCAGGTCCGCGTGGCCGTCGCCGTCGAGGTCCGCCGCCTCGATCCCGGTGGCGTTCCCGGGACCGGGCGCGTTCATCGCGGGCGCGAAGGCGTTGCCGCCGAGACCGAGGAAGACGGAGAGGTGCCCGCTCGTGTTGTTCGCCACCACCAGGTCCTCGACGGCGTCGCCGTTCAGCAGGCCGTGCGCCACGCCGATGGGAAAGGTGCCCGCCGTCAGGATCACCGGTGCGAGGAATGACGGCGTCGCCGCGCCCGGCGCGGTGGAGTTGAAGTAGACGAAGACTCCGGTGGCCCCGCCCACGCCGTTCGTCGCCACGACCTCCGGCCGGCCGTCCCCGTTGAGATCCGCCACCAGCACGCCCCATGGATGGGTCGGGCCGGAGAGCGTCGTGTCGTCGACCACCCCAACCGCCCCCGCGCCCGGCCAGCTAAAGATAATACCAGCGCGCGCGAGGGGGCCCCCG
>CAZSVT010000063.1:5682-13140 GCA_964610365.1 uncultured Isosphaeraceae bacterium
CCACGCCTCCGGCGCCGTCGCCGGTCCAGATCACGATCTTCCCTGCGCTCGAGTCGCTGCCCCAGCAGGTGACCACGATGTCGAGATGATCGTCGCCGTTGAGGTCTCCCAGCGCGACCCGCTTCGGCTCGGGCTCGCCGAGCTCGGCGATGTCGCCGCTGGCGAAGGACACCTGGGCTCGCGCGCCGGTCGCCGCGAGCGCGGTCGCGACGATCGTCACGGCGCCGTGCCGGCGGAGTGCATGGGTGAACGATGTCATCGGCCGCGTCTCCTTCGCCGGCAGCTGCGCCGCCGATGGTGGAACCGTAGGCGGACCGGGCGCGATGTCCATCCGTCAGCGCCGAGATCGCCGCCATGCGCGGCTCGGCGCGCCGCGGTCCGCGCGTCGCGGAACACCGCTCCGGATTCCGCCATCGCGCGATCGAGCCGGATCGGAGTGCGTCGCCGGCGCCGACACCTGGCGCCCGGGATGTGCGACACGCTCAGGCGGGCGTCAGCGCACGATCCGCGACCAGGTGGTGCCCTGCGGACCATCCTTGATGGCCACGCCCATGGCCAGGAGCTCGTCGCGGATCCGGTCGCTCTCGGCGAAGTCCTTCGACTTCCGCGCGGCGGCGCGGGCGGCGAGCAGCGCGTCCACCTTCGACTCGAAGTCGTCCGCGGCGCCGCCGGATGCCGAGCCGGAGGCGCCCGCAGCGCCCGCGCCGCGCAGCGGCGTGTTGCGGTCGAAGACGCCGAGCACGGCGTCCATCCGTCGCAGCGCCGCCAGTTCGCTCGCGGCGCAGGCGGCGCGGAGGCCCTCGGAGTCGCCGATCGCCTCGTTGAGCGCCGCGAGCGCGCGGGCCACGTTGAGGTCGTCGCCCAGCGCCTCGCCGAACGGCACCAGCGCCCGCTCGATCGGTCCCGGCGCCGAGCCGGAGCGGCGGGCGGCGGTGAGCGCCGACGCATGCGCCGCGCCCGCGACATCCGCGGCGGCCTCGACCGGCACGCCCGCCCGCTCCGCGAGCTGCGCCGCCGTCCGGGCCCAGCGATCGATCTGCTTCTGGCAGTCGGCGAGCCCCTGCATGGTGAAGTTCGAGTTGATGCGGTAGTGGGTCCGCACCAGTTCGAGTCGCAGGGCCGCGGGGGTCGCCCCCTTCGCGAAGATGTCCCGCGCGGTGAAGAAGTTGCCGCGGCTCTTGGACATCTTCTCCCCTTCCACGAAGAGATGCCGCGTGTGGAACCAGATCCGCGCGAAGCTCGGCGTGCCGAAGGCGCAGCGGCTCTGGGCGATCTCGCACTCGTGATGCGGGAAGATGTTGTCCTCACCGCCGGAGTGGAGATCGATCTGCTCGCCGAGCAGCGCCGCCGCCATCACGCTGCACTCCAGGTGCCAGCCCGGATAGCCCTCGCCCCACGGGCTCGGCCAGCGCATGAGATGCGTCGGATCCGGCTTCCAGAGCATGAAGTCGGCGGGATGCCGCTTCACCGCCTGGTTCGCGGCGCTCACGCGCTCGCCCGCCCCCTCGCGCAGGGCGTCGAGCGTGTTGCCGCTCAGCCGGCCGTAGTCGGGGAAGCGGCGCACGTCGAAGTAGACGACGCCGTCCGGCGCGACATACGCGAAGCCTCGCTCGATGAGCCGCTCGACGAGCGCCATCATCTGCGGGATGAGCCGCGTCGGCCGCGGCATGAGCGACGGATCCGCGTCCGCCTCGAAGGCCACCTTGAGGCCGAGTCGCTTCGAGTCCTCGATGAACCGGCCGGCGTAGAAGTCGGCGATCGCCCCGGGGTCCCGCGGATCGATCTCCACGCCCGCGGGCAGCGCCCCGGACTTCTTCGCCTCGGCGATGCGCCGGCCGGCCACCGCCATCTTGTCCTCGCCGCCGCCGTCGGCAAGCTCGTCGTCGGTCATGTGCCCCACATCGGTGATGTTCATCACGTGCCGCACCCGGTGACCCGCGAACTCGAGGGTGCGGCGCAGCAGGTCGGCGTTGAGGAACGAGCGGAAGTTCCCCACGTGGGCGTCGTCGTAGACGGTGGGGCCGCACGAATAGAAGGTGATGGGCGACCCGGCGCCGCCTCGCGGCTCGACCGCCTCGAGCGAACGCGTGAGCGTGTTGGTGATGCGGACGATCATGGCGGCGAGGGGAGCGGAGAGGGTAGCAGCGGATTCCGTCGAAGCCGCCCGTCCGCCGAGCCGATGTCGACGCTCCGGGCCGCGCCGTCGAACCCGCCGGCTCGGCACCCCGTAGGCGATCGTCCCCGTAGACTGCCGCCCCCCCAATCGAGGAAGGACCAGGAACGCGATGAACCAGACCGCCGCCGAGATGCTGAAGAAGTTCGAGTCCAGGAGCGCCACCGTCGGCGTGGTCGGCCTGGGCTATGTCGGTCTTCCGCTCTCGCACGCCATCCTGCACGCGGGCTACAAGGTGGTGGGCTTCGACATCGATCAGAAGAAGATCGACTCGATCCGCGCCGGCCGTCCCTACATCCACCACCTGGGACAGGAGTTCTTCACCTACATCCAGAAGCACGCGGGCTTCCTGGGCACCACGGATCCGAAGGACCTGCAGAAGGCCGACGCGATCCTCCTCTGCGTGCCCACGCCGCTGGGCAAGCACAAGGAGCCGGATCTCGCCTTCGTCCTCGACTCGACGCGCATGGTGGCCAAGGTCCTCCGCAAGGGGCAGCTCGTGGTGCTGGAGAGCACCACCTACCCGCGCACCACGCGCGACGAGATGGGGCCGATCCTCGACGCCTCCGGCCTCAAGCGCAACGAGGACTACTTCCTCGCCTACAGCCCGGAGCGCGAGGATCCGGGCAGCGCCAAGTTCAGCGCCGCGGTGATCCCCAAGCTGGTGGGCGGGACCGACGAGACCAGCGGCAGGCTCGCCTTCGCCCTCTACAGCCGCGTGGTGAAGGAGGCCCACCTGGTCTCCAGCGCCGAAGTGGCGGAGACCGCCAAGCTCCTGGAGAACATCTTCCGCGCCGTCAACATCGCCCTGGTGAACGAGATGAAGACGCTGCTGACGGACATGGACATCGACGTCTGGGAGGTCATCGAGGCGGCGAGCACCAAGCCCTTCGGCTTCATGCCCTTCTACCCGGGCCCCGGACTCGGCGGCCACTGCATTCCCATCGATCCCTTCTATCTCACCTGGCAGGCGAAGGCCATCGGCCGAAGCACCCGCTTCATCGAGCTCGCCGGCGAGGTCAACACCGCGATGCCGCACTATGTGATCGAGCGCACGCAGGGGGCGCTCAACGACGACCGCAAGAGCCTCAAGGGCTCGAAGGTGCTGGTCATCGGCGTCGCGTACAAGAAGAACATCGACGACAGCCGCGAGAGCCCCAGCGCCGAGATCATCGAGCTGCTGCGCGACCGCGGCGCCGAGGTCTGCTACCACGATCCGCACATCCCCGTCTACCCGAGCATGCGGAACTACCGCATCGAGCTCAAGAGCGTGGCCCTGGATCCGAAGGTGGTGTCGGCCCAGGACTGCGTGCTGATCCTCACGGATCACGACGCCGTCGACTACGCCCAGCTCGGCCAGCACGCGAAGCTGATCGTGGACACCCGCAACGCGATGCAGCGCGTGCCGGCGGCGAAGCGCGCCGCGCGCGTGGTCAAGGCGTAGCCGCGCCGCGCCGGAGTTCCACCACCGCCAGCCGCACGCCGCGCCGCTCCACGGTGGCCACCACCTCGCCGTCCACGCCGAGCCGGCGCAGGCGGGGCAGCGCCTCCTCGGGCGCGCTCACCCATCGCCATCGCGCCATCGCCAGGACGCGGGCCCAGTCCGAGTCGGCCTGCGCCTGGCCCAGGTGGAGCACCGTGCGCGGTCGCAGGCAGTAGGCCAGGAGCTGATCGTTGCCGTAGGCGTGGACGAGGTCGCCCTCGCCGACGAGCGCGGCGGCGAGTGCCTCCAGCTTCGTTCGAGCCTCCGCGTCGCGCCGTCCCTCGCCGCGCGCGATCATCGCCGCCGCGACCGCCGCCGGCGCCATGGCCGCGACCATCACCGGGAGCAGCCGTCCACGGGTCCGCCTCCACCACGCGCCGCCGCCGTCCAGGAGGAGGGCCGTGGCCGCGATGAGGACCGGGTAGGTGGGAAGGACGAACCGCGGCTGGTTCTGGTAGAGGGCGAGGGTGGCGAGGTTCACCGCGAGCACCGCCGCGGTGCAGAGGGCCGCCACCCGCGGTCCGCGGGCACCGCGCCGCCACGCCGCGACGGCGCCGATCGCCGCCGCGATCATCAGCGCCCAATTGGTCGCCGAGAAGACGAGCGTGGCGAGCGAGCCCTCCGCGAGGCTGGCCACGAAGAGGCGCAGCTTCGCCAGCACCGAGTCCATCGTGATGCGGATGGGCTCGGTGGTCATCCAGATGTCCATGCCGTTGCCGTTGATGGCGAGCGTCATGGGGTCGCCGGGCAGCGGGATCCCGCCGAAGATCCAGCGGTTCGCGGCGGCGCCCGCCGCCGCCAGGAGCGCGCACCAGAGGGCCAGCAGCCCCCGGCGCGCCATCGGCGCCGGCTCCGTGAACGGCAGGAGCGGAAGGAGTCCCAGCAGGGCGATCATGGTGAAGCGCGACATGAACGCCAGCGTGAGCACGAGCGCCAGCAGCGCGTACTTGAGGAACCCGCCGGGCCGCAGCGCCAGGAGGAGCGCCGTTGCGAGGATGGGAACCATGGACGCTTCCGCGAGGACCTGCGTGGCGCCCACCACCGAGATCGGCAGGAGCAGCAGGGCGCCGGCCGCCGCCGCGGCCACCAGCGGATCGCAGAGCGGCCGCACGGCCATGAAGGTGAGCCACGCGCCCGCCACCATGGCCAGCAGGTTCATGGCGATCCAGCCGCCGTATGGACCGATGAGGTGCGCCAGCGGCATCACCGCCCGCTGCGGCAGGATGTCGTGCATGAAGGGCGATCGCTCGATCCCCTGCACCAGGAGCTGCCGCGGGAAGAGGTAGTTCCCGGTGGGCGGATCGCCGCGCAGGAGCGTCTCCGTATCGGCGAGATACCAGAACTGATCGCTGCCGCGAGGACCTCCGCCGGCGCCCACCAGGACGCAGACCACGAAGACGACGGTGCTCGCCGCGAGGAGGAGCACGGCGCGGGCGCGCCCGGCGCCGGGCTCGCGGTCGGGCGGCGGCGATGGCGTCGCGCCCCCCACCATCAGCGGAGTTCGCGCAGGGCCGCCACGATCCGATCCTGGTCCGAGGCAGCCAGGTCGGCGCTGAAGGGAAGGCTCATCACCTGGCGGCCGAGCGCGTCGGCGATCGGCGTCCCCGTCGCCCCCGCGAATCGCTCGTGGGCCGGCTGTCGATCGAGCGGGACCGGGTAGTGCACCGCGGTGGGAATTCCCTGCCGCTTCAATCGCTCCTGCACCGCCTCGCGATCGGCCACCAGCACCGTGAACTGGGCGAAGACGCTGGTGCGGTCGGCCTTCGGCCAGGGAAGGAGCTGCACGCGGCGCCGCGCGGTGGCCTCGATCGATTCGAAGGCGAAGTCGCGGCCCAGGAGGTCGTGGTAACGCTTCGCCACCTCCTGGCGCCGGGCGAGCTCCCACTCGAATCGCTCGAGCTTCGCCAGGACGACGGCGCACTGCAGGGTGTCCATGCGACCGCCCACGCCCAGGCGCGTGTGCCAGTAGCGCCGGCTCTGGCCGTGCACGCGGATCTCGCGCATCGCGGTGGCCAGGCGATCGTCGCCGGTGAAGAGGGCGCCGCCGTCGCCGTAGCAGCCCAGCGGCTTGCTCGGGAAGAAGCTGGTGGCGCCGATGGTGCTGAGGTTGCAGCTCCAGCGCCCGCGGTACTTCGCGCCGAAGCTCTGCGCCGCGTCCTCGATCACGGGAATCCCGTGCCGGCCCGCGATGGCGTTGATCTCGTCCATCTCCGCCGGCTGACCGTAGAGGCTCACCGGCATGATGGCCCTGGTGCGCGGCGTGATCGCCGCCTCCAGGCGCGAGGGATCGAGATTGCAGGTGGCCGGGTCGATCTCCACGAAGACGGGGACGCCGCCCAGCAGCACCACCATTTCGGCCGTCGCCACGAAGGTGAAGGGCGAGGTGATCACCTCGTCGCCGGGCCGAAGATCCAGGGCCATGAGCGCGATGAGGAGCGCCTCGGTGCCGCTGGCCACGGTGATGCAGTGCTTCGATCCCACGAGCACCGCCAGCCGCTCCTCCAGCTCCTTCACCTCCGGGCCGAGGATGTACTGGCCGTGCTCCAGCACGGCGTCGAGGCGCCGCTGCATCTGCGGCTTGAGGGCCCTGTACTGCGCCTTCAGATCGATGAAGGGGATCTCGCTCACGCGTCGGTCTCGATGCGATCCCCGACCAGGCGGTAGATCTGCCCGGTGTGCGGGCAGGTGTATCGACCCTCGCCGCGGAGCGGGAGATCGATGCGCTCGCCGAAGCGGCTCATCCAGCCGATCTGCTTCGCCGGCACGCCGGCCACCAGCGCGTACGGCGGAACGCTGCGATTGACCACCGCCCCCGCGCCCACGAAGGCGTACTCCCCGATGGTGATGCCGCAGACGATGGTGCAGTTCGCGCCGAGCGTGGCCCCGCGCTTCACCAGCGTGTCGCGGTACTCGTCGCGCCGCGAGACGGCCGAGCGCGGGTTGTAGACATTGGTGAAGACCATGCTGGGCCCGCAGAAGACATCGTCCTCCAGCGTCACGTTGTCGTAGACGGAGACGTTGTTCTGGATCTTGCAGTTGTGGCCGATGCGGACGCGGTTGCCCACGAAGACGTTCTGACCCAGCGAACACCGCTCGCCGATCACCGCCTGGGCGCAGACATGCACCCAGTGCCAGATGCGCGAACCGGCGCCGATGGTCGCTCCGGGATCGACGATCGCCGACGGATGGACGGTGACGCCGGGCGCCACGCCGCTCACGACGCCACCTCGCGGCAGAGCGGGTGGTAGTCGCCGGTCAGCCCCGCCACCGGCGCATGCCGGATGGCGTAGACCATGTCGATCGCCGGCCGCGCCTCGCCGATCCGGAAGCCCTTGCCGTCCAGGATGGAGCGGTAGCTGGTGGTGTGGAGATCGGTGAACCCCTCGGAGAACTCCACCGCTTCGCCGCCCATGGTGATGGCGCGGTAGGTGCGCTCTTTGTGCTGCGCGTTTTGCCACGCATCGACCAGCGCCGGCCCGTAAAGCCGCTGCCGTAAGCCGTCGCTGAACACCATGCCATCGAGCGACATCATCCGGCGCACAGCTTCATCTCGTGGGAGCGTCGCCTGACGCAGACGCGGCAGATACGTCGGCAGCGCGCCGATGATGCGGTAGCGGCGGAATGTGGGGTAGTAGTTTTCGAGCGCCTCGAACAGCCCGCGCAGCTCGTCCTCGAGTGGTCCCGCACCGAGGACGACGAGCACCGCGTCGGGGTGCCGCGGCCGCAGCCGGGCCAGCGCGGCGACTGCGACGTCCAGACCCTTCTGCGCCTCGAGCCGGGCGATTGCGAGGAGCACGCGCGT
>CAZSVT010000064.1:0-2651 GCA_964610365.1 uncultured Isosphaeraceae bacterium
CGCGACGCAGGCGCTCCGCGAGGCCGGTGGTCTTGTTCACCTCCGAGTCGAAGAGCGGGCGCACCGGGATTCCCGTCTTCTCGGTGAAGCGATCGAAGACCGGCCGGGCGGCGTGCTCGTCCACCGCGCAGTAGACGACCACGCCCGGCGGCTCGCGCGAGCAGCCGATGACCGCGACCAGGAGCGCGGCCGGGACCAGGATCCGGATGATCCGTGCGATCACGGAGAGGTCGGCTTGGAGGTGGGAGCGGACGGTGCGCCCGGCGCCGGCGCGGCCGGAGCGGGCGTGCCCGAGGCCGGCGCCGCGGACGATCCGGCGCCGCCCGCCGCGGCGCGGCGCGCCTCGATCTGCTTCTTCACCTGGCCGAAGTAGTGCTTCTGCACCTCCACGCGATCGGGCGGCGTGGGCTCGTCGTCCGTGCCTTCATCCGCCGCCGAGGTGGCCATCGCCTCCACGCGCTTGAGCACCGCGTTGCTGGTGCCCACGGTGGGCGTGCCCTCGATGAACTCGCGGGCGATGACATCGGCGTCGGACCCGTCGCCCTTGGCCTGCTCCACCTTGGTCTTCGTGGCGGTGGGCATCTCCGGACGCCAGCCGCCGCCGATGCCGCCGCTGTTGGTCATGCCGTTGCTGAATCCGCCGCCGGGATTGGAGCCGGGCGCGCCGCCCGAGCAGAGCCCGGCCTTGCCGCCCTTGCAGGCGCTGGCGGCGGCCTTCGCCTGCATCATCATGGCCTGCTGCATCTCCAGGGCCGAGAGCATCTCGCCCACGCCCTGTCCGCACTGGCCGTTCTGGCCCTGCTGCCCGCCCTTGCACTGGCTGGCCATCTGCGACATCTGCTGGGCCAGCTGCTTGCGCATCTGCGCGGCGCTCTGCTGGCACTGCGCCGCCTTCTGGAGCGCCTGGCGCTGCGAGTCATTGAGGCGCTGGCTGTTCTCCAGCGCCTGCTTCAGGGCCTCCGGGTTGCTCGCGAGCTGCGGATCGAGGCCCGCCTGCTTCAGCGCCTCCTCCACCGCCTTGCGCTCGGACTCGCTCTGGGCGAGCTCCTCGGCCATCTTCTCGATGGCCTTGGAGAGCGCCTCCTTCTGCTCCTCGGAGAGCTTGCCTTCGGCGAGATCCTTCTGCAGCGCCTCGAGCGCCTCCTTCGCCTTCGCGAAGTCGCCGCGCTTGAGGGCCTCGGCGAGCTTCATCGCCTCGGGCGACTTGGGGAGCTGCATCCCGGAGAGCTGATCCTTCAGCGCTTCCAGCGTCTGCGCCTCCTCGCCCTCCAGGAGCTGTTCCAGGCGCTCCTGGATCTCGGTGATCTTGCGCAGCCCTTCGCGACGCAGCTCCTCCGGCGACACGGGATCGTCCACCTTGGGTTCGCTCATCGCGTCGAGCTCCGCTTCCATGGCGTTCGCCAGGTCGGGGTTCGACTCGATCGCCTTGGTCACGGTGTCGATCTCGCGGGAGACGGCGTCCTGCACCTGCCGCACTTCCTCGGGCGTCGCCTGATCGTCGCGGGACCATGGATCGAACTGCGGCAGGAACCACGCCGACATGAACGCCGCCAGCGCCAGCACGGGCGCCACCCACCACCACTGCGGCCACTGCACGGCGAAGGCCCTCTTCACGCGTTCCGGCAGCGTGCGCTCGGCGGCCAGCGTCTCACCGTCGCGCACGGCCGCCTGGGCGAAGGGCGCATCCTCCCGCACCAGGGCCAGCGAAGTCGAAAGTCGATCCCTCAGCCCGAGCCGCTCATCGACCGCGATGGCATCGCCGAGGGCATCCGACCGCCCGAGGAATCGGCGCAGCGCCGCGCCGAGCACCACCGCGCCGGCGGCCAGCGCGATCCAGCGCCACGCGGCATGACCCGGAGGAAGGCCCAGCGCCGGCACGAGCCGCGCCGCCAGGATCACGAGCAGCATGGCGCCCGCGGCGAAGGCCCCCGTGAGCAGCACCTCGGACAGCACCGCCTGCCGGCGCCGGAGGCGTGCGGCATGGTCGATCACCCGGCGCACATTCGGAAGTGCGCCCGACACGCTCCGAGGCTCCCGCGGCGTTTCCATCATGGCGGAAGTCTAGCACCGGTGCGTGCATCACCGACCACTCCTCGGTCATCGCCCGGTATCATCAATGCTCGCCACCGTCGAAAGGGGCCGCCCATGGCGATCCGCTCCACGCGCTCATCGATCGTCGCCTCCATCGTCGGCTCGATTCTGCTCCTGTCGGCCGCGGGCGCCGCACCGGCCTCGTCCCAGAGCACGGACGACCTGCGGCGGCAGATCGACCAACTCCAGCAGCGAATCCGGGACCTGGAGGCGCAGCAGCAGCTGGCGTCGGAGCGCAACCGCCAGTGCGCGGACGAACTCCGCAAGGCGGCGGAGCGCATCCGTCAGCTCGAGTCGGCGCAGGCCGTTCCGCCCCCTCCGTCCGCGCCGGCCGCCGACCCGAACGCCCCTCCCGTCGATCCCGGCGCGGCTCCGACGGCGCCCATGGCGCCCGTCGCTCCGCCTCCGCCCGGAACCGCTCCGCCGGCCGCCGCCGCGGCGTCACCCTTCGACAACACCGCGACCTTCCTGGACGCCGTCCGCGCCCGCTTCGCCGCCGACTTCGCCGGCCGGCCGACGCCTCGCGATACGACGACCCCGGTCAAGTGCTGAAGAACGAC
>CAZSVT010000064.1:2661-13019 GCA_964610365.1 uncultured Isosphaeraceae bacterium
TGCACGACGATCGACTGACGCGGCTCTGGACGGCCGAAGCGGAGCGCTGGGCGAACCTGGTGAATCGCGAGATGCGCCGCCCGATCACCTGGACCGTGCGCGTGGTGAACGCGGAGGCGTCGGGGCGATCGTGGCGCATCGAGGTGATCTGCGTCGACCCGAAGGAACACGCCGACATCGGGCGAACCTTCTGGATCCAGCTCCAATCGGTGCAGTCGGGATCCTTCGACCAGGCGATGAAGCTGGGGCGCGCCGACGCCGACTTCACCCTCAAGGGCGTGCTGATCCCGCAGGTGGCGATCAATCCCACGCGCTTCGACGCCGGGCCCTTCGACCAGCCGCCCTTCATCGGAACCTTCCTCGAGTTCGGCTTCCGGATCAACGTGACCAGCTTCGTTCGCGTGGAGGATCGACCGGCGCCGAAGGGGCGGGCGCCGAAGGTCACCGCCGACCAGGGGACGCCGGGTGGTGCGGGCGCTCCGTCGGCGCCGCCATCGGGCGCCCCCGCCGCGCCTCCATCGGCGCCGCCGTCGTCGCCTCCCGCATCACCACCCGCATCGCCTCCGGCGCCCTGACCGTGGATCCCGACGAACACGTCTGCCTCTGCTTCCGGGTGAGCCTGCGCAAGCTGGTCACCTTCATGGAGGTCACGCGACCTTCGGTGCCCAGCCAGCTGAGCGACTGCCAGAGCGCAGGCACCGGCTGCCACTGGTGCGTGCCCTTCCTCAATCGGATCCACGATCAGTGGCAGCGCGGCGAGCGCGTCGATCTCACGGTCTCCCCCGCGCGGTACGCCGAGCGGCGAGCCCGCTTCCGCAGCACGGGCGAGCGACCGCCGGTCGAGGAAGTCCTGGGCGATGCCGGAGAGGCGATCACCCCCGAATCCCCCTCCGGCGGCCGCCCAGACCGCTCCGCCGGGTGAAGTTGAGACTCGTTCGCAACGGGGCTGCTATGCTCCCCTCGACATGGCATCCGCCACGGGAACGGTCGATCGCAACGGCAGCGCCGACGGCGCCGACCACGACGCGCCCAGGGAACGGCGCATCCCGCTCACGCAGTTGAAGCGAGGCCAGCGCGCAGTGGTGGACTGCTCCACCCTCACGCACCTGCCCGAGGACGAGCGCTGCCTGCTCCGCGCCATGGGCATGTACGACCGCTGCACCGTGCGCGTCTGTCGACCCGGGACGCCCTGCATCGTGGAAGTCGACTCGACGCGGCTGGGGCTCTCCGGCAGCGTGGCGCGTCGGATCCTGGTCGAGCCGTGCGATGACGCCGACGCCCGCTGACGGCGCGACGGCCCCTCCGTCGGGAGCGGCCGCCTCGCGTGCCCGCTCGTGGCGATTCGCGCTCCTGGGCAATCCGAACACCGGCAAGACGACGCTCTTCAACCGCCTCTGCGGCCTGCGGGCGAAGACCGCGAACTTCCCGGGGAGCACCGTGGAGCGACACGCCGGATCGCTTCGCGGCCACGGCGCCGCGCACGAACTCGTCGATCTCCCCGGGACCTACAGCCTCTCGTTGGAACTCCCGGAATCGCGCATCTGCGCCGAGTGCCTGGAGGGGCGCATCGGCGACTGCATTCCCGACGCGGCGATCCTGGTGGTGGACGCCACGAATCTCGCGCGCAACCTCCAGTTCGTGCAGGCGGCGCTGCGGCGCCACCTGCCGATGGTGGTGGCGGTGAACCTGGTGGATGTGGCGGTCCGGCGCGGGATCACCATCGACGCGGGCGAACTCGCGAAGCGCATCGGCTGCCCCGTGGTGCTGGTTTCGGCCCGCACCGGCGAGGGCCTGGACGAACTCGTGCGCGCCGCGGAGCGCGCCGCCGACGACGGCTGGACTCCGGCGCTCGCGGCGCGACGCCAGGCGGCGCTCCCGCCCGCGGGCGCCGACTCCGCGATCGTGGCCCGATGGGCCTCCGAGGCCGCCGTCTCCGCCATCGCCTCGCAGCCGGCGCGACGGACGGCGGTGCACGACCGCGCCGACCTCGTCCTCACCCATCCTGTGCTGGGAACGCTCGTCTTCACCGCGGTGATGGCCGTGCTCTTCGGCGCCATCTTCTGGGTGGCCTCCTATCCGATGGACGGCATCGACCTCGCGGTGGGCGCCGCGGGCCGGTTGGCCGCGAGCATCCTGCCGGAGGGCGCGCTCGCCGAACTTCTGGTCGACGGCGTCATCGCCGGCGTCGGCGTGGCGCTCCTCTTCCTTCCGCAGATCTGCCTGCTCTTCTTCCTGATCTCGCTGCTGGAGGACTCGGGCTACCTGGCGCGGGCGGCGATCGCGGTGGACCGCGTCATGTCGCGCTTCGGCCTGCCCGGCCAGGCCTTCGTGCCGCTCCTCTCCAGTCATGCCTGCGCCCTGCCGGGCATCCTGGCGGCGCGGCTCATTCCCGATCCGCGCGATCGCATCGCCACCATCCTGGTGGCGCCGTTCATGAGCTGTTCGGCGCGCCTGCCCGTGTATGCGCTGGTGGTGTCGATCCTCTTCGTGGGACGACCGATGGCGGCGGCGCTGGCGTTCGTGGGCTGCTACGCCCTGGGGGCGATGGCCGGTCTGCTGACGGCGCTCCTGGTGCGGTCCACGCTCCTGCGCGGCCGCTCGCGCCCGATGGTGATCGAACTGCCCGAGTACCGCTGGCCGAGCCTGCGCACCGCGCTCCTGACGATGGTGGAGCGCGGCACGCTCTTCCTGAAGAACGCCGGAACGGTGATCCTGGCGATCTCGGTGCTCATGTGGTGGCTCAGCGCCTATCCGCACGGCGGCGAGTCGACGCAGGCGGCATCGCTGCGGACCGAGGCACAGGTGGCGCGCGACGGCGGCGACGCTCCGCGCGCCGAACGGCTCGACCAGGAGGCGGAACTGGCGCAGAAGCGGGATCAGCAGGCGCAGAGCTTCGCCGGCAGGCTCGGCGCGGCGCTCGAGCCGGTCTTCCGACCGCTCGGATTCGATCGCCAGCTCACGGTGGGCGTGCTCACCAGCTTCCTCGCCCGCGAGGTCTTCACCTCCACCATGTCGGTGCTCGCCGAGGCGCCGGGCGACGACGACGAAGGCCGCACCCTCGCGGCGATCCGGTCGATGACGCGCGACGACGGCAGCCCCGTCTTCACGCCCGCCACCTGCTGGAGCTTGCTGGTCTTCTTCGTGCTGGCGATGCAGTGCCTTCCCACGATGGTGCTGGTCCGCCGCGAGAGCGGCGGCTGGCGCTGGGTGATCCTCCAGTTCCTCTGGATGAGCGGACTGGCGTGGGTCGCCGCGTTCGGCGTCTACCATCTGGCGTCATGGTTCGGGACCACCTGATGACGCCCTTCGCCGACGATCGATGCAACGCGCTGCTCGCCGCCCTCCCCTGGGGCGACTGGCAGTTCTGGCTGGTGACGGCGCTCGCGCTGGCGGCGCTCGCGGCGATCGTCCGGCCGCTGCTGCCGTCGCGCGGGAAGAAGGCGGGCTGCCCGGGGTGCGGGCCGAACGCGCCGGCGCCGCCCACGCCGCTCACCGTGGACGGTCGGCGTCTGCGATGATGCCCGGCCCATGAGCGCCGTCTCCATCGCCGTCATCATCCCGGCCGCGGGCGAGAGCCGTCGCTTCGGCGGCGACAAGCTGGGACAGGATCTCGGCGGCCGCGCGCTCCTTTTGCGGACGGTGGAACTCTTCACGCGGCGCGACGAGGTGCGGGCCATCGTCGTCGCCGCGCCGCCGGAGCGATTCGACGAGTTCCGCGAGCGCCACGGCGCCCAGCTCTCCTTCCATGGCGTGCGCATCGTGGAGGGCGGCCGGGTGGAGCGATGGGAGACGGTCCGCAACGCCCTGGCGGCGGTGCCCGAGGAGTGCAGCCACATCGCCGTGCACGACGCGGCCCGACCCGCGGCGAGCGACGATCTCCTCTCGCGGCTCTTCGAGGCGGCGAAGGTGCACGACGCGGTGATCCCCGGCCTGCCCGTGGCCGACACGCTGAAGCGGGTCTCCGAGGACGCGGTCGAGGCGGAGGAGCACGACGACGTGGCCGACGCCATCCTCGGGGAGATCGCCGAGACCACCCGGGCGCGGGGACGACGCGTGGTGGAAACGGTGCCGCGGGCGGGACTGGTGGCGGTGCAGACGCCGCAGGTCTTCCGGGCGTCGCTCCTGCGCCGCGCCTACGCCCAGGCCGAACTCGCCGGCGCCACCGATGACGCCCAGCTGGTGGAGCGGCTGGGCGAGCCGGTGGTCGTCATCGACGGTGAGGCGCGGAACATCAAGGTCACCACGCCCGCGGATCTCTCGCTGCTCCGCGCCATCCTCGGCGTGCGTGAACCCGAGGGACGGCCGACCCACAAGAAGTTCTGAAGAACCCGAGGCGGGCCGAAGGTTCAGCCCTTGGGTCCGACCCGGGAGGTCCAGTTCGCGAGCAGGATCGCGAGGTCCACCTCGCCCACCTCGCCGTCTCCGTTCAGGTCGGATCCGCAGCACGGATCGCTGCAGGGACCCCAGTCGCCCAGCAGCGTGCCGAGATCGTCGCCGTCCACATCCAGGTCTCCGTTGAGGTCCCCCGCGGGACCGTTCGTGAACCGCAGCGTCACCGACGCGCCGCCGTAGACGACCTCCACCGCCTCGCAGGTCTCGATGGCGTCGAAGCGGCCGAAGACGATGGAGGCCGAGAGGATCTCGATCTCCAGCTCCTGCTCCCCCGGCGCGAAGTGCGGGCGATCGATGGCCAGCGTCCCGCCCAGGAGCGCAACACCGGACACGGAGAGACGCGAGTAGTCGTTCGCCCCGACGGGTCCGGCGTCCCATCGCGCGCCGTCGCCGAAGATCGCGCTGCCGGTGATCGTGAGCGGCGCGAGGGGCGATCCGGGTTGCAGCGAGCCGCCGAGGAACCACGCGGCGGAGCAGACGATCGTGCCGCCGCCGGTGACCACGCCCTCGTCATCGAGCTCGAAGGTGCGCGGGAACTCGTTGCTCGCCCCGGCCCGCGCCGTGCCCTCGATCTCCAGCCGTCCCGCATCGATCCTCAGGAGATTCCCGCTGCGATCGAAGGTGCCTCCCGCCTCGGCGCGGATGATGCCGGTGCTGGAGAGAACCGACGAGTCGTAGACATAGAGCCTGCCGCCCGTGCGGGCCACGAGCAGTCCGTCGTTGCTGATCGTCGCGCCGGAGAGGAACGTGGTGTTGGCGCCGCCCGGCGCGGCGACGGTGCCGTGGTTGATCAGGGGCACGCTGGCGTTGAACGGGCCCTCGAGCGTGAACTCGGGACCGATCTCCAGCGGCAGTCCCGGTCCGCCCGGATACCAGTTCACCGCGTTGTTGCCGGCCTGCGTGAAGGCGATGCGACCCGACCCGGAGAGCGACGCACCGGCCGTCTGCTTCAGTCGGAGCTGGGTGTTGCCGCCGGTGAGCTGAAGCACGCCGTCCATGTGGATGTCGCCGCCGATGCCGCACCAGTCGCCTGCCTGCGCCGTCGCGTTGCCTTCGATCAACGCATCCTCGACCATGCCGCGCAGGCGAAGCGTTCCGCCGTTCGCCTGGCGGAGGATGCCGCCGGTGACCGACGCGTTGAGATCCACGGCGCCACCGTCGGCGGCGATGAGCCCGCCGGCATTGTCGAAGGTGCCGCCGAGCTTGACCGTGGCCCCGGCGCCGGCGCGGATGACGCCGTCGTTGGCGCTCGGCAGGACCGGCCCGGAGTTCCAGGTGAGGAGGGTCTCCCCTGGACCGGCATCGATCAGCGCGTGATTGGTGATCGCCTCACCGATGATGTTGATGGGCCCGAGCACGGTCAGGTCCGGACCCAGCTCGAGCGGGGCGCCCGCGTTGGCCGTGGCGAGACCACCGACGGTGCCGGGATCCGGCCGACGCAGCACGCCCGATCCCTGGATCACGGTCCCGGGAGCGGCCGTGAGCAGGGTGCCCCCCACCTGGATCTCCTCTTGATTCTCGATCGTTCCCGCCAACGACAGCCAGCCCTCGACGCGCACCGGAGACTCGAGGACGGCATCGACGAGGCGCGGCATCGTCCCGGCGCCGGTCTCGCCGAGCAGGATCGTGCCGCCGTTGAGCGCCCGGTAGGTCCCGCCGACGATGACGCTGCTGCCGGTGACGCGAAGCTCCCCGCCGTCCGCCTCGAAGAGGCCGTCCTGGGCATCGAGCGAGGCGCTGTTGATGCGCACGAGGACGGGCTGCCCGTTCGCCGTGGCGGCGCGGATGATGCCGTGATGGGCGCCGCCGCTCCCCGGCGTCGATGCCGTTCCGAGCCCCGTGATGAAGATTCCCGCCGCCGAATCGGCCTCGATGAGCCCGTGATTGACGAGCACCAGGTTGCTGATGGTGAACGCACCCCGCAGGACCTGCCCCGATTCGAACTCGATCGACTCGGTCCCGGCGGCGCCGGTGATCGTGTGCTCCAGATGGTCGCTGAGGAGGAGGCCGCGCCCGGATACCACCGTGGACGGCGCGTCGACCAGGATCGTCGTCATGCCCCCGCCAGGAGAAGAGATTCGCAGCGTGCCGTCGTTGACGATCCCGTTCCGCAGGATGAGACGGCCGTAGTCGGTCACCTGGATCTCGCCGGTGGAGTGGATGCCGTCGAGGATCGACTCGTTCGGGCTCGTGGTGCCCGGAATGCGGAAGACGCCGCCGTTCGTCGACGCGAAGGTCCCACCGAAGATGGACGAGTTCCGGATGAACATCGAGCTCGACGACTCGAAGAGGCCGCTGGCCACGAAGGTGGACGCGTTGATGTTCAGCGGAGATCCGGCACCGGCGCGGATGGTGCCATGGTTGGCGCTCGCCGTGCCGGCGGTGTCGATGGTGATCCCCGAGGCACCGCTGGACTCGACGAGGCCCGAGTTCACCACGCGCAGCGTGTTGTTGCCCAGCGTGAGCGAACCGATCACCTCGATCGTCGGCTCGATGACCAGCGTCCGCGTGCCGCCGGTGCCGATGATGCGATTGCCGCTCCCGGCGCTGGTGGTGACGGCGCCCGTTCCGGAGAGCGTCAGCTCGGGGACGCCCACCACGATCCGCGACTGGGCGCTGCCGCTGCCGTTCAACAGGATGCCGCCGTCCACATGGAGATCGGGCCCGGCGAGCGTGAGCGGAATGCCGTTGCCGATCCGGATCTCTCCGCCCCCGTCGACGGTCACCCCGGAGACGGTGGCGCCGCTGCCGAGCGCAACGACTCCGGCACGCGGAATGGTGACGAAGTAGAAGGTGGCGGCATCGTTCTGAGGCACCACCGCCGGCGTCCAGTTCGAGGCCACATTCCATGCTCCGCCCACGGGTCCCGTGTAGGTGACGGCCACATCCACCGCCCAGGCCGGTGCGGCCGCGACGAACGCGACGACGGATGCCGTGAGCCTCCCCATGCGAGCGTGCCGAGTATCGCCGCGGCGGCGATCGCGGACAAGCGTCGACCTCCGGAATGGACCAGGCCATTGACCCGCCTCGGGGCAGCGTCGATACTCGACCGATCATGGGGAGTCCCGGAGTCCGCTCGCTGGTGTTCGTGACCGCCGCGCTCCTCGCGGCGCCGTGCGGGGCCGCCGAGGTCCTCTCCGTCTGGAGCGGTCCCGCCGGAGGCGCCTGGACGGACGCATCGAACTGGGACCCGGCGCTCGTGCCGACCAACGGCGGCGGCAACGCCTTCCAGGTGCTGATCACCGGTGGGCGCGGATCGCTCGCGGCGCTCGACTTCCCGGTGGCGATCGACGCGCTCACGATCGACGCCGGCAGCGAACTTCGCTTCGATCCCGGCGCCCACCTGCTCCTGGAGGGATCCGGCGTCCTCGACCACGGGATCTGGAGGACCGCCACCGGCCCCGTCGCCTGTGACATCATCGTCATGCCGCCGGAGCTCCATCTCGACGGCTCCGGCGTGCTCCTCCTCGACGGAGCGGGCGGCACCACGATCTCGGGTCTCTTCACGACGGCGCGGATCGTGAATGCCTCGACCCACTCGATCATCGGCTCGGGCTCGCTGGATGCCGATCTCACCAATCACGGACTCATCGAGGCCTCGGGACCGGCGGGTCTCGATCTGCGCCTGGGCTCGCAGCCGGGGAGCGTCAACGACGGAGTACTGCGCGCCGCGCCGGGGAGCCAGCTCCGCATGCGCCCGGGATCGCTCGCGAACACCGGCGGCGAGGTGCTCGCCCTGGATGGAGGCATCGTTCGGATCGGCGTCGAGGGTTCGAGCTTCGTCTACGGCCTCACGGGCGGGAGCTGGAACACCGAGGGCACGGGAGTGGTGCTGGTCGATTCCAACTGGCCGCGCCTCATCGACGCCACCAACCTCGGGCACATCCATGTGACCGGCAGCTCCATTCTTCGTGCCAGCGGCACGCTGCAGAACGACGGGTCGATCACGCTCCAGGGAGGTTCCGGCAGCGGCTCCTATGGCCACCTGCGCCTCGCCGGCGATCTCCTGCTCCAAGGAGACGGCGAGGTGGTGATGGGAGACACCCAGGGCGCCAGCATCAACCTCGACGGGACCTACCGGCTCACCATCGGCTCCGACCAGGTCGTTCGCGGCGCCGGCACCATCAGCACGCGACTCACGAACCTCGGCCTGATCCGCGCCGACGTGGCGGCCACGCTCATCGTCGCGCCCCAGGGCAGCGACACGGCGCTGAACCAGAACGCCGCCGAGATCCGGGCGGCGCCCGGCGGCACGCTCAGCGTCCGCGGCACCATCTTCAATACCGGTGGCGTCATCGCAGCCTCGCAGGGAAGCTCGGTCACGCTCGGCTCGGCGACCACCACGGACCTGATCACCGGCGGATCGATCGTCGCGGAAGGGACCGCCGAGATCCTCGTGAACAGCTGCGACTTCGACTCGATCTCGGTGCAGGGCGCGGTGCGCCAGCCGTCGGGCCAGTCGGCGAGTCTCAAGGGAACCATCCAGCACGACGGACTCTGGACGGTGGACGGCGCCGGGAGCACCACCACGCTCACCATGTCGGGCTCCGGCGCCACGCTGCTGGGAACGGGAACCATCAGGCTCGCCGCATCCGCCAACTCACGGATCAACGGCTCCACGAGCGCCTCGATGGTCAACGGCCCGCAGCACGCGATCGTCGGCTCCGGGGCCCTCGGCAACGATCAGCTCGGCTTCATCGTCAACGACGGGACGATCCTCGCCGACACGGCGCCGCCGCTGGTCATCGATCCGAAGACGAGCCTGGTGAACCACGGCGTCGTGCGCGTCGCGCCTCCCGGATCGATCACGGCCCAACCAGGCGCCTGGACGAACACGGGCACCCTCCAGGTCGACGCCGGCGGCACGATGACGCGAAACGGAGACGTCGTGCAGAGCGCGGGCACGACGATGCTGGACGGAACGCTCACCTTCTCCAGCGGCAAGCTGGTGCTCGACGGAGGCACGCTCTCCGGCGCCGGCACGCTCGCCGGCGCGTTGCAGAACCACGCGGGGACCGTGCGACCGGGTTCGGCGGCCTCGGGACTCGGGACGCTCACCGTCACCGGCGCCTGCGTGCAGGAGCCCGGCGCCGCGCTCTCCGTGGATGTCGTCACCGCGTCCAGCGGGCGCCTCGCCGTCGGCGGCGCCGCGACGCTCGCCGGCGGACTCCAGGTCGAACTTCGACGCGGCTCGTATCCGGATCCGGACACCGAGTTCGTCATCCTCACCGCCGCTTCCGTCACCGGCTCGTTCTCGCAGGTCGACTCCAACGAGGCGATCAAGGTGATCTACGCGCCGAACCAGGTGCGCGTCCGCTTCATCGATCCGCCCGCGCTGCCGGGCGATCTCAACGGTGACGGCGCGGTGGACGGCGACGACCTCGGCGCGCTGCTCGGCGCCTGGGGCCCCTGCCCTCCGGATCCGCCCTGCGACGCCGACCTCGATGGCAACGGCATCGTCGACGGCGGAGACCTCGGCGTGCTCCTGGGGAACTGGACCTAGCGCGGCTCGGTCGCGGCCGGATCGCGCGGCAGGATCCAGCTGGGCGCCGGTCGTCGCCACGGCGCCAGGAGCCCCATCGTGGCCATCGTGCTTCCGTAGGCGGCGCTGCGCGGGAAGACGCGGTCGTTCCAGGTGCCGTCGGCGTCGCGCACGGTGGCGAGGAGCTCGGCGAACGTCGCGCGGAGCGCCGGGCGATCCGCCTCGGGCAGCAGCTCGATGGCCTCGGCGGCGTGCAGGAACGCGAAGAAGAAGTAGTACGGGGCCACGCCGTACGGCGCCAGGTGCGTGCCGCTCTTCTGGCGGCGCTTCTCCAGCTCCATCCAGTGCTCGAAGAATCGATCCACCGCGAAGCGCACCCGCGCCGCATCGCCGCGCCCGGCGCGCAGAAGCACCGCCTCGGCGCAGACCATGCGACCGATCGCCCCCGGCATGGAGCGATCGCCCTCGCGCGCCGCGTTGATGG
>CAZSVT010000065.1:0-12963 GCA_964610365.1 uncultured Isosphaeraceae bacterium
TCCACGAGTACCAGCGGATCTCGTGGCGCTGGATCTGGTCGTAGGACTCGCGGTACTGGTTGCTCAGGACGAAGTCCTCGCTGGGGATCCAGAGGACCGCCTGCGTGGCCGAGAGGCCCAGGATCTCGCGGGCGCGCAGCACGTGATCGGAGAATCGGGCGTGACCGCCCGCGGTGCGCACCAGCTGCGCCGCCAGCAGGTCCTGCTCGCGCAGCGCGCCGCCCAGGACGGAGAGGAGGCTGGCCACGCTGCCGGCCACCATCGCCGCCACCACCATGGCCATGAGGATCTCCACCAGCGTGGTGCCGCGGCGCCTCATGGTTCGACCTCCTTGGCCCGGTAGCGCTGCAGGTCCGCGTAGACGCGCCCATCGGCGGTGGTGACCACCACGCGGATGCGATACCCCTCCACCGAGATGTTGTTGTACTGACCGAAGGTCCGCGTCTCGGCGGTCACGGTCGTGGTGCGTCCGAAGATCGAGAACGCGGCGCCCATCGAGTCGCGCACCGGCGTTCCCGAGGCATTCGGCCGCGGCGGCGTGAGCATCTGTCCCGTCGCCTCCGTGCCGGCGTAGGTCGGCGAGTCGGCATAGGCCGCGGACATCACGGTGGAGATCTGCTGCTCGGCGGCGATGCCGGCCAGGAGCTGGCGCTGCGCCTCGCGCTGGGCGCCCACGCCCACGCCGAGGGCCATGGAGGCGCCGGCCGCGACGATGGCCAGGATCACGCTCGCCACGAGCCCTTCGATGAGGGTCAGGCCGAGCGTCGCCCGTCGCCGATGCCGTCCTGTCGCGTGGCGTTGCTCCATCGAACCAAGGCTCCTCAGGGGCGGTCGCCCCACGGGAGGATCGGTTCCGCGGAGGTCGGGCGCCCGCCCCGGGCGCCGGCCGCCGATGGGCGCGGCCGCACCACCGGCATCGTCCGAAGGCCCGTCACCGGAGGCGCCGCCCGCGCCATCCGGCGACGCGGCGCCGTCGGAAATGCGGAGCACGCGGATCAACTCCTTCGCTTGCCTCGCCGATGTGCCCTTCCGACCGTTTCACCTGCTCACGGGCGCAGTCCCCGCGAGCGACGCCACCCTGAGCGAAAGGAACAACGCGATGCGCAGCAACGGCAAGCGAACGACGACGACGAAGAAGACGCGGACGACCCGGATGACGAAGAAGCGGGGATTCACCCTGATCGAAGTGCTGATCGTGGTGGTGATCCTCGGCGTGCTGGCGGCGCTGGTCATCCCCAGCGTCACGAGCGCGCTCGGCGACGCCAAGACGGAGGCGGCCGAGGCCCGCGCCAGCCAGGTCCTCACGATGATCACGCGCTACAACCAGTTCTATCCCGCCACGGCGATCGCCACGGCGGACGGCGCCATCGCGGCCGCCGACCTGGCCAAGCTCGTGACCGCCGGCTACTGCACCGCCGACGATCTGACCAACCAGCTGACCAACACGCAGGCCTGGTCGTTCTCGGGCGGCAAGGTCATCCCGACGCCGTAATCTCCGGCGTCGACGGCACAGACCGCTTCGACCATCGAGGCGCCGCGGGAACCCACCGGTTCCTGCGGCGCCTCGCTTCATTGGCGCATCGCAGCGGTCGATGAGATCGACGGAGCTGCGTGCGCCCATGGCGATCCGACGGAACACTTCCCTCATCGCGGTGGACTTCGGCACCGCCACCGTGCGCCTGCTGCAACTGGCGGGCTCGCAGGTGACGGCGCTCGAGGTTCCCTGCGAGATCTTCGCCGCCGATCCGGTGCACGGGACCGACGATCCGGGCGGACTCGCCGAGGACCTGCGCCGGCTCGCGTCCGGCGGCGGGCTCCAGGGCTCGCGATGCGCCGTCACGCTCCCCGCGACCGCGTTCCTCACCGACACCGTGCCCCTGCCCGAGCTCGATCCCGAGGAGCGCCAGGAGAGCCTGGCGGTGGAGGCCGTGGACCGCTTCGGCGTCGACCCGGGTGATGCGTCCGTGGCGGCGCTGCCGCTGCGCACGCCGACGGCCGCGATCGATCCGGTGCCACCGGCCGCGACCACGCCGCCCGCGCCGACGCCGGCGGCGCCCGCGGCCGCCCCGGTCGTCGCGGGCCAGGAGCACCTGCTGCTGGCGCTTCCCCGGCGCACCGCGATGCGGGCCCTCGAGCCGCTGCTCGCCGCCGGGCTCACGCCGGTGCGGCTGGAGTCCGCGGCGCTCGCCGGCCTGCGCACCGCGTGGGTCCACTGGTCGCGCCAGGTGGAGGGGCCGATCGCCTTCGTGCATGTCGAGCCGACGCAGGCCACCATGCTGCTCGCCCGAGACGGCGAACTCGTCTTCCATCGGGCCATCGCCGGCACCTTCGGTCCTCCGCGCACGGCGCCGGAGAGTTCCATCGGCGCGGCGCAGACCATTCCCGTGGAGGTGCGCGCGCCCGGCGCCGATCGCCGCGCCTTCCGCTGGTCGGGACTGGCGGACGAGATCCTCCAGTGCCTCCGCTACGTGGAGCGACGCGGGGCGGGACAGTGGCCCGCGGCGCTGGTCGCGTCCGGACCCTGCGCCTGCCAGGTGGAACTGCTCGCCACGCTGGAGAGCATCTGCGGCGTCCCGGCGAACGCCGCCAGCGGCGCCGGCATCGTCGATCCGCTTCCCGCCACGCTCTCGCCCTCCATGTGGGCGTCGGCGCTCGGCTCGGCGGCGGTGGACCTGGAGCCGCGGGCCGCGGCGGCCGACGCGCGGAGGGCCGCGTGAGGATCTTCCTGGCCAATCTCCTTCCACCCGAGGTGGGCGATCGCATCCGCACGCGCGGATCGGCGCGGCGCACGGGCCTGCTCGTGGCGCTCCTCCTGATCTCGCTGGTGGGCGTCAGCCTGCACTCCTGGGACGCGGCCCGCCGCGCGCGGGCGGTGCAGAGCGCGGCCCTGAGCCTGCGCAACGGCGCCACCGATCTCGATGCGGAGCTCGTGCGCCTGGAGGCCGACCGCAAGCGCCTCAACGACTTCATGACCACCTACCGCCGCGTGGCGCTCCCCATCGAGGTCAGCGATCTCCTGGCCACGATCGTGAACCTCATGCCGCCCATGACGGCGCTGACGGACTGCTCGGTGAAGTTCGTCACCCGCGACACGGCGGCGGTCCGGGCCCCGGCGGCCCCCGCGGCTCCGGGTGCGCCGCCGCCCCCGCCGCCGCCGCCACCCAAGCGCGTGCTGGAGGTCCGTCTGCGCGGATTCGCCGCGACCATCAACGAAGTCGCCGCCTTCGAGCGAGCGCTCGCGGGCATGCCCCCGCTCACGGGCGTGACGATCACCGAGAACCGTTCCCTCGACACGCCGGACGGAGCGTTCCAGGAGTTCGTCATCACCGCCGAGGTTCCGCTGGACCGCAACTACACCGGCGTGCGGACGGGCGCGGCGCTGGCGCTCGATCGGCGGACCGGTTCGACGGAGGCGTCGCCATGAAGCTGCCTCGACTCTCGTTTCCGTCGCGCGAACGGCTGACCACCACGCTGGGACCGGTGTGCCTGGCCGCCATCGTGGTGGGACTCTTCGTGGTGCCGAACTACCTTCGCGCCGCCGAGGCGCGCCGCGAGTCGCTGCGCGTGGACTCCGCCACGAACGAGCAGATGCTCAAGCGATCGCAGCTGGTGGCGCTGGAGCGCGACCTGGCCCAGCGGCGCGCCGAGCAATCCGTGCGCTGCCGCACGCTGATCGACCTCGCCTCCGACCGGCTGGCGGAAGGCATCGGCCGCACCATCGACGGCCGCGGAATCCGCAACCAGGGCGTGCGGCTCGGCACGCCGGAGCGGCTGCCGAAGGACGCCCACCGCCCGCTCGATCTGGTGCGCCGCACCGTGACCATCGAGATGATGGGCAGCTTCGACGCGGCCTTCTCGCTCATCGACGCCGCCGAATCGATGTCGCAGCTGGTGGTGCCGGTGCGCATCGAGATCGCGCTCCTGCGCGGGAACCCCGAGGACGAGGCGGCGATCCGCGCCACCATCGAGCTCCAGGGCTACTTCAGCGCCCCGAAGGAGGAGCGATGAAGCGCGCCGCCGAGCCCACCTCCGCCTGGGGGCAGCTCGCGTCGAGGCTGGGCGTGGAGCCGAAGAAGCTGGCCCTCCTGGCAGGCGTGGCCGGCGGGGCCATCGCGCTGCTCCTCCTCAAGACCATGCTGGGCGGGACCCGCACCGCGGCCGCGAAGGCGCCGACGCCCGCGGCCTCCGCCCCCGCGCCCGGCGCTGCGGCGCCCGCATCGCCCGCGCCTCCGGGCGCCGCCGGAAGTGCGCCGTCGCCCGCCGATCGCGCCGCGTCCGCCGGCGCCGACGACGCGGTGGTCCTCGAAGTGCATCTCGACACCCAGCCGAGGCGCGATCCGTTCGCGTCGTTCGTGGAGCGCCCCAAGGCCGAGAAGCGCGGCGCCGCCGACGCACCCGACGAGGAGAAGATCACGCCCCCCGACTTCTCCGCCTTCCAGCTGCGCGCCACCATGGACGGCGAGTGGGTGGTGATCAACGACCAGGCGCTCCGCGTGGGCGACGTGGTCGGTCTCGGTCCCGATGGCACGCCCATCAAGCTCGTCGAGGTGATGCACCGTCGCGCCACCGTGGAGTGGCGCCGACGACGATTCGAACTCTCCTTCCTCCCGTGATGCGCAGGGACACCGCCATGCCGCCCACCTCCGATCCCCAGGCCGCCGCCCGCCCCACCGGCTCCGAACCCGCGACCGCCGTCCGCGCCGGATCCGACCGAGCGGGCGCCGATCGCGGCGTCTCCGATCGGACCGGCGCCGAGCGCGCCGCGCCCGAGCGGGGAGGCGATCGCCCCACCGCGCCGCTGGGCCAGGTGCTGGTGGACATGGGCGCCATCAACGAGATCCAGCTCCAGGAGGCGCTGGCGCGCCAGGCGCAAGGCGGACAGCGCCTCATGCTGGGCGAGATCCTCGTCAGCATGGGCCTCGTCGACCCCGACACGCTGCTCCGCGCCGTCGCGGTGAGCCGCGGCATCGACTTCGTGGAGGATCCCGCGACCGTGGCCGAGCCGGGCGCGCTCGCGCTCATTCCCGAGCAGCTCCGCCGCGACCTGCACGTGCTGCCGCTCTCGCTGGACAAGGGCGAGCTGGCGGTGGCCACCAGCGAGCCGCAGAACTTCTTCGCCAGGGAACAGCTGGCGAAGCTGACCGGGTTCCGCATCCGCTTCGTCGCGAGTCCCGTCGATCGGATCGACGCCGCCATCGGCAATGCGCCGGCGGAGTCGCCCGAGATCCAGAACGAGATCCTGGACGAGGTGGACGAGGACGAGTTCACGCTCTCGCAGGCGAGCGAATCGGAGATCGCCGGCGGCGAAGCGGACGCCGACGCCGGCCCGGTGGTGAAGCTGGTCAACAAGGTCATCTGCTCGGCGGTCAAGGAGGGCGCCAGCGACATCCACATCGAGCCCGACGACGGCGTCCTGCGCGTGCGCTTCCGCGTGGACGGCGAGCTGTTCACCAAGGTGAAGCCGCCCTACCGCATGCACGCGGCGGTGGCCAGCCGCGTGAAGATCATGGCCCGCCTGGACATCAGCGAACGGCGCGTGCCGCAGGACGGCGAGATCAGCGTCAAGGTGGACGGCCGCCCCGTGGACCTCCGCGTCTCCACGCTCCCCGGCAAGTTCGGCGAGAAGGTGGTCATGCGCGTGGTGGACGGGAGCGGGAGCCGCCCGACGCTGGAGAAGCTCGGCTTCCGCCCGGAGATGCTGGAGCGGTTCAAGGCCCTCATCGAGCTCCCGCACGGCATCGTGCTGGTCACCGGTCCGACGGGCTCGGGCAAGAGCACCACGCTCTACGCCGCGCTCTCCACCTTCGACACCGAGACGCTCAACGTCTCCACGGTCGAGGATCCCATCGAGAGCAACCTGGTGGGCGTCCACCAGGCGCAGGTGAATCCGAAGGCCGGCTTCACCTTCGCCGGCGCCCTGCGTGCCCTGCTGCGGCAGGACCCGGACATCGTGATGGTGGGCGAGATCCGCGACGGCGAGACGGGCCAGATCGCCGTGCAGGCCGCGCTCACCGGTCACCTGGTGCTGAGCACGCTCCACACCAACGACGCCCCGAGCGCCGTCACGCGACTGGAGAACCTCGGCGTGGAGCCGTTCCTGGTGGCGGCGTCGCTGCGCGGCGTGCTGGCCCAGCGCCTGGTCCGGCGCATCTGCCAGCAGTGCCGCGTGGAGTACGAACCCGACGCGGCGCAGCGCAGCGCCCTGGGCCGGCACGCGGCGAAGGCCACGAAGCTCTACCGCGGCGCCGGCTGCCGGAAGTGCCGCGATACCGGCCTCTCCGGCCGCGTGGGCCTCTACGAGCTCTTCATTCCCGACGACGCCATGCTCGACGCGATCAGCGCCCGCGCCGAGCCCGCCGCCATCCGCAAGCTGCTCGAGTCGCAGGGATTCGAGTCGCTCTGGGACGACGGCATGATGAAGGTGCTGCTCGGATTCACCACCAGCGAGGAGGTGCACGGTGCCTGCCGCGGTTGAACGCAACGAAGGCGCCGCCGTCGCCGCGCGGCCCGGCCGCTCCGCCGACGGCGCCGCGAACCGATTCGCCTACCGCGCCAAGCGCGGCGCCGAGACGATCCGCGGCGTGCTGGAGGCGCCGTCGCACGGCCATGCGGTGCGCGAACTGCGCCGCCAGGGCCTGGTGGTCATCTCGGTGGACCTCACCGACTCCGACGCCCCGCTCGGCGTGGCCCTCGGCGCCTCCGTGAACCGGCTCTCCGCCGGCTTCCGCAAGGACGACGTGGTGGCCCTCTGCCAGCAGCTGGCGGTGATGCTCAAGACCGGCGTGCCGCTGGCGGAGGCGCTCAAGACCTTCGCGGAGCAGGCGCGGCGCCGCGAGGTGCGCGAGATCGTGCAGCGCATCCACGACGAGGTCTGCGAGGGCGAGGACTTCTCGCACAGCCTCTCCAAGTGGCCGCGCGTCTTCCCGCCGATCCTGGTCAGCCTCATGCGCGCCGCCGAGGCCAGCGGCATGCTGGACGAGATGCTCTCGCGCGTGGCGAAGGACCTGGCCCGGGAACGCAAGACCGTCCGGCAGGTGAAGGGCGCCATGACCTACCCGGCGATCATGTTCGCCGTGGCGGTGGGCGCCGTGCTGGTGATCATGCTCTTCGTGCTGCCGAAGTTCATGCCGATCTTCAGCGCCCAGGGCGATCGGCTCCCCGCGCCCACGAAGGTGCTGCTGGCGATCAGCAACTTCCTGCAGAACCAGTGGAAGATCTACATCCCGGTGCTCATCGGCGGGGCCACGGGGCTCTTCTTCGCCTCGCGCACGCCGCGCGGGCGCCAGGTGGTGGATCTCCTGAAGATCCGCCTCCCCATCCTGGGAACGATGTTCCGGCAGATGTACCTCACGCGCATGGCCAGCACCATGGCCACGCTGCTCGCCGCCGGCGTGAGTCTCCTCGAGGTGGTGGAGATCTGCCGCGCGGTCACCGCGAACTCGCGTTACGCCGCCATGTGGGACAACCTTCGCGACCGCATCGAGCGCGGCCAGGACATGGCCACGGCGCTTCGCGACGCGTGGTTCATCCCGGGAAATGTCTCGGCCATGTTCAACGCCGGCGAACGCAGCGGCCGACTCCCCGAGGTCCTCGGCAACATCGCGATCTACGCGGAGGAGGACCTGGAGATCGCCATCAAGAGCACCACCTCGATGATCGAACCGATCATGATCGTGGGCATGGGACTTCTCGTCGGCGGCATCGCCTCGGCCATGCTGCTGCCCATCTTCCAGATGAGCAAGATGAATCACTGACCCGGATCGGCCGGCGGATCCAGCCCTGCCGAGGGGGTCGATTCGGGTGACGGAGCCGAGCGCAAGCAGCTATTGAACCGGCTTTTGTGACTCTGCGGGAGCGACCGACCGTCCGGACGGTATGATCCCGGACCCGTGAGCTGCCGCCCGGACGCCACCTGTCGCGACCGTGTGCTCGACGCCGCCGAGACGGTCATCCTGCGCGACGGCATCGCCTCCTTCACGCTCGACGCCGTCGCCGCCGAGGCGGGCGTCAGCAAGGGCGGCCTCCTGCACCACTACCCGAGCAAGGATCGCCTCCTCGAGACGCTCGTCACCCGCTCCGTGGAGCACTGGCGCCATGAATGCGACGAGGCGATCGCCTCGGAATCCGAGGGGCCGGGGCGCACCGCGCGGGCCCTCATGCACATGTGTCTCTCGTCGCCGGCGAAGTGGTCGGAGCAGTCGCGGCGCTCCAGCGCCGTGCTGATCGCCGCCATCGCCAGCGATCCCGCGCTGGTGCGACCGATGCGCGAGCACCATCGGCGCATCCTGGAGCGCCTCCGCGACGACGGCCTCGCCCCGGGCACGGCGGAGACGGTGGTGCTGGCCATCCACGGACTCTGGTTCGAGTGGCTGCTGGGGCTTGAAGACATGGATCCGCGTCGGCTGACCGTGCTGCACGAGGCGCTCGACCGCGCCATCGAGAGTGGAACCGCACGGCCGGCGCGGTCGAAGGAGCGCGTCCGATGAATTCGAAGTCGGTGATCGCGGCGACCGTGGTGCTGGGAGGGCTGCTCCTCGTCGGCGCCGGACTCGCCGCGGCGAAGTACTTCCAGATCAAGGCGGCGATGGCGGCGGGCGGCCCGCCGGAGATCCCCGAGGCGGTGGTGGCGGGCACGGTGGAGCGCTTCCAGTGGCGTCCCACGGCGCGCCTCTCCGGCACGGCGCTGTCGAAGCAGTGGGTCATGATGAGCACCGAGGTGGCGGGGACGATCGCCGAGGTGCTCTTCGAGTCCGGATCGGAGATCGAGCGGGGTCAACCCATCGTGAAGCTCGACACCAGCACGCAGGCGGCGGACCTGGACGCCGCCCGCGCCAGCGTGCGCGTGGCGGAGGCCAACGCCCTCGTCGCCGAGAGCAACCTGCGTCTGCGCGAGGCGAACCATCGGCGCATGACCGAGGCCGACGCCGCCGGCGCCGCCAAGCCCATCGAGTTCGACCAGTCGCAGGCCAACCTCGACCAGGCGCGGGCGCTCGTGGCCCAGTCGAAGGCGGAAGCCGAACAGGCGCAGGCGCGCGTGCGGCAGCTGGAGGCGACCATCGCCAAGATGACGCTGCGGGCGCCGTTCCGCGCCCGCGCCGGGCTGCGCAACGTCCACCCGGGCCAGTACCTGGCCGAGGGCGCCAGCGTGGTGGGACTCCAGAGCATCGACGATCGCATCAACCTGGACTTCGCCGTGCCGCAGGATCAGGCGTGGCGCGTGAAGAAGGGCGACGTGGTCATGGCCAGCGTGCCCATGCTGAGCGATCAGCCGCTGCCGATCCAGGTGGTGGCGATTGACGCGGTGGCCGACCGAGGAACCCGCAACGTCCGCGTCCGCGGCGAGATCGACAACCCCGGCGAGCGCATCCGACCCGGCATGTGGGTGGACGTGGAAGTGCCCATCGAGGCGGCCAGCGAACGGCTGGTGATCCCCATCACCGCGGTGCGCCGCGCGCCCTACGGCGACCATGTCTTCGTGCTGGAGAAGGACCCGGCTCAACCGGATCGCCTCCTGGCGGTGCAGCGCTTCGTGACCGTGGGCGCCGCGCTGGGAGACCGCGTGATCGTGGTCGACGGATTGCGCGAAGGCGAGGCGCTGGCCACCGAGGGCTCCTTCAAGCTCCGCGATCGTCAGTGGGTGGCCCCGGGTCCGCCGTCGCGCGCCTGGTCGCCCGATCGCGCCGCCGCGCCCTCCCCGGATCCGGCCCTCGTGTCCACGGACGGGGCGAAGCGGTGAAACCGTCGAACGCCTTCGATGCGGCGGCCCGCTCGGGCCGCTTCACCGATCTCTTCGTCCGCAAGCCGGTGGTGGCGATCGTCATCAACATCGCCCTCCTGGCCATCGGATGGCGCGCCATCGGCCACCTGCCGGTGCGGCAGTACCCGAGGCTCGAGTCGAGCTCGATCATCATCACCACCGTCTACATCGGCGCCAGCGCCGAGACGGTGCGGGGCTTCATCACCACGCCCATCGAGCGCGCGGTCTCGGCCATCGACGGCGTCGACTACATCGAGAGCACCAGCACCGCCGGCGTGAGCATGGTGACCGTGCGACTGCGGCTCAACCATCCCAGCGTCAACGCCCTGGCCGAGGTCACGGCGCGGCTCAACCAGGTCCGCAGCGAACTGCCGCCGGAGGCGGAGTCGCCCACGGTGGAGATCCAGCGCACGGACAAGCCGTACGCCACCTTCTACATCAGCTTCACCTCCGATCGGATCTCGCTCACCCAGCTCAACGAGTACCTCGTCCGCGAGGTGCAGCCGCAGTTCCAGACGATCAAGGGCGTGCAGCGCGTGGGCGTGGAGGGCGCCCGGCCGCTGGCCATGCGCATCTGGCTGGACGCCGACCGCATGGACGCCCTGGACGTGACGCCGATGGAGGTCCACGACGCCCTCACCCGCAACAACTTCGTGGCCACGGTGGGGCGCACCAAGAGCCGCAGCGTCCAGGTGGACCTCATCACCGACACCGATCTCCGGACGCCGGCGGAGTTCGAGCAGCTCATCGTGCGGGAGCGCGACGGCACCGTCGTGCGCCTCCGGGACATCGCCCGCGTGGAGCTCTCCAGCGAGGAGCCGACGGCGCAGACGGGCTTCTGCGGGGCGCCGTCGATCTACCTCTCGGTGTGGCCGCTGCCGAGCGCGAACGAGATCGAGGTCTCCGACCTGCTCGCGGCGCGCATGGCCGAGGTGCGCCAGTCGCTGCCGGCGGGCATCCGCATGGACCTGGCCTACGACGGCACCTACTACATGCGGAACGCGATCGTGGAGATCCGCCGCACGCTCTTCGAGACGATCGGCATCGTGGCCCTGGTGGTCTTCCTCTTCCTGGGCTCGGTCCGCACGGTGCTGGTGCCGCTGGTGGCCATCCCCATCTCCATCATGGGCGCCTGCGTCTTCCTGCTGGCGATGGGCTTCTCGCTCAACCTTCTCACCATCCTGGCGATCGTCCTCTGCGTCGGACTGGTGGTGGACGACGCGATCGTGGTGGTGGAGAACGTGGCGCGCCATGTCCGCGACGGGATGTCGCCGATGCAGGCGGCGCTGGTGGCCGGGCGCGAGCTGGCGTCGCCCATCGTGGCGATGACCATCACGCTCGCCGCGGTCTACGCCCCCATCGGGTTCCAGGGCGGGCTCACCGGCATGCTCTTCCGCGAGTTCGCCTTCACCCTGGCGGCCGCGGTGATCGTCTCGGGCGTGGTGGCCCTCACGCTCTCGCCGGTGATGAGCGCGGCCCTGGTGGGCAGCGGGCGCGAAGGGCGCATGACCCGCACCGTCAACCGCGCCTTCGACGCGGTGCGGGCCCTCTACCTGCGCACGCTCGACTGGACGCTCCAGCTCCGCTGGACCATGGCCTTCGCCGCCCTGCTCATCGCCACGGCGGCGGTGCCGCTCTACATGATGTCCGGCCACGAGCTCGCGCCGCGCGAGGACGAGGGCTTCGTCATCTCCGTGGTGCAGTCCGCGCCCGACGCCACGCTCGACTACACGCTCCGGGGCTTCGGCGAGGTCTCCGAGGTCTTCCGATCGATCCCCGAGCGCGACATGTGGTTCCAGGTGGCGCAGGTGAACGCCGGGTTCGGCGGCGTGAAGATGGTGGACTGGTCGAAGCGCGACCGGCGCACCGCCGAGATCCAGTTCGATGTCTTCCGCGGCTTCTCGCAGATCACCGGGGTCCGCGTCTTCCCCACGCTGCCGCCCCCGCTCCCCAGCCCGGGCCAGTTCGACATCGAGATGCTCGTGACGAGCACCGACGAGGCGCCGCAGATGGCGGAGTACGCGGAGCCGATCCTCAAGGCGGCGCGCGAGAGCGGCCAGTTCATGTTCGCCGAGACCGACCTCAAGATCGACCTCCCGCAGACCAAGATCGAGATCGATCGCCAGAAGGTGGCGGACATGGGGCTCGACCTCGCCGCCGTCGGTCGCGACCTGGCGGTGCTCCTGGCCGGCGGCTGGGTGAATCGCTTCAACCACGACGGCCGCAGCTACAAGGTCATCCCGCAGGTGGCCGACTCGGAGCGCGCCAACGCCCACCAGCTGCTGGACCTGAAGATCCGCACCGCCAGCGGCGGTCTCGTGCCCCTCTCGAGCTTCGTCACGCTGCGGACCGAGACGGCGCCGCGCTCCCTCACGCGCTTCCAGCAGCGCAACAGCATGAAGATCTACGCGGGCGTCCTGCCGCACATCACGAAGGCCGACGCCCTGGCCACGCTGGAGGCCGCGGCGAAGCGGATCCTGCCTCCCGGCTACACGCTGGACTACGCGGGCGAGAGCCGACAGATCAAGCAGGAGGGCTCATCGCTCGCCGTGACCCTCGGCTTCGCGCTGCTGCTCATCTACCTGGTGCTGGCGGCGCAGTTCGGCAGCTTCCGCGATCCGCTCATCGTCCTGCTGGGCTCCGTGCCGCTGGCCATTTCCGGCGCCCTCGTCTTCGCGTTCCTCGGCTGGACCACCATCAACATCTATTCGCAGGTGGGGCTCATCACCCTCGTCGGCCTGGTGGCGAAGAACGGCATCCTCATCGTGGAGTTCGCCAACCACCTCCAGGCGCAGGGGCTGGACAAGGTGGCGGCGGTGCGGGAAGCGTCCGCCACGCGCCTGCGGCCCATCCTCATGACCTCGGCCGCCACCGTCTTCGGCCACTTCCCGCTGGTGCTGGTGACCGGCGCCGGCGCCGCGGCGCGCAACTCCATCGGCATCATGCTGGTGACCGGCATGGCCATCTCCACGCTCTTCACGCTCTTCGTGGTGCCGTCGATCTACGCCCTCCTGGCGGCGCGGCACCGGGCCGTCGATCACGATGCGGCGTTCGGCGACGGCGGCGCCCGCGGCGCGCACGAGGGCGACGGCTCGAAGGCCGTCGCGCCGGGACGACGCGAGGCGGCGGAACCGGAGCCCGCCTACGGCTTCGCGATGCGGACCTCGAACGGCTGATCCAGGTTCTCGCGCGGGTCGATGGGGATC
>CAZSVT010000066.1:0-4454 GCA_964610365.1 uncultured Isosphaeraceae bacterium
CAAGAAGAGCGATTCCCCGGCCTCCGGAGGCGCCTATGACGCGGGCTCCATCCAGGTCCTGGAGGGGCTGGAGGCCATCCGCAAGCGGCCCGGCATGTACGTCGGCGGCACGGGGATGGAGGGCCTCCATCACCTGGTCTACGAGTGCGTCGACAACGCGATCGACGAGGTCATGGCGGGGTTCGCCACCATGGTCACGGTCACGCTCGGCGTCGACGGCAGCTGCACGGTCATCGACGACGGCCGCGGGATGCCGGTCGATCCGATGAAGCACGAGAACCCGGCGATCGACGGTCGCCCGGCCGTCGAGGTGATCCTGACGGAGGTCCACGCCGGCGGCAAGTTCGGCGGCAGCGCCTACAAGGTCTCCGGCGGTCTGCACGGCGTGGGCGTGAAGTGCGTCAACGCCCTCTCGGAGTGGACCGAGGTGGAGGTGGTGAAGGAAGGAAAGACCTGGCGCATCGCCTTCCAGCGCGGGGCGGTGAGCGAGCCGCTCCACGTGGTGGCGGAGCGCGGATCCGCGGTCGGCCGGAGCGGCACCAAGATCTCGTTCCGCCCCGATCCCGAGATCTTCCCGGACACCTCGCTGCGCTTCGAGATGCTCCAGCACCGCCTGCGCGAACTGGCCTACCTCAACCCCGGGGCGCGCATCCGGCTGGTCGACGAGCGCGTGGACGCCCAGGGGCAGCGCCGCGAGGAGCTCTTCCACGCCGACGACGGACTCGCCGGCTACGTCCGCTTCCTCAACGCCGCCAAGACCACCACCAGCCCCGTGATCGCGGTGCGGCGCGACGACGCCGAGAACGGCCTGCGCTGCGAGATCGCCCTGCAGTACACGGACTCCATGGCGGAGACGCTGCTGCCGTTCGGCAACAACATCTTCAACCGCGACGGCGGCACCCATGTGACGGGCTACCGGCGCGCCCTCACCGCGGCCATCAACAGCTACGCCAAGCGCGCGAATCTCTTCAAGGAGAAGGATCTCGTCCCCACCGGCGACGATCTCCGCGAGGGCCTCACCAGCGTGGTGAGCGTGAAGCTGCCCAACCCCACCTTCAACAACCAGACGAAGGAGAAGCTCCTCAACCCCGAGGTGGAGAGCTTCGTGGTGACGGTGGTCACGGAGCAGCTCGGCGCGTGGCTGGAGGAGAATCCCTCCGAGGCCCGGAACATCGTGAACCGGGCGAAGCTCGCCGCCGAGGCCCGCGAAGCGGCGCGCAAGGCGCGGGAGCTCATCAAGCGCAAGGGCGCGCTCGACTCCGGCGGCATGCCGCACAAGCTGGCGGACTGCTCGTCCAACGAGGTCGACAAGACGGAGCTCTTCATCGTCGAGGGTGATTCCGCCGGCGGCAGCGCCAAGGGCGGTCGCGATCACATCCACCAGGCCATCCTGCCCCTGCGCGGCAAGCTGCTCAACGTGGAGCGGGCCCGCCTGGACAAGGTGCTCGCCTTCGAGGAGATCCGGACGCTCATCCAGGCGCTCCAGTGCGGCATCGGGGAGGACTTCGACGTCTCGAAGCTCCGCTACGGCCGCGTGATCATCATGACCGACGCCGATGTGGACGGCAGCCACATCCGCACGCTGCTCCTCACCTTCTTCTTCCGGCAGATGCCGGAGCTCATCCGCCAGGGGCATGTCTTCATCGCCCAGCCGCCGCTCTACCAGGTGTCGCGCGGCAGGAGCGTGGAGTACGTGCTCAACGATCGTCGCATGAACGAGGTGCTGGAGGACCTGGCGCTCAAGAGCGCGGTGCTCGTCATCCGCGACGATCGCGGCGGCGTGAGCGCGCGGGTGGAAGGCGACGAGGTGCGCCGCGTGGTGCGCGTGCTGCACCGGCTGGACGAACTGGCCCAGGTGGCGCAGCTCCGAGGCATCCCGTTCGCCCGGCTGCTCGAGTCCCGCGAGCACGATCCGCAGGGGCAGCGCCGGCTCCCCACGCACCAGGTGGTGTGGCAGGACGGCGACGCGCTCTGCTTCAGCGAGGACCAGGCGCGCCGCGTGCTGGAGGAGAAGGGCCTGGTGCTCGACGAGCTCGGCGCCGCGGCCGCACGCGATTCCGCCGCGGCCGCCCCCGCGTCCGCCGGGGCCGCGACCAATGGCGCCCCGACCGCGTCTTCCGGCCGCACGGCGCAGATCCGCACCCTCCACGAGAATCGCGAGCTGGAGCGCCTCTTCGTCGAACTCGGCCGGAGCGGCATCTCCATCGACGACTACGCGCTGGTGCAGGAGGAAGCGGTCACCGGCGAGAAGCTGCCCACGCGCTACGGCTGGCTCGTGGAGCAGGAGAAGGGCAAGGCACCGGAACTCGTCGAAGCGGCCAATGTCCCCGCCATCCTGCGCTCACTCCACGAGGTCGGCCGCCGAGGCATCGAGATGAAGCGCTTCAAGGGCTTGGGCGAGATGGAGGCGGTGCAGCTCTGGGAGACCACCATGGATCCCGCCCGCCGCACGCTCCTCCGCGTCACCTGGAGCGCCGCCAGCCAGGCCGACGCCCTCTTCGCCATCCTCATGGGCGAGAACGTGGAGCAGCGGCGCAGCTACATCGAGCAGCACGCGCTCGACGTGAAGAACCTCGACGTCTGACGGCGGCGCGCGCTCGAGGCGCGTCGGCTCCGGCAGCCCCGCCGCCACACCCGCGCCGATCGAACGATCGCTCAGCTCGTCAGCACGGCCCCCACTGGCCGAGCAGTTCGCCGAGGTCGGCGCCGTCGACGAAGCAGTCTCCGTTGAGATCGGCGGGGTTGATGAAGGTGGCGCCCCAGTAGCCCAGGAGATCGCCCAGGTCCGAGCCGTTGACGATGCCGTCACCGTTGAGATCCGCGGTGCAGCAGATGTCGCTGCAGAGGGAGCGGGCCTCGTTCGCGCAGGCCTGGTCCCATCGCACGTTGCAGCAGAACGGGTCGATCACGCACACGGTGGCGCAGCACTCGAAGTCGTCGCAGCCGGGCGCGTTGACCTGCGTGGCCTTGCAGCAGTCGTTCGGACCGACGCCGCAGGTCAGGCACGGCTCGGCGCACCACACCCGCAACCAGTACTGGTTGTAGAGGCCGTTGCAGGGATACCCGTCGAAGATCGGGCCGGCGAGCGATCCCGGCGCGAGCACGATGCGGTACTTCGCCGGCGCCGGCAGGCAGAGCGTGACATCGATCTGCTGGTCCAGCCGGGCCTCGAGGAATGTGTAGGTGATCGAGGGCGGGCAGACATCGTCGAGGACCCAGAGCGTCAGCGGGATCGCGGTGCAGACCTGGACGTTCAGGTCCTCCTTGCCGTCGCCGTCGTCGTCGGTGAGCTTCACCACGAACCAGTCGGTGTCTCGGACGCCCGCCTCGGCCCAGGCATCGCCGCAGATCTCCTCGTTGCAGTTGATGACGGTGACCGCGTCGGCTGGCGTGTTGCACCCGCCGTTGAGATCCGATCCGCACGGCTCGCCCTTGCCGGGCGTGCCGGGAGGACAGATCTCGCAGAGATCGGACGGATCGCCGAGACCGTCGCCGTCGCAGTCGGACTGGTTCGGGTTGAAGATGCCCGGCGCGTTGTCCCACTGGTCGCCGATCCCGTCGCCGTCGAAGTCACCGGGGAAGACGGGAAGCGGCGGGTCGTAGCACATGTCCGGCTCGCAGTAGGTCTCGATCACCACCTGGCCGACATCGACATGATCGAACGGCGGATTGCCCTTGGACGTGATGGTGATCGTCTCGAACGGCGGGCAGTTGAAGAGGCAGAGCGCCACGGTCCGGTGGACCCACGCGGGCCCCTTGCCGGGGACTGGCAGGTCGACGCTCCCGGTGACCACGGCGCCGGGGCAGCTCACGGTCACATCGGAGGTGGAGGAGTGGAAGTGCAGCGTCATCTGCACCCAGATGGTCTTCAGGTCCCAGGGGTTGCCGCCGGGGTTGGGCTCGTCGAAGTTGAGCGACTCCCCTGGATTCACCAGGCACCAGACGCCGAACTCGCCGGCGAACTGCGGAAGCCAGACGAGGCCCGGGGACCCGCTGGCGAACGGAATGCCCGCCGAGTTCTGCACGGGGCAGGGTCCGTCGGGGAAGCCCAGGTTGGGCGTGCTGAATTCCCACGACTGGTGGGTGCTCCCCGGCTTCCCTCGGAACGGGGGCGGCAGAAGGTCGTGCGCCGCCGCCACCGTCGAGATCGACGAGGCCAGCACGCACGAGATCGTCCCGATCACGGCCTTCGAACCCATCCGGCTGATAGTGCCCTTCCACATGTCGTGCTCCCTTCGGGCGGCCCCCACGGCGCCGACTCCTGGCGCCGAGGCTAGCCACGACCCGCCGCCGGCACAACACTTCCTCGCCGAAATGCCGCCGCCGCCTCCGTGGACGGGTTTCCGCCGCGCACGCAGGCGGCCAGTGCATCCGCGCCTACGCGGAGGCCGGATCGGGGATGCCCGCCTCCTCGAACCCGCGGGCACGGAGTCGACACGCATCGCAGTGTCCGC
>CAZSVT010000066.1:4554-12755 GCA_964610365.1 uncultured Isosphaeraceae bacterium
ATGCCCGCCTCCTCGAACCCGCGGGCACGGAGTCGACACGCATCGCAGTGTCCGCATGCGCGGACGCCCAGTGCGGTGCGACCGGGCGCGACCACGGGGTCGTAGCAACTGAAGGTGAGGGAGAAGTCCACGCCGAGATCGTGTCCGCGCCGCACGATCTCCCCCTTCGACATCGTCACCAGCGGCGCGTGCAGGCGCAGCCAGCGCTCGCCCCGAGCGCGGGCGGTCACGCCCTCGCGCGTGGCCAGGTTCGCGAGCCGTTCGAATGCCTCCACGAACTCGGGGCGACAGTCGGGGTACCCGGAGTAATCGATCGCGTTCACGCCGAGGCCGATGTGCCGCGCCGTGCGCACCTCCGCCAGCGCCAGCGCGTGCGAGAGGAAGACGGTGTTGCGGGCCGGAACGTAGGTCACGGGGATCGACTCGGTCGCCGTCGACGGGGAGCACGCCGATGACGGCCGACCCTCGGGCGCCAGCGGCCGATCCTTGGGCACCGGAATCTCCGCGGTGAGCGCCGAGCCGCCGAAGGCACGGAGATCGATGGTGGCGGTCAGATGCTCGGCGGCGCCGAGCTGCGCCGCCACGCGGGCGGCGGCGAGGAGCTCCACGCGATGGCGCTGGCCGTAGTCGAAGGAGAGCGCCGTGCACTCGAATCCGAGCCGCCGCATCTCGGCCAGGACCACGGCGGAGTCCATGCCGCCGGAGAGGAGGACCACCGCACGCTCCGCCATGCACGGAAAGGTAACCAACGCCGGTACGCCGCGCGGCTTGCGGTGCCCGATGGCTACCATGACCCCGTGCTCCAGGCGGCCCTTCGACTGCTCCTGGCCGTGTCGGTGCTGACGGCACCGCCGCTGCTGGGTCGCGCGCCGACGCCCGCCGCATCCGTCGGCGAATGCACGCGAGGGCCGCAGGGCGCACTCGACGACGGCGCCCCGGATGCCGCCGCGGACTGCGGGGCGGATTCGCGCCGCGCCTCCTGCTGCGGCGAAGGCTGCACCTGCGATCCCGGTTCATGCCCGTGCGCGGTGGAGGCGCCCTCGAACCCTGCGCCTGCACCGATTCCGGCTCCGCCACCCGCGCCGCGCGCCGCCGACGGCGCGTTCGCACTGGCGCCGGCGGACCTTCCGTCGTGGATGAGCCCGGCGGAGCCGTCGAGTCCGGCGCACCGCGCAACCGCCTCCTCGCGCCGCGTCGATCGGCTTGCCTGCGGCCACCGAGGCGTGCGGCTCCAGGCCGGGACGAGAACGACCTAGGGACCTTGGCGCCCCCCGTGCGCGCCCGCGGCGGCGTCGAGCCGTCGCCGGCGGTCCCTTGTCCTTCGGTTCTCTCCGTGCTGCTGGAGTCTCATCGTGCTTCCGAATCCCTCCCGGGTCGTCGTCGTTCCATTCCTGCTCCATGCCCTCCTCGCCGTCGCCGCGTGCTCCAGTGCGCCTCCGGCGTCGGCGCCCGCGCCGGGCGGATCCGGTCCTGCCGCGAGCGCCGAGGCCTCGGGCCTTTCGTCGATCCGCGCCGCCGACGGGGCTCCGATCGACGCGCCGAACGCGGTGATCGTGGTCTCGGGCCTCGCCTGTCCGAAGTGCGCTTCCAACATCGATGTGCAGCTCTCCCGCATTCCCGGCGTGCGCGTCCGCAGCGTGGACATGAAGCACGGCCTGGTGCGCGTGGAGTTCGAGCGTGCGCCGCATCCGACCTCGCAGCAGCTCGCCCGCGCCGTGGAGGACGCCGGCCTCACCTGGCGCGGCTGGAGTCCGCTCGACACGGAGGTGGCGGCGCCATGAGCGAGCTCCCCTCCCGGGTCCTCGGCGCCCTCGCGCTGGGGATGGGCCTCGCCGCCTCGCCGACGGCGCGCGGGCAGGAGGCTTCGGGCACGCCCTCCGCCACGCTGCCGTCGCCCGGGGCGATCGTCACGCGCTTCCAGTTCCGCGCCTACGACTTCCGCCCCGGCCCCACCGATCCGCCGCGCCAGGGATGGCTGCTCGAGGAGCGCTTCATGGCCGCGATCGGGCTGGCACCCGAGCTCGCGGTGGAGGCGGAGCTGCCGCTCTTCCAGAGTCCGGGCAGCGTCGGCGAACCGGTCGGACTGGGCGATCTCGACCTCTCGTTCAAGTGGCGCGTCTGGCGCAGCGATCCCGGCCCGGTGGACACGCTGCGCCTGGCGCTCCTGGGCGGCGCGCAGCTCCCCACCGGCACCGCCGGATACGGCAGCTCCTCCGTCGATCCGTTTCTCGGCGCCGCCTTCACCGGCATCATCGACCGCCACGGCCTCGGCGCCGCGGTGCGCTACACCTTCACCACCGGGAGCGCCTTCGATCCGATCTTCGCCGGCGACACCACCGCGGATCTCCTCCAGCTCGACGGCGCCTACCTCTACCGGCTGCATCCCGCCGAGTACGGCGCGTCGCGCGAGGCCGCGTGGTACGGCTCCGTCGAGCTCAACACCACCTACGAGACCGACGGTCAGTGGGAGATGCTCGTCACTCCGGGCGTGCTGATCGAAGCGCCGCGATGGGCGCTCGAGCTGGGCGTGCAGCTTCCGCTCGTCCAGCGCGTGGACGAACGCCCGGAGCTGCGCGTGGCGATCGTGGCGGGAGTGCGGTTTCTCTTCTGAGCGGCGCCGCCGACCCGTTCCGTCAGTTCCACGAGCCCAGGAGCGAGCCGAGGTCGTCGCCGTCCACGGTGCCGCTGCCGTTGAAGTCGGACTGGCAGCCGGGGCACGGGCCCCACTCGCCCAGCAGCGTACCGAGGTCGTCGCCGTCTACTTCGCCGTCGCCGTTGAAGTCCCCCAGCAGGCCGCCGAACGCGCCGTTCAGGGTGACCGGGGCCGCCGACGCGACGCCGTCGCCGGCGGTGACGGTGCAGGAGAGCGCCCGACCGCTGCTCCCCGTGGCGCGCGGGATCGCGTCGGAGTGCGCCGCCGTCGTCACCTCGCGCACCAGGAGGCCGTTGACGCGCCAGGCGTAGTGGTAGCGGACCACGTCCCAGTCGAGATCCTCCTTCACCGGCGTGGTGATCACGCGGCAGAAGATCACTTCATCCGGATCGGCCGACGGCGGATCGAAGGCGGCGCCGATCGGCTCCGGCGGTCGATTGAAGCCGGGATCGATGGTCGTCACCATCTCGAACGGGGCGTCGATGAGGAGCTGGCCGTTCAGCGAGAAGTGGAGATGCCAGGTGCCCACCATCGGCTGGAGCCACTCCACCGACCAGGCGAACCAGTTGGAGTAGGAACGGATCACCGCGGGGTTCCCCCAGTTCCAGCTCGAGTCGTCGGCGACGGAGCCGTCGGGGCGGATGAACTTCACGCCGATCTGGCACTGCGCCGGGAAGTTGTAGACATACCACCAGAAGACCACCGAGTCGTCGGTCACCGCGATCTGCGGATCCACGGGCAGCGGCCACGGCTCCCACCATGGATGCTCCAGCGTGAAGAGATCGGTGCGCGTGATGCCGAAGTCGTAGAGGACGAGCGCTTCGGTGTCGAGATCCGCCTGGTCGACGAAGTCGGGGTCGCCCGGGTTGCACGCTCCGTGGAACGGGTCGTAGACCTGCCACTGCGAGCCGTCGAACGCCATGGTCTGGAAGTGCAGGTGCGGGCCGAAGCTGTTGCCGCTGGAGCCGACCATGCCGATCTGCTGGCCGGCCTTCACCACCTGGCCGAGCACCACCGGGATGGAGTCCTTCTTGAGGTGCCAGTACTGGCTCTCGAATCCGTCGCCGTGATCGAGGACGACGAGATTGCCGAGGAAGCCGCCGTTGATGTTCTCGTCGGGTTCGCCGTCGTTCACGAAGACCACGGTGCCGTCGCGGGCCGCGAAGACGGGCACGCCGATCCACTGCTGGGCGAAGCTGGGAATCGAGGTGTCGACTCCGGCATGTGCGTCGCGCGTGAAGGGGCGGCACTCGAAGTCGTGGAAGGCGCCGTTCCCGGGATCGAGGTCGACGAAGCTGCCGTTGACGATGTCCGCCTGCATGTTCCCCGCCATCGGGTAGAAGCGGTACATGGGGGAGGAGGCCAGTCCGTCGCCGTCGGCGAGGCCGCCCTCGGGCGCCGCCGGCGGCGCGGGCATCGCAAGCTGGGCGCGATTCCGCTCGATGAGGCTGCGCAGGTACGCCTGCATGGGCTCGGTGACGCATTCATCGTGGGCGAGCGCGGCGGCGCCGATGAAGTGCAGCGAAGCGGAGAGCGACAGGATCCCGAGGATGGAGGAGCGTCGGTCGATCATGGCGGGCATCATCGCAGCCCGCGCGGCGGGACTCCACCGTCCCGGCGCGAAGATTGTCCGGTCCCGGATCCGGGAACTTCGCCGCCGCTCCCCTCGGGCGCTCAGGCCGGGCTGGCCACCGTCTCCAGGACCTGCTGCATGATGCGGCGCGTGGTCATCGTGTCGCCGGAGTGCATGTAGGTCTTGCTGATCACGCGATGGGCGCAGACCGGAAGGACGCAGGAGACGACATCCTCCGGGATGCAGTGGCGCCGCCCGGCCAGCAGCGCCGTCGCCTTCGCCGCCTGCGCTAGCGCCAGCGAACCGCGCGGCGAGATGCCCACCTGGAGCTCCTCGTGGTCGCGCGTGGCCGAGGCGAGGGCGATGATGTAGTCGCCCAGGCTCTGGTCCAGGCGGATGGCGTCGACCGCTTCCTGGAGCGCCAGCACCTCCTCCGCGCCCATCACCGGCTCCAGGGCCCGCAGCACCGTTCGACCGGGCTGCGTGCGGAGGATCCTCGCCTCGTCGTCCGGCGACGGGTAGCCCAGCGAGATGCGCATGAGGAAGCGATCGAGCTGGTTCTCCGGCAGGAAGTAGGTGCCCTCGAATTCGTAGGGATTCTGCGTGGCGATGACCATGAAGGGCCGGGGCAGTTCGTAGACGGCGCCGTCGGCGCTGACCGTGGCGTCGCTCATCGCCTCCAGGAGGGCGCTCTGCGTGCGCGGCGTGGTGCGGTTCACTTCGTCGGCCAGGACGAAGTTGGCGAAGATCGGACCCCGGCGGAACTCGAAGACGCCGTTCTGCCGGTTGAAGACGCTGGTGCCCGTGATGTCCGAGGGCAGGAGATCCGGCGTGCACTGGACCCGGTTGAAGGTGCAGCGGACGCTGCGGGCCAGGGCGTGCGCCAGCACCGTCTTCCCCACGCCGGGCACATCCTCGATGAGCGCGTGCCCGCGGGCGAGCAGGCAGACCAGCAGGCGATCGATCGCCTGGGAGTTGCCCATGAAGACGCTCGTCACGTTCTGTCGAAGGCGCGCGAGCTGCTCCATGGATCGCGACCGAGTATACGCTGCGGGTTCTCCATCGTTCGGCGCCGCGGGGGGCGCCCGTCCTCCGAGCGCGCGCATGACCCCGTTCCCGATCGCCCGCGATCTCACCTGTCGAACCTGCGGCTACCAGCTCCGCGGCGTCTCCGCGCTGGGGCGCTGCCCGGAGTGCGGCACGGAGACGATGGCCTCGATCGTGGTTGCCGCGGATCCGGCGCTGCGCGAGATCGTTCGATTGGCGTCGCCGAGGCGCACGGGGCTGGCGCTGCTGGCCACCACCGCGCTCATGTCGCTCGCCGTCCTGGTGCAGATGGCGGGCCCGCTGGTGCAGATCGTGCAGGAGGCCACCGATCGGCCGGGTCCGATGGCCGCACGACTCCACACCGCCGGATGGTGGGCGGCGTCGGGACTGCTGCTGCTGGCGTCGATCGCCTCGCTGGCCATTGCGCCGCGCTCGGAGGCGCTGCTCCGCGCGGAGTGGAGGCGACATCGACTCGGCCTTTCGCTCGGACTCTTCCTCTGGGCGGTCGCGATGGCGGCGCTGCCTTCCGGACTCGGCTGGCGGTCCGGCACGATGCCGACGCCCTTCATCCTCTGCATCGTGACCGCGTGGCAGCTCCTCTCGGCGCTCGCGCCGCTCTGGGGACTGCGCTCGATCCTCTCCGTCCTCGGCCGTCGCAGTCGGCATTGGCGCGAGGCGCGGCAGGGCCGCCAGAGCGTGGATGCGCTGCTCGTGGCCGGGGCGGGCGTCCTGGTCTTCTCGACCGCGGCGCCGATGATGGCGATCTACCGCCTGGAGGAGCTCCGCACCCTGGCGATGCTGCTGGCGGTGGCGAGCGGAGCGATCCTGGCCTTCGGACTGGGCTACCTGGTGATGAACGCGTGGTGGATCGCCCGGGCCCTGGTGCGACCGCCGGTCCTGCTCACGGAGATCGTGCAACACGCCGGCCCGGGGACGTAGGCAGCTCCCGCCGACCGGTCCGGGTCCGTCGTCTGCCAGGATGGCAGCAATCGTGGCGCCCGGCCGGACCCGGGCCCCGCCTCGGCGGCCGGGCATGCATTCGGAGCGTGCCAGGGGGGCTCCGGCTCCCCGGTTCGTCTCGCCGCGCTGGCAAGCCGTTTGCCTTCGGCACGATCCCGGAACGGCGACCGTGCCGCCCCGGCCACCGCCCGTCTGCACCCGCGACCCATCGGAGAGTCACCCTCATGGCCGTCAAGGACCTCGCGTTCGATGTCGATGCCCGCAAGTCCCTGCTCGCCGGCGTCGAGAAGCTGTCCGCCGCCGTCAAGAGCACCCTCGGCCCGCGCGGCCGCAACGCCGTGCTCGACAAGAGCTGGGGCGGCCCCACCGTCACCAAGGACGGCGTCTCCGTGGCCGAGGAGATCGAGCTCCGCAACAAGGTGGAGAACATGGGCGCAAAGCTGGTGAAGGAGGCGGCCAGCAAGACCTCCGACGACGCCGGCGACGGAACCACCACCGCCACCGTGCTCGCGGAAGCGCTCTTCAAGGCGGGTCTGAAGCAGGTCACCGCCGGCGTGGACGCCATGACCCTCGTGCGCGGCATGCGCAAGGCGGTGGACGCGGTCGTGCAGAGCATCCAGGGCGCGGCGAAGCCGGTGGCCAACGTGAACGGCGGCATCGAGAGCGTGGCCACCATCTCCGCCAACAACGATCCGGAGGTGGGCCGCATCATGGCCGACGCCTTCGCCCGGGTGGGCAAGGACGGCGTCATCACCGTGGAGGAGGGCAAGGGCCTGGAGACCTTCGTGGACGTGGTCGAGGGCATGCAGTTCGACCGCGGCTACCTCTCCCCCAACTTCGTCACCGACGCCGAAAAGATGATCGTGGAGCTGGAGAAGGCGCTCGTCCTGGTCTACGAGGACAAGATCGACTCGATCACCAAGCTCGTGCCCTTCCTCGAGAAGGTGATGGACGCCAAGAAGCCGCTCCTCATCATCGCCGAGGACGTGACCGGTGAAGCGCTCTCCACGCTGGTGATCAACAAGCTCCGCGGCGTGCTCAACGTCTGCGCGGTGAAGGCGCCGGGCTACGGCGACCGCCGCCGGGCGATGCTCGAGGACATCGCCATCCTCACCGGCGCCACCGCCATCATGAAGGACCTCGGCATCGAGCTCGACAAGATCGAGATCAAGCAGCTCGGCCAGGCCAAGAAGCTCGTCGTCGACGCCGACAACACCACCATCGTGGAGGGCGCCGGCGCCACCAGCGCCATCAAGGGCCGCTGCGAGCAGATCCGCCGCGAGATGGAGACCACCGACTCCGACTACGACCGCGAGAAGCTCCAGGAGCGGCTGGCCAAGCTCGCCGGCGGCGTGGCCCAGATCAAGGTCGGCGCCAGCTCCGAGACGGAGCTCAAGGAGAAGAAGGCCCGCGTGGAGGACGCGCTGCACGCCACGCGCGCGGCCGTCGCCGAGGGCGTGGTGGCCGGCGGAGGCGTCAGCTTCATCCGCGCCCTGAAGTCGCTCGACAAGGCCCGCGAGCAGTGCACCGGCGACGAGGAGTTCGGCGTGGACGTGGTGGGGGAGGCCCTGGAGATCCCGCTGCGCACCATCGCCGAGAACGCGGGCGAGAAGGGATCCGTGGTGGTGGCCAAGGTGAAGGACGGCAGCGGATCCTTCGGCTTCAACGCCCTCACCCGCGAGTACGAGGACCTGATGAAGGCCGGCGTCATCACCCCCGCCAAGGTGGACCGATGCGCCCTTCAGAACGCCATGAGCGTCTCCGGCCTGCTCCTCACCACCGATTGCATCATCACCGAGTCCCCCAAGGAGAAGGACGCCGGCGGCCACGGTCACGACCATGACCACGGCGGCGGCATGGGAGGCATGGGCGGGATGGGGGGCATGGGCGGCATGGGTGGCATGGGCGGCATGGGCTTCCGACGCCTCGCCGCGCTCCGCACCATCGATCGATTCACGCGAACCAATT
>CAZSVT010000067.1:0-4031 GCA_964610365.1 uncultured Isosphaeraceae bacterium
CGGGTGGGGCTGCGGAGCGAGGCGAAGCAGATGTCGACGATTGGCGGGTCAGGCGATGGCGCGGGATTGGGCCCGCGCGGGGTACTGCCCCTCCTGCGGCCAGGACCTCACCGGGACTCCGGCCGACGGCGACGGCTGCACCGTCTGTCCCGAGTGCGGCGCCGCGTGGCGCCGCGCGGCCTGAACCGCCGAGGCCGCGACACCGCGTCGGCAAAACAAGGAACGGCCGCCGGGCGCGGGGCGCTCGGCGGCCGTTGATCGTCACCTCCCGGCCGCGGCGCCCGGAGCGCCCGCGGCGGAGCGGCGGAGTCTCAGCGAGTGGCGGCCTTCTGCCGCGTGAACTCGATGTGCATGCACTTGAACTCCTTGGCGGTCTTCGGATCGACGCAGAACATGTCGAGGACCATCGTGTCCGGGTTGGGATACGACTCGACCTGCCGCATCACCGCCTGCTTCTTGGTGACCGGGCAGTTGTAGGTGTAGTTCCAGTTGATGGTGCTGCCGTCGGAAGCGAGCTCACCCACGCCGTTCATGATGCCGGTGCTGTGGTTGTCCAGCCAGTTGCCCACGAACTTCTGCGACACGTTGTCGAAGCCGCTGTAGCCGAGGCCCATGAACGGTCCCATGGCCGGGCTGTTGCCGCTCATCTCCGCGCGGACGAAGCGACCATCCATCTCCACGGTGACCTTGCTCACCATCTCGCTGGTCATGGGCTCGGTGCCGGGCGCCATCCACATGGTGGACTTGCCGGTCCAGGTTCCCGCCTGCTTCGCCAGTCGCGCGTGCATCGGTCCGGGCGTGCCGGCTTCCATGCACGCCTGCATGTCCTCGGGAGTCCAGCCCGGCGGGAGCGGCGGCTGACCTTCACCCATGGCTTCCTTCACCTTGTCGGTGGCCTTCTGGATCTCCTTCTGGGTGCTCTTGGACCAGTCGTCCAGCTTCTTGCCGGTGCTGGTGCCGGTGCCGCCGGTGGTTCCGCCGCCCTGCTGCTGCGAGGCGCTGCCGATGGCGAACGCCGTACCAAGGGCGATGACCGCAAGCGCCGAGGCGCCGACGATTCGTGTGACAAGCGTCGTGTTGATCATGTGTTCCTCCGATGGAAAGTTGCTGCCCGGGCCGGGACCGCGTCCCGGCAACGGCGTGCAGGCTACGCTGCGGAGGCGGTGCGAACAAGACCCGAACATCAGTGCCGGAAGGTACGGTCTTTCGCGATTCCGCTGCCGCTCCTCCTGGCGGCCATCGACGAGCCGATTCCCTGGCTCGAGCGTCGTCTCGACTGGGCGATTTTGATCGGGCTGGCCCTCCTCGGGTGCGGAATCGTCGCCTGGGCATGGGCGGCCCGCTGGCGGCGACCCGATTGGCGTCGCTGCCCCAAGTGCGGCTTCGACATGCGCTCGACCGAAGGCCGGCGCTGCGGCGAGTGCGGCCACGAGGCACAGCGCGAGTGGCGGCTGCGCCGCATGCGACCGTGGGCGCGGCGCGCGTGGATCGCGATCGGCGTCGTCGTCATCGTGGCGTTCCCGGCCTGGCGCGGCATCCTCTGGTCGCGCGACCGCGACTGGACGCCGCCGCTCTCGACCTGGGTGGCCGTGGAGTCGGTATCGCTGCCGAACGGCGCAAGGCTTGAACTGCTCGAGCATCGGCACCATCGGGAGATCGGCGCCGCGTGCCGCATCACGCCGAAGCGCGGCGACCCGGTCTGGCTGGAGGAGATCCGCTTCTCGCTCGGACCGAGCGACGGGAAGGACCCCGCCGGCGTCACCACGGATGTCGATGGCGACGGCATCCGCGAGGTCATCGTCACCGCATGGACCGGCGGCGCCCACTGCTGCGAGACCCATCACCTCTTCTCGCTGCCTGCCGACGGCTCCGTTCATCCCCTCGGCTCGATCGACGCCCGCGACGGCGGAGCCTTCGAGGACCTCGACGGCGACGGCTCGCTCGAGTTCCGCATGGCCGACTGGTCGCTCGCCTATGAACTTGCCTGTTTCGCCTGCCTGGAACTGCCCGAGGTCGTGCTGCGCTGGAACGGCGCCGAGTTCGTGCTCGCCGCCGACCTGATGCGCACCCGGGCGCCGTGGAGCGACGAGTTCGGGGAGATGGTCCGCGGCGTCCGCCGCGCCGGCGAGATCGATCCCGAATCCACGACGGCGCAGGACCCGCGGGATCCGTGGTCGAGGGCCGAGCGGCAGCGGCTGGCGCTGCTGCGGCAGATGCTGCGGCTCGTCTACTCCGGGCACGAGGACTTCGCCTGGCGTCTCTTCGAGGAGACCTGGCCGGAGACGCTCGAAGGCGACCGCGAGACGCAGCGGGCGAAGATCGCCGAAGTGCTCGCCGGGAGCCCGTTCCGCGAGGCGATCAAGGCGCTGCAGATCGACGGCCTCCCGCCATCGTCGGAATCGGGATTCGACGCTGCGAAGCGGAGCGCCGCCGGCGAGGGCGGCCACTAGCGTTCCGTCCATGACCACGATCACGAGCGAGCGTGCCGTCGGAGTCGACGAGGCGCGATGGGCGAGCGTGCTGCGGCGCGACCGGTCGGCGGATGGCTCCTTCGTCTTCGCCGTGCGCACGACCGGCATCTACTGCCGGCCGTCCTGCCCGGCGCGGCGACCGCGCCGCGAGCATGTGGAGTTCCATGCAAGCGCGGACGCAGCGCGCCGCGCCGGATTCCGGCCGTGTCGGCGCTGCCGACCGGATGCATTCGCCGCGGAGACCGAGGCCCGGATGCGGCTGGTGGCTCGCGCCTGCGAACGGCTGGAGCGATCGGTCCGGGTGCCATCGCTGGAGGCATTGGCGCGCGGGGCCGGGGCCCCCCCGCGGGCGCCTGGGGCGCGCGTGCCCGGCCGCGCGCCGGCGAAGTTCCGCACGCTCTTCGTGGACGCCGTCGGCGTCACGCCCGCGGCGTTCGCCCGCGCCCGCCGCGAGGCGCGCGTGCGCGACGAACTCGGCCGGGGCGCGTCGGTCACCCGGGCGCTGCACGGCGCCGGCTTCGGCTCCAGCGGCCGCTTCTATGAAGGACCGGGGCGTTCGCTGGGCATGGCGCCGTCGATCTATCGGCGCGGCGCGCCCGGCGAGCGCATCGAGTTCGCCCTCGGCGCGTCGACGCTCGGCGTGGTGCTGGTCGCCGCCACCCGTCGCGGCGTGTGCGCCGTGGAACTCGGCGCCCGCCCTCAGCCCCTCCTGCGTTCCCTGCACCGTCGATTCCATCGGGCCACCATCGTCCGCGGCGGGTCGGCGATGCGATCGCTGGTGCGGCGCGTGCTCGCCGCCGTGGAGTCGCCCGAGACGACGATCGGCTCGAACGCCGGCGCGGCACCCGGCTCCGCAGTCGGCAGAGTGATCGGCGCGAGTTCCGACGCGGCGCGATCCGCGGCCGCGCCCGGCCTTCCGCTGGATCTGCGCGGCACCGCATTCCAGCTGCGGGTGTGGCAAGCGCTCCGCTGCATCCGGCCCGGCGAGACGCGCAGCTACGGCGAGATCGCCCGCGGCGTGGGCGCGCCCCGCGCCGGGCGCGCCGTGGCCGCGGCCTGCGCCGCGAATCCGGTGGCGGTGGTGATTCCCTGCCATCGGGTGATCGGCGCCGACGGGACGCTCGCCGGATATCGATGGGGACTCTCGCGCAAGCGGGCCCTGCTCAGCCGCGAGTGCCGCGCACCCAGCCCTTGCGCTTGAACTCGCGCAGCGCGTCCAGTCCGATCCAGCGCGCCGAGGACTCCTCGCGCTCGGCGAGTTCCTTCGCCATGGCCACCACGCGGGGCCGCAGCGCCGGCCGCTTGATGGCCACGGCGCGCAGAGCCCAGTTGACCCCCTTCTTCACGAAGTTGCGCTCGTCCGCGGCCGCCCGCTCGATGAGCGGCAGGAGCGCCGCGAGACTGGAATCCGGGAGGGCCGCGTCGTGCAGAGCCACGCTCGCCATGAGGGCGAACGCGGCGCGACGCTCGAACTCCAGCCGGCGGCGCGACCAGGCCCGGATCCGCCCCAGGGCGTGCGGCGTGCGATCGAAGAGATGGAAGCACGCGGTGTCGCAGATG
>CAZSVT010000067.1:4041-12753 GCA_964610365.1 uncultured Isosphaeraceae bacterium
AATTGCGCTCATCAGACGCCGACGCCTCGATCAGCGGCAAGCGCTTGATGTAGTCCTTCTCCTCACCACGCCGGTGCAGCGCCATACACGCCAGCAAAGCAAACGCCGCGCGCTTCTCGAACTCGGCGCGGCGGCGGGCCCACTGACCGACCTTGCCCCAGGCGTGCGGGCTCTTGTCGAACAGGTGGAAGCAGAGCGTGTCGCAGATCGCCCAGTTGTCGAAGTCGCGGCACCAGCGGTCCATGAGTGCGGGCGTCATGCCGGCGGGTTCCGCCACCAGGACCGCCACGATCCGAGCCTCGTAGATGCCGGTCGCCCAGAGCGCCAGCGCCAGCTCCCGGCTTCGGCCCGCCTCCTTCGCCACGCGCTTCATCGTCTCCATGCGCAGGCCGAAGGCCTTCTCGGTGCGGATGGCGAACTGCTCCTCCATCTGCCGGCGCACGCGCGGCGAGCCGGCGCGACGCAGTTCCGCCACGATGCGGGCCGCCCGCACCGCGGGGGCTTCGGAGCGCGTCGATCGCGGCGACGGCGACCGCGCCGCGCGAGCTGACGCCGCTCCGATCGCGCGAGCCGATGTCGACCGTCGGCGCGGGCTCGTCACCCCGGCCTCCCCGGCGTCACGAACGCCACGCGCGCCCCCGGTTCGTCCACCACCACCACGAAACGACGCATGAGCCCCATGCCGACCAGGCCGTCGGAGCCCTCCAGCCTTCGCGACGGCGCGTCGCCGGGCTCCGCGAAGGTGGCGGAGATCGGCCCGACCTGCCGCGACCCGATGCGCAGGTCGTCGATGGTGCCGTCGCGGACCGTCGCCCGCGAACCGAAGGTGACCTGCGTCTTCGTTCCGGCCGGGTGCACGCCCGGCGACTGGAGCAGCCCGCACTCCGTCACCGTCCCGTGGAAGAAGTGGATGCTCGCGTCGGCGCCGGTGTCGAGGATGAAGCTGCCCGAGTGGTCGCCCGCGAAGGTGACCGGGACCTGCGGCAGTTCGCGCACCATGGTGATGGGGAGCCATTCGACGGCGGACGCCGAGACGGCGCCGGCCACCGCGTCGGCGGCGGCGGGATCGTGCAGCCGAACGGTGCGCGACGGACCGTCGAGCACCACCACCGCGCTCTCGAAGACATTGCGGCCGAGGATGCCGGCGATCTCCCGGCCGAAGGCCTGCGACGAACGATGCATGTCCAGCCCGGTGAGATGGATCCCCTCGAAGCGCAGCGGACCGACGCGGAGCTCGCGGCATCGGAAGACGGTGGTGACCTCCGTTCCCTGGATGCGCGTGGTGCCCGCCGCGTCGAGCCCCGCCGCCCGCGCCGCCTGCGCCGTGATCGTGCTGCCGGACGCGCCCGAGTCCAGGATGAACCAGCCGATGTCGCGGCCGTTCACCGTGGGATGGACCAGGACGAACGAACCGCCCCGCCCCCACTCCGACTCCACCTCGGCCGGCGCCGCGCGATCGACGACGGCCGTGTCATGCGAGGTCGGATCGGGCAGCGGCTCCAAACCCTGGGGCGGCGGCACCGCCGACATGGAGAAGCACGCCGCCTGGAGCAGCGCCGCTCCGAGCGACGCGACGATCGCGGCGGCGCGGAGGAATCGATGGAGTCCGGCGGCACGATGGATGCGGCACCTCCCTGCGTGGGCGGCGAGCGTACCGGGATGGATCTCCGAAGGGCCTGCGTTACGCTTCCCGCGTGCGCGGACACGATGCCTGGATCAGCGCGGCGACCCTCGAGGATCCGGAGATCGCGCCCACGGTGCGACTGGTCCCGCTGGGCGCGGAGCACGCCGCCGGTCTGCACGCGGCCGCCGATCGGGAGCTCTTCCGGCACAGCGCGCAGGGGCCCGCCGATTGGACCGTGCGCGGCTTCGCGGAGGACATCGAGCGCGTGCGATCGCTTCCCGGCGTGGTGCCCTTCGCCATCGTCCGCGTCGGAGGGAGCGCGGGGCCCGACGCCGAGGTGATCGGCCGCACCACCTTCATGGACATCCGGCCGGAGCATCGCGGCCTGGAGATCGGCCGCACCTGGATCTCGCGACCGTTCCACGGCACCGAGGTCAATCCCTCGATCAAGTTCCTGATGCTGCGCCACGCGTTCGAGCGACTCTCCCCCGCCGCACGGCGCGTGCAGTTCTGCACCGGGAGCTCCAACGAGCACAGCCAGCGAGCCATCGCCCGCCTCGGCGCCACGCGCGAGGGAGTGCTGCGACACGCCCGCATCCTCCCGCCGTGGCTGGATCGCGCCGCCCCGGAGGTGCTGGACACGGTGGTCTTCAGCATCCTGGCGGCGGAGTGGCCGGCCGCCCGGGAGCGCCTGGTGGCGCGACTGCGTCTCGGCGCCGGGAGAGGATGATGGATGCACGAGCCGGAGGATCACGATCCATGAACACCAACACGTCACCCGTCCCCCTCGTTGCGAGGCGCCTCGCGCACTGCGGTGCCGCGGCGTTCGCCCTCGCGCTCGCCTCCGTCGCCGGCGCCGAGGTTCGACTGCCGCACATCTTCGGCGACCACATGGTCCTGCAGCGCGACGCGCCGCTTCCCGTCTGGGGCTGGGCCGACCCCGGCGAGGAAGTCTCGGTGACGCTCGGCCAGGAGACGCAGCGCGCGAAGGCCGATCCCGGCGGCGCATGGCGCGTCACGCTCGCACCGAAGCCTGCGGGCGGACCGCACGAACTTCGAGTCGAGGGCCGCAACCGCATCACGCTCCGGGATGTGCTGGTGGGCGAGGTCTGGCTCTGCTCGGGCCAGTCGAACATGGAGATGGGCGTGACGCTGGTGAAGGACGGCGCCACGGAAGCCGCCGCCGCCAGTGATCCGCAGCTTCGGCTCTTCATGGTGCCCAACCGTCCGGCCGGCCAGCCGCTGTCGGATGTGGACGCGTCGTGGCAGGTCTGCACGCCGCAGTCCATCGCCGCGGGCGGATGGGGCGGCTTCTCCGCCGTGGGCTACTTCTTCGGGCGCGAACTGCGTCGCGAACTCGGCGTCCCCGTGGGGCTCATCGACGCCACCTGGGGCGGCACGCTGATCGAACCATGGACGCCCCGTGCGGGCTTCGAGCGCTCGCCCACGCTTCGGCGCGTCCACGAGCAGATCGTCGCCGCCGACGGCGTCTACCAGCGGGCGATCGTGGCCTCGCTCCCGGCGATCGAGGCGTGGACCCGCGCCGCCCGCGCCGCGATGGAGAACGGCGGCGAGCCTCCGCCGCCGCCGGAGTTCCCGCGACACGCGCTGGCCAGCGAGCGCCAGCCCACGGGGCTCTACAACGGAATGATCCACGCCGTGGCGCCCTTCGCCATCCGCGGCGCCATCTGGTACCAGGGCGAGTCGAACGTGATGTCCGGCGACGGCGCCGTCTACCTCGACAAGATGCGGGCCCTCATGGACGGCTGGCGCAGCGTCTGGTCGCAGCGCGAGTTTCCGTTCTACTTCGTGCAGCTCGCCCCGTTCCGCTACCAGCGCACCGATCCCACGAGGCTCGCCGAGATCTGGGACGCCCAGCGCCGCGCGCTGGAGATCCCCGCCACGGGCATGGTGGTGACCACCGACATCACCGATCTCGCGGACATCCATCCGTCGAACAAGCAGGAGGTGGGACGCCGACTCTCCCTCTGGGCGCTGGCGAAGACCTACGGCCGGAGCGGCGTCGCGTACTCGGGACCGCTCTTCCGGGAGATCGCCGTGGAAGGCTCCTCGGTGCGCGTCCGCTTCGATCACGCCGATGGTGGACTCGCGTCGCGCGACGGAGCGCCGCTCTCGTGGTTCGAGATCGCCGGCGAGGACGGCCGCTTCGTGAAGGCCGAGGCGCGGATCGACGGCGAGACGGTCGTCGTGTCGAGCGGCGCCGTGCCGGCGCCGAAGGCGGTCCGCTTCGCCTGGGGCATGGAGGCGCAGCCGAACCTGGTGAACAAGGCGGGCCTTCCCGCATCGCCCTTCCAGAGTCTGCGTTGAGGCCTTCCGCGGCGTTGGAGCGACACGGTGGGGCGCGCCGCGAGAGCCGCATCCCGCGAGGACTTACGATCCGGCCCGCATGCTGGCCGCTCTTCTCATCCTCGCGTTCCTCATCCTTCTGAACGGCCTCCTGGCCATGTCGGAGCTGGCCATCATGACCAGCCGACACTCCCGGCTCCAGCTCGCCGCCGGCTCCGGCAGTCGCGGCGCGGCGGCGGCGCTGGCCCTCTCGCGCGAGCCGACGCGCTTCCTCAGCACCGTGCAAGTGGGGATCACGCTGGTGGGCGTCCTCGCCGGCGCCTTCGGCGAGAACGCCTTCTCGGGAATGCTCGAGCCGGTGATCGCCGAGATCCCGGTCCTCGCGCGCTGGGCGGACACCATCGCCCTCTGGATCGTGGTGCTCCTCATCACCTACTTCACGCTGGTGGTGGGCGAGCTGGTGCCGAAGCGCATCGCCATCGCCCACCCGGAGCGCGTGGCCGCGCTCCTCGCCCGGCCCCTCGACGCCCTCTCGGTGGTCGCCGCGTGGCCGGTGCGCATCCTCTCCTGGTCCACGGATGCGATGCTCGCCGTGCTGCGCGTCCGTTCCAAGACCACCGACGATGTCTCGGAGGACGACGTGAAGGCGCTCATGGTCCGGGCCGCCAGCACCGGCGTCTTCACGCCGCAGGAGCATCGCCTCTTCCAGCGCATCATCCGCGCCGGCGACCTGATCGTGCGCGACCTGATGGTCTCCCGGCAGAACATCATCTGGATCGACGAGCGCGAGCCGCTGGACGAGGTGCGCGTGCTGGTGGGGACCAGTCCGCACTCGCACTTTCCCGTCTGCCGGGGCGACCTCGACCATTGCATCGGCGTGGTCCACGTGAAGGACCTCATCGCCTACGGCCTCATCGCCGGTCGCGAATTCCAGGTGACGGCGCTGGCGCATCCGCCGCTCTTCGTGCCGGAGACGATGCCGGCGCTGCGGCTGCTCGACCAGTTCCAGAGCACCAAGGTGCACATCGCCTTCGTCGTCGACGAGTACGGCGGAACGCAGGGGCTGGTGACGCTCAACGACGTGACGCAGGCCATCGTGGGCGACCTCAGCCGCCGCGGCGAGGCCGGGGCGCCGACGCTGCTGCGACGCGACGACGGATCGTGGCTGGTGGACGGACGGCTGCCGCTGCACGACCTGGTGGTCGGGCTCAGCCTCCCGGCCGAGGTGGAGGAGACGCTGCCGGAGGTGAGCACCGTGGCGGGGCTGGTGCACGCCGTGCTCGATCACATCGCCCGCGAGGGCGAGACGCTCGAGTGGCATGGCTACACGGTCGAGGTGGTGGACATGGACGGCGCCCGGATCGACAAGTTGATCTTCACGAAGCGGTGAGACGCCGCGAGGAGAAGCTCATGGCTGCAGGATTCACGGTGCCCGCCGGCGCGGGCGAGCCCATCGAGATCGTCGGCGAGCAGGTGCGCTTGCTCGCCGACTCGGCGCGGACGGACGGCCGGTTCGCGGTCTTCGAGGAGATCTCGCCGCCGCGGGGCGGTCCGCCGCTCCATCGCCACGCCCGCGACGACGAGTTCTTCTTCGTCCTGGAGGGCACGCTCAAGTTCGTCCTCGACGGACGGGAGTCGACGGTGCACGCCGGCGGCTTCGTCTTCGCGCCGCGCGGCAGCGTGCACACCTTCGTGAATGTCGGGGCGGCGCCGAGCCGGATGCTCATCGCGTGCAGTCCGGGCGGCATCGAGGAGCCCTTCCGCACGTGCCACCGCCTCTCGCGCGAACGGCCGCTCACGCCCGCCGACCTGGCGGACGCCTTCGGCGCCGTGGGGATCGAGTTCCTGGGACCGCCGCTCACGCCGTGAGCGAGGCGCCGCCGCCCCGATGACTCGGCTCGCGTCACGATGACTCGGGGCGCGCCCACGCGGCCCGAAGCTGCGGCGGGCCGTGAATCACGAGGGAGCACGGCACGGCCAGGGCCATGCCCAGCGTCGGAGCGATGAGATAGATCCAGAGGTCGTCGAGCCGGCCGGACACGACGGCGGGCGCGAGCGACCGCGCCGGATTCATCGATGCGCCCGAGACGGGCCCGGCGAAGATCGCGCCGAGCCCCACCGCGCCGCCGATGGCGATTCCCGCCAGGGCGCCTCGCTCCTTGGGACCGCTGGCCACCGAGAGGATCACCAGCATGAGCATGAAGCCGAGCATCAGCTCGAGCGCGAAGGAGCGGGACGCGTCGCCCACGGGGAGCGTGGCCCCGAGCGTCTCGTTCTCCGGGAACAGCGCTCGCAGCGCTCCCGAGGCGGCGAACGCGCCCAGCACCTGGGCGAGGAGGTACGGCGGCGCATCGCGCCATCGGAAGCGCCGCGAGAGGGCGAAGGCGAGCGTGACGGCGGGATTGAAGTGCGCGCCCGACACATCGCCGAGGGCGTGGATCATGGCCATCACCACGAGCCCGAAGGTGATGGCCACGCCGAGGTGGGTGATGGAGCCGGCCGTGACCTCGTCGATGACGATGGCGCCGGTGCCCGCGAAGACGAGGCAGAAGGTCCCCACCGCCTCCGCGAGGAGTCGATTCACCGCTTCACCGCGGTGACATCCAGGCTGGTGATGAAGTCGCTCGGCTTCGTTCCGGCGGGCAGCGCCTCCACGATGCGGCGATAGAGCGGATCCTCCCAGGCCGTCATGGCATCGATGTACTGCGGCTTCGGCGTGAGCGTGATGTCGGAGAGGCCGGCGGCGCCTGCCATGGCGCGCGTCTCGTCCACCAGCACGGCGCCGGCGACGCAGCCGACGAGCGCCTCCAGGTCGGACTGCACCGACTCCGGCAGCGGCCGCAGGAGCGCAAGATCCGAGACGGCCACGCGTCCGCCGGGCTTCAACACGCGGGCGATCTCGCGCCACACGCGCGGCTTGTCGGGCGAGAGATTGATGACGCAGTTGGAGATGACCGCGTCCACGCTGGCGTCCGCCACGGGGAGCGACTCGATCTCTCCCAGGCGGAACTCGACGTTGTCCAGGCCCGTCCGCTCGCGGTAGGTGCCCAGGTTGCGGCGCGCCCTCGCGAGCATGTCGGGCGTCATGTCCACACCGATCACGCGCCCGGCGGCGCCCACCCTGGGACCGGCCACGAAGCAGTCGAATCCGCCGCCGGCGCCGAGGTCGAGGACCACTTCTCCGGGGCGCAGCGCGGCGATGGCGGTGGGGTTGCCGCAGGAGAGACCCATGTTGGCTTCGCCGGGCACGGCCGAGAGCTCCTCGCCTCCGTACCCCATGGCGCGGGCGAGTTCCTCGGGGGAGAACGCGGTGGCGCCGCAGCAGCCGCCGCCGGACCCGCTCGGACCGCAGCATCCGCCGCGAGCGATGGTGGCGTAGCCCTGGCGCACCTGTTCGCGCAGCGCGTCCGCATCAGTTGCGTGGGGCGCCGCGGGTGCGTGGGGGGCCTCGGGTGCGTGGGGCGCCTCGGGACGGCAGCATGAATCATCGCAGCATGAACGCTTGGACATCGGGTCCGCTCCTGTGAGTGCCTGGGGCAATGACTCCACGAATCGCCGGATCTCGTCCCGCACTCGACGAAAGTGCGGCATCGCTTCCTCGTCGCTCTTCGCGTCCTTCGCCAGGCTCGGCGGATCGTCGAAGCCGACATGGATGACCTTGGCCCGACCGGGGAAGCGCGGGCACGCCTCGTTCGCCGAGCCGCACACCGTCACCACGAAGTCGAAGGGAATCCCCAGGAGGGACTCGACGCTCTTGGACCGGTGACCGGAGATGTCCACGCCCGCCTCGGCCATGGCGCGCACCGCCAGGCGATGCAGGCCGTGAGGCGCGGTGCCCGCGGAGTGCGGCTCGATGCGGTCCGATCGCAGCGCCCGCGTCCAGCCCTCGGCCATCTGGCTGCGGCACGAGTTGCCGGTGCAGAGGAAGAGCACGCGGAGCGGATCAGCAGCATCGGGCGGCACGGGCGCCTCCTCCGGCGGGGCAGCACTCCTCCAGCGCCGACGCGAGCGACCGGAGCGCTCGGCAGAGTTCGGCGTAGCGAACGCGGTAGGTGACGGTCCGGCCCTCCTTCGTGGCCTGCAGCGCCCCGGAGCGCGCCAGGATGGCCAGGTGCCGCGACACCACGGAGAGATCCACGGAGCAGCACTCGGCCACTTCTCCCACGGTGCAGCCGCGACCGCACTTGGCGATGCAGGCCAGGAGCGAGACGCGCGTGGGGTCGGAGAAGGCCTTGAAGAGCACCGGGTCGAGCAATTCGTCCACGGGCCCGCAGCAGGCGGCGGCCTGGCGGGGCGTGGCGGGACGCCGACGCTTGCTTACTTGCGTCATGGTGCAAGTATTGCCGCCGGCCGCTCCGCCGTCAAGGGGGCATCCGCCGCTCCGCAGCGGGTCCTTCGCGAAGGAGCGTCACGATGCCGGCGGGACCTTCACCCTGGCAACGGTGCCCGGAATGTTGGCGAGCCCCCAGTCACGGAGGGCGACCAGGAGCGGCACGAGCGATCGACCGCGCGCGGTCAGGTGGTACTCCGAGCTCCCGGCCCGATCAGGCGAGGCCTTCGTCGTGACGAGCGAGAGGGCGGTGAGTCGTTCGAGGCGGGCGGACAGGATGTTGGTCGCGATCCGTTCGGGCGACGCCGCAAGGTCGCGGAACCTCGTCTTGCCGGCGAGGAGGTCCCGGATGACGAGCAGCGTCCACTTGTCCCCGATGAGGTCGAGCGTTCCCGCGACCGGGCAGGGGGATCGTCGCTTCACGAGCCGTCGGGCACGCGTCACGACGGCC
>CAZSVT010000068.1:0-12680 GCA_964610365.1 uncultured Isosphaeraceae bacterium
ACTTCTGTCCGCCGGGGGCGCGTCGGGCGACCTGCTGGCGGCATGGAACTTCAATGGTCTCGCCACGCCGGTGGCGGGCGCCATCGGCGCCGCGCACGGGAGCGGCACGCTCGATCTCGCGGCGTTCGGCGGCAGCGGCCTCTCGTGGCAGAGCGGCACGGATCTGAACGCGTGGCCCGGCGACGCCGCCGGGGAGGGCCTGGGCTTCACGGGGACGAGTGCGAATGGGAAGAGCGCCGTCGTCTCGATCGGAACGGTCGGATACACCGGCCTCACGCTGAGTCTCGCCATGCGGGCCACCAGCACCGGCCATCTCTCCTCCGTGCTGGAGGCGCAGCATGGCGCGAACTGGGAGACGGTGGGGGGATTCACGCTGACGCCAGGCACCTGGTCGGTGGCCACCTTCGACCTGGGTTCGCTCGACTTCCTGGAGAACGGCACCGCCTCGCTCCGCCTTCGGCTGGAAGGCGCCTCGAGCGCCCAGGGGAATCTCCGGATCGACAACCTGCTGATGGAGGGCACGCCGGTGCCGGCGCCGGGCGCCTGCCTCCTGCTGGCCGCGGCCGTGGCGCGAGGCCGGCGACGAAGGAATTGATCCGCCAATGGAGCGCCCGTCGCAACCGAGCCTGCCTTGGGCGCAGCTCCTCGGAATGGGAGCGGCGGATCGATCGCCGCGGCGGCGTCATCGGGGGGACGCCGTCGCGGCTCCTTCGGGAGCGCTCCGAATGGTCGTCTTCTCTCCTCGGAACCCGCTCGGGCCTCACGGGGCCCCGGGCGGGTTCTTCTTCATTCCCGCGGATGCGTCGCATCGGCGCCGGATCGGTCCGAGGCGCCCGATCGATCACGGCCGTCCAAGTCCCGCGCCGCTCCGCCGCCCGCCGCCTCGCGCGCGGTGAATGCCAGCCGTGCCGCCAGCAGGATCGCCGCCTTCATGCTGCCGGGATTCGCGGTGCCGAGACCGGCGATGTCGAACGCCGTTCCATGATCCGGGCTCGTTCGCACGAAGGGCAGTCCCGCGGTCATGTTCACCGCCTCGTCGCGCGCCAGGAGCTTGAGCGGGATGAGCCCCTGGTCGTGGTACATGGCCACCACCAGGTCCCAGGCGCCGCCCGCGGCCGCGATGAAGATGGAATCGGCGGGGAAGGGGCCGCGCGCGTCGATCCCCGCGCGGCGCGCCAGCTCGATGGCCGGGGCGATCACCCGGCCCTCGTCGTCGCCGAAGAGCCCGCGTTCTCCGGCGTGCGGGTTCAGGCCGCAGACGGCGATGCGCGGCGAACGGATCCCCAGCCGCCGACAGGTGTCGTGACCCAGATCGATCGGATCGAAGACCCGCCCGATGGTCAGGCAGTCGTGGACCTCGGCAAGGCGGATGTGTCCCGTGGCCAGGGCCACGCGGAGCTTCGAGCTCCAGAAGAGCATCACCTGGCGCTTCACCTTGGCGCGGGCCCCGAGGAGCTCCGTGTGCCCCGGCCATCGGTGTCCCGCCATCGACCAGCTCTCCTTGCTGATCGGTCCCGTCACCAGCGCCTCGATGCGGCGCCGTTCTCCGGCCGGCCGCAGCGCATCGGTGATCGCGTCGTCCACGAAGGCCTTGGAGAGCGCGCCGCCGGCGAGCGAGGGTCCGCGCGAGCCGCCCGAGGACGCGGGGGAGGCGCCTCCGTCGTAGTCGTAGACCACCGGCTCCGCCACCACGCCGCGGCTTGCGCGTTCGCCTCCGGCCGCGATCCGAAGCCAGCAGGGCTCCACGCCCACGCGCTCCGCCGCGTCCACCAGCACCTGGTTCTGTCCGTAGATCACGAATCGACCGGCGCGTCGCACCGCGGGATCCGCGAGCGCCTTCACCAGCACCTCGGGCCCGATGCCGAAGGGATCGCCCATGGTGATGCCCACGAGCGGCGGCTCGGCGGGATCGCGATCGGATGGAAGGCGCGTGTCGGCCATCACGGAGTCGGCAGGGGCGCCGTCGGATCCACCGCGCGGCGCCGGCATGGAGGAGGATAGAGGCGCATCGCGCCGGTCGCGGGAGGAACCATCGCCGTTCCGCATCGGCACGGCCGTTGCCGTTCGGCGTGGATTCCGCGATACTGCCGATCTCGCCGCCGCGGGCTGCGTGCTCGCCCTGGTCCCCGAACCGTCTCCTCCGAGGTGATCCTTGTCCTTTGAAGCCGCTGTCCATGCCAAGGCCATCCAGCTCGACAAACTCTCTCTCGAGATGTGCGCCGCCGCCGGCAGCGGGCATCCCACCACGGCCATGAGCCTGGGTCACCTGGTGACCGTGCTCATGTACCACGCCATGCGATGGTCTCCGGAGGCGCCGGATGATCCGATCTCGGACCGGCTGGTGCTCTCCGAGGGGCACGGCTGCCCCATCGTCTACGCGGCGTGCGCCGACCTCGGCGTGCTGATCGGCAAGGACCCCGCCGCGCGCCGCCCCATGACGCGCGAGGACGCCATGAATCTCCGCAAGGCGGAGAGCCCCGTCGACGGCCACCCGAATCCGATGGAGGGCTTCCCCTTCTTCGACGCCGCCACCGGGTCGCTCGGCATGGGCCTGTCCATCGCCGCCGGGCTGGCGCTCGGCTCGCGGCAGGACGGCCTGGCGCGCCGCGTCTACTGCATCATCGGCGACGGCGAGTCGCGCGAGGGCCAGGTCTGGGAGGCGTGCGACTTCATCGTCGATCACGCCCTCACCGACGTCCTGCCGATCTTCAACTGCAACGCCTACGGCCAGAGCGACAAGGTCTCGTCGCAGCAGTCGCCGCAGACCATCGCCCGGAAGCTGGAGTCGTTCGGCTTCAAGGTCCGGTCGATCGACGGCCATGACCCCGAAGCAATCCGCTCCGCGCTCGATGAGTTCGCCCAGCGCGGCAAGGGCACGCCGCCGATGGCGGTGGTGGCCACCACGGTCAAGGGCTGGGGTGCTCCGAGCGTGCAGGGCGGCGGATGGCACGGGAAGCCGGCCACCGGCGCGAAGCTCCAGAAGGCGCTCGAGGAGCTCGACGCGTCGCGCGTGAAGCTCACCTCCGCGCTCGCGGGCGACGAGAACCTCCGCATCTTCCCGCCCGCCGGCGAACTGCCGGCCCGTCCGGAGGCGGAGGATGTGCCCTCCTTCAGCGCCGCGATGAAGGCCTACGACATGTCGAGCACGCTGGCCACCGGGCGCCTGGCCACGCGCAAGGCCGCGGGTCTGGCCCTCCGGGCGCTGGGACACGCCAACACCGACGTGGTGGTGCTCGACGCCGATGTGAAGAACAGCACGTTCACCGAGTGGTTCTCCCTGGACAAGGATCTCGCCGATCGCTTCGTGGAGTGCCGCATCGCCGAGCAGAACATGATCAGCGCCGCCTGCGGCCTCTCCGCGGCCGGCAAGATCCCCTTCTGCGCCACCTTCAGCAAGTTCGTCACGCGCGCCTACGACCAGATCGAGATGGCGGTCAACTCCGGCGCCAACCTCAAGATCCTGGGAAGCCACTCCGGCATCTCGCTGGCCGCGGACGGTCCGAGCCAGATGTCGCTGCCCGATGTCTCGTGGTTCCGCGCGTTCACGCGGATGCGGGATCACCGAGGCGCGCCGGGCTTCTACATCCTCCAGCCCGCCGACGCGTACGCCGCCTACGGACTCACGCTGGCCATGGCCGAGCATCACGGCGCCTGCTACATGCGCACCGCCCGGCCGGACGTGGAGTTCATCTACGACGACAAGACCATCTTCAACCTCGGCAAGCTGGAAGTCCTCACCAAGGGCCGCGATCTGCTCATCGTCTCGGCCGGCTTCATGATCCACGAGTGCAACAAGGCCATCGAGCTGCTCGACAAGCAGGGGGTGGACGCCACGCTCGTCGACCTCTACAGCATCCCCTTCGACCAGGAGGCGCTGCTGGACCTGGCCAACGACAACGGCGGCAACATCCTCACGGTGGAGGACAACTACGGCGGCGGCATCGGGAGCGCCGTGGCCGACGCGCTGACGGAGTCCGGCGACGGCTTCACGCTCGCCCAGATGTTCGTCTCGCGGATCCCCAAGAGCGCCCGCGACGAGGAGGGCATCCTCGCCATGTGCGGACTGCACCACACGGCCATCGCCGCCCGCGCGGCGGCCATCTGCGGCGTGGGCGTCTGACCGCCGGGGGCCGCGCTCGGCCCCGCGCGCGGCCGGCGCGTCACTCCTCCGCCAGGCCGTGGCGCCGGAGGTGCTGTCGCATCTCCTGGTGCCAGCGCAGCGCGATCATCGCCGGGAGCGTGGAGTGGGTCGCGCCGGGAACGAGCTCGATGTACCCGGGACCCTCCGGCGCGGCCGCGACGCCATCGGCGGCGGTCGCGGGCGGCGCCGTGGCGGCGCGCCGGCGCGCCACCAGGTCGCGCAGCTTCGACACCGCCCGGTCCAGGTAGTAGCCGTCGCGATCGCCGCAGAGGAGCCGGACGCGCGCGGCGAGGATCGGCCCCAGCGTCGCCCACTCGCGATCCACCTTTCGGGCGATGTCGTAGCGCGACCAGTCCCGCTCCACCACCCCGTGGTCGATGGCCCCGCTTCGACGATCGAGCATCCGCCGCGAGCGCCCGGTGGCCGGGTCCACGCGGCTGAACATCGCGTTCCAGGCGTCCCATTGCTCGCCGGAATCGCCCTCCGGATCGAGCACGCGCTCGATGGCCACCTCGTCGGCCACGGTGAGCAGGATGCGGTCGAACTGCGGCCCGAGCGGTTCGCGCAGGCTCGGCTGGATGCCGCCCTCGGCGTCGATGAAGAGGGACGCGTCGCGGTAGAGGTCGGATCGCTGGAACGCGGAGAAGTCCACGGGATCCGGCGCGCTGGCGAAGCAGGCGCCGAAGGTCTCCGGATGGGTCAACTGCAGCCAGAGCGCGCTCCATCCCCCGGAGCTGTGACCCGTGACGATCCGCGCCTCCGGCTTCGGCACGAAGCGGTACTTCGATTCCAGCCACGGGATGAACTCCTCCACCAGGGCGCGGGCCATGGGCCCGTGGCGATCGGAGTCGGCGAATCCGTGATGACCCAGCGGCGTCTCCGGATCGAGCACCACCCACGCCACCTGCGGCGCCACCCGCTCCGAGCCCGGCATCGCCACCATGCGGGCCATGGAGAGCGCCATGGTGTGCCGGCCGCCGAAGCCGGGAATGACATAGACCACCGGCCACGCCCGGCGCGGCGCGTCGATCCGGTGGTAGTCGCGCGGCAGCACGATGCCGGCGCGCATGGTGACGGGCTTGCCGGCGTGTTCGGAGAGGAGCCGGCTGGGCATCTCCTCCCAGAGGACGCCCGCGTCCGTCGGCAGCGGCTCGGCCGGAGGGAGGCGGCGCGAGAGGGAGACGGCCACGCGCTGCTCGGTGGCGGGATCGAAGTCCACCTCCATCACCTCCGACACGAGGTTGCCCGGGGCCAGGTGGTGACGCTCCGTGCGGTCGCGATCCAGGACCGCCTGCACCTGGTAGCGCCCGCGCAGCTCGGAGATCGGACCGGGGAAGGAGACGACCTCGTCGCCGAAGTCGACGGCGACGCCGGGCTCGAGGCGCGTGACGGCGCGGGAGTAGACCGGCTGCGGCTCGTCGGGAAACGGCGCCTCCGCCGGATCCTCGGTGGGATGGCGCGTGCGCTCCGACTTGAGGAAGAGCAGGATCCGCCCGCCCGGCGCGCCGCCCTCCAGGAGCGACGCGCTCGCCTCCGGAAGGACCACGCTCACGCGATCCGTCACCGCCGGCGCCGGCGCATCGGTGGCGAGCGCCGAGCCGGAGTCGGCGCGCGCCGAGCCCGAGGCGGCGAGCGCGAGGGAGGCGACGACCACGGCTGCGGGGCGCATCGCACCATCGTAGAATCGCCGGCGATGGAAGCCGCGAGCCACTCCCGCGTTCCGAGCCGCTCCCGCCCCCTGCTCCGAGCGGTCGCCGGAGCGATCCTGGCATCGGTGGCGGCCGGCGCCGGCTGCGCCGGGGGCAGCGACACCGAGCGGGGCACCCAACGGCTTCTCGACGGCATCGGCCACGGTCTGCTCGGTCACAAGAGCAGCCAGGAGCAGGTACTCATCCCGGTGGACGGGCCGGTCAACGTGGAGGTGCACAACTTCGCCGGACCCGTGGTGGTGCGCGGCGGGCGCACGGAGCGCACGCGCGACGCCTTGGTCATCCTCGACCGTCGGGGAACGCACGAGGGCGGCCGCGACCGGGAGAGCGAGCAGAGCCTGCCCGAGATCCAGTGGACGGCGGAGCTGGTGCCGGCGAGCGAGCCCGGCGGCGTTCCCACCGTGCGCGTCAGCGCGTCCACCAATCACGCGGAGCCCTGGTTCCAGCAGGTGGACATCGAGGTGCTGGTGAACGAACTCGGCCGCGTCAACATCCAGACGCGGCGCGGCAAGGTGCAGGTGAGCGATCCGCAGGGTCCCGTGGACATCGCCACCACCAAGGGCGACGTGCGCGTCATCACCGGGTGGCCGCAGAAGCAGGACTCGGTGATCCTGACCACCGAGGGCGACATCGACTTTCGGGTGCGCGGCGAGAGCGCCTTCGCCATCGACGCCGAGACCGTTGGCGGGCGCGTCTACTCGCGCTGCGAGGCGGGGCGCTGGATCTCCGAGAACGCGCGGAACGACCACGACTCGATGTTCGCCACCCTGAACGGAGGCGGAGGCACCGTGCTGCTGCGCACCGTCGACGGCGACATCCGGGTGGCCGTGGTGGGCGATCCGCACGACGTCGGTTCCTTCGCGATCCGGCCGTGATGCGAGGGCACGCGGAAGCCGGCGATCGGAGCGGCCGCCGCGCCGCGTCCGCAGCGCCGCGGGCCCGGACGCCATGAAGGAAGTCCAGGATCACTACTTCCGCCTGGCCAAGGAGCGGGGCTTCCGCGCCCGCAGCGCGTTCAAGCTCCTGGAGCTCGACGAGCGATTCCATCTGCTCCGCCCCGGCCTGCGCGTGCTCGACGTCGGCGCCGCGCCCGGAAGCTGGACGCAGGTGGCGGCGGCGGCGGTCGGACCGCGCGGCCGCGTGGTGGCCGTCGACCTCAAGCCGATCGATCCTCGCGGCCTGCCGGCGCACGTGGAGATCCTCCGCGAGGATCTGCAGGAGATCGAGGCGGAGCGCTTCGGCCCGGTGCCGTTCGACCTGGTCCTCTCCGACATGGCGCCGGACACCACCGGCGTGCCGAGCGCCGACAGCGCCGTGAGCGTGCGCCTCTGCAACGCCCTGCTGGACCGCGTGGACGCGTGGCTCCGACCCGGCGGATCGCTGGTGATGAAGGTCTTCGAGGGCGCGGACTACCCGGCGCTCCTGCGGCGCGCCCAGCGGCTCTTCGGGTCCGTGAAGGGCTTCAAGCCGAAGTCGAGCCGAGCGGAGAGCGTGGAGATGTTCGTGGCGTGCCTGCGCCGAACGCCGCCAGCCGGCGGGCCGCCTCCTCCGCCTTCTCGCGCGAGTTGAACGCCGAGACGCGGAAGAAGCCCTCTCCGTGGCGCCCGAAGCCGGCGCCCGGCGTGACCACCACCTGCGCGTCCTGGAGCAGCCGGTCGAAGAGATCCCAGCTCCGGGTGCCGGCCGGGCACTCCACCCACACGTACGGCGCGTCGACCCCTCCCCAGGTTCGGAAGCCCGCCTCGCGGAGCGACCTGGAGAGGATCGCCGCGTTGCCCATGTAGAAGTCCACCAGCGCCGCCGTCTCGCGGCGACCCTGCGGCGTGTAGAGCGCCTCCACGGCGCGCTGCACCGGGTAGCTGACGCCGTTGCTGCAGGTGCTCCATCGGCGCGTCCAGAGGCCGTGGAGCGGCACGCGATCGCCGCGGCGGGTGCGGCCTTCCAGCGATCGCGGCACCACGGTGCACCCGGCCCGCAATCCCGTGAATCCGCCGTTCTTCGAGAAGCTGCGGAACTCCACGGCACAGTCGCGGGCCCCGGGGATCTCGAAGATGGACCGCGGCACGGAGGGATCGCGGATGAAGGCCTCGTACGCGGCGTCGTACAGGATCACGGCGCCGTGCCGGTTCGCCCACTCCACCCAGCGCGCGAGCGTCTCGCGCGGGATCACCGCGCCGGTGGGGTTGTTGGGCGAGCAGAGGTAGACCAGGTCCAGCGGCTGCGACGGCGGCTCCGGCACGAACCCGTTGGCGGGCGTGCCCACGAGCGGCACGAGGCCCTCGTAGGCGCCGGAGGCGTCCGCCGGTCCCGTGTGGCCCGCCATCACGTTGGTATCGACGTAGACGGGGTAGACGGGATCGGGCACGCCGATGCGGTTGCCGGCGCCGACGATCTCCAGGAAGGCGCTCGCGTCCGGCTTGCTGCCGTCGGAGAGGAAGATCTCGTCATCGGCCACTTCCAGGCCGCGCGATCGGTAGTCGCCCTCGGCGATGGCGCGGCGGACCTCGTCGTAGCCCGTGGCCGGACCGTAGCCGCGGAAGGTGTCGCGCCGGGAGAGCTCGTCGACGGCCGCGTGCATCGCGGCGATCACCGAGGGCGGGAGCGGCTCGGTGACGTCGCCGATGCCGCAGCGGATGATGCGCGGCGCGAGCGAAGGATGGGCCTGCGCGAAGGCGGCCACCCGGCGGGCGATCTCGGGAAAGAGATAGCCCGCCGCCAGTTTCAGGAAGTGCTCGTTGATGAACATGTCGCTTCAGAGCTTTCGCAGGCGCACCGAGATCGCCGGCGGGATGTTCCCCAGCACCAGCGTCTGGCGGCCGGCATGGCGTCGGCGCAGACCGCGGCCCACGGCGCCGATCCGTCGCAGGGCGTGGCGCCCCTTCGCGCCGGCGACGGTGCCCTTGATGGCCCGGACGCCCGCGTACTCGAAGTAGACGAGTTCGCCGCCCGGGCGCAGCAGCGCCAGGAGTCGCCGGAAGATGCTGCGCACCAGCTTCGGCGGGAAGTTGTTGAAGGGCAGGCCGCAGATGACGAAGTCGTACGGCGGGTGGAGCGGAACGTCCTCGATCCGGGCCTGGTGCAGTCGAACCGCGATGCGCGGATGATCGGCGCGGAAGCGGCGCAGCATGCGGCGCTCCAGTTCATCGCAGAAGGCGGAGTTGAGCTCCACCAGGTCGAGCTCGTCGCCGTCGCGCAGCCGCTTCAGGAGCATCCGCGTGAAGGGTCCCGTGCCCGGTCCGACCTCGAGGAACCGCCGGGGCGAGCTCGACGCGCCGATGACCCGGGTCATCGCCTTGGCCAGCTGCGGCGAACTGGGCCACACGCTTCCCGTGTGGCGGAAGTCGCGGATCGCCTGGCGCACGAAGTCGAGCATGGGCCGGGCAGGATACGGCGCTCTCCGGCGACGCGGCGCGGCGTCTCCATCGACCCCGGAAACGACGCGCCGATGCCGGACGGCCGGCATCGGCGCTGGTGGGTCTGCATTGTGGGAACGCGGGCCTCAGCCGGCCTGCCGCTCCGCCAGCCGCTTGAAGGCGGCATCGAAGTCCTCGAGCGACTTGGCCCGGGCCTTCGGCTTTCCGGACGACGCGGCGGCCGGGAAGGGGATCGGCGCGGGGGCCGGGTCATTCACCCGCCGTTCCATGCTCGGCGACGGACTGGGGGTGCCTGCGCCGTTCGTGGACTGGATGGAGCCCGCCGTCACCGGAGCCACGCCCCGGCGACGGTCCCGAGCACCATCGACCGCCTGCTCCATCCTGGAGAGGAGCCCTCGCATGCGTTCAAGAGTTTCACTGGGCCTGAGATCCATGGTTCGTTCCTCCCGAGCCGATTCACCCCATCGGCTCCTCGTCAAATACGCTCATGCACAGTCGAATGTTTTGCAGCCCCAGGCAAGCGTCCTGACGGTCCTGCCGGGGGGCTTCTGAGGGTCGTCCGGGCTGCAATGGCCGTGCCGGACCCCGGTCCGTGCTCGCACCGGGGCCCACGGCCGTGGATGATGCCGGAATGCAGGACCGCAACCCCGCCGCCTCCATTCCCGCTCCATCCTTTCGGCGACCGACGAACCTTCGGTGGCGCGGGCGCGGGGCCGCGCTCCTCCTGGTCGGAGCCATCTCGGTGCCGCTCGGAGTGGCGTCGCAGGGGGCGAGCGCCCCGATCGGCGACGAGGCGGCGAGCGCGGGCGGCAACGTCGACTTCGCTCGGTATCCGTCGATCAGCCCCGATGGGACGAGCCTGGTCTTCTCGTGGCGCGGGGACCTCTGGCTGGTCCCGGTCGCCGGCGGCGCCGCCGCCAGGCTGACCTCCCATCCCGCGGACGAGCTGCGCAGCGCGTGGTCGCCCGACGGCGCCTCGATCGTCTTCGAGAGCTCGCGCGACGGCGTGCGCAATCTCTGGATGATGCGCGCCGACGGAACCCGGGTCTCGCAGCTCACCCGGCTCGACACGCCGGTGACGCTCTCCACGGTGGGGCGGCTCCCGGACGGACGCGCGGCGGCGTTCTTCGACGCCAGCCGGGAGAACGATCTCTACCGATCGCCCCGGCCCTACCAGGTCGCCCTCGACGGCGGTCCGATCGAGCGCGTGCACGACGCCTTCGGAAGCCGGGCCGCGCCGTCCGCCGACGCCGCGCGCGTGCTCTTCGACCGCGGCGGCGCCTCGTGGAGTCGTCGCGGGTACCGGGGATCGGATTCGCGCGACGCGTGGCTCTTCGATCGTCGCGACGGTTCGTTCCGGCGCCTCACCTCGTGGGAGGGCAACGACGGCGGCGCCCGCTTCGGCGTGGGCGACCAGGTGATCTACCTCTCCGATGCCGAAGGCGGCGTCGTCAATGTCTTCGCCCGACCGATCGACGCGCCGCCCGAGTCGCCGGGCCGGCGTCTCACCTCGTTCACCGACGACGCGCGCGATCTCGCCGTGAGCGCCGACGGCCGCACGGCGGTGGTCGGATCGTGGGCAGGCCTCCATCGGATCGATCTCTCCGCCTCGCCTGCCGCGACGCAGCCGATCGCGATCACCGCCCCGGAGGACGCCCGGAGCGAGCCCCGCTGGCGGCGCATCGACCGCGAGGTGACCGAGGCGAAGCTCAACCCGGACGGGACCTCGATGGCGCTCGTGGCCTACGGCGATCTCTTCGTGCGATCGCTCGACGACAAGGCGCCCGCGGTGCGCATCACCGACACGCCGTCGCGCGAGTACCAGATCGCCTGGAGCCCCGACGGTCGCACCCTCTACTTCACCAGCGACGAATCCGGGCGCGAGGAGATCCGCGCCGTCACCGTGCAGCGAACGCGGCGCGAACTGCGTCGCGACTTCGCGAAGGATGCCGCAGGAGCGGGCGGCGAGGCGGGCGACGAGGCGGGCGGCGCGAACGGCGGCGGGGCGAAGTCGGGCGATGAGGGCCGGAGCGCGCCCGCCAGCGACGCGCCGGAGACGAAGGCCGAGCCCGCCGCCGGACAGGCGGCGGCGGCGGGGGCAGCGCCGGAGCGCGCGGCGTCGGCCGCGCCGTCGCCGAAGCCGCGGCCGGCCGGGGACTGGGGCGACGCGATCGAGTTCGCGGTGCGCACGGTGGTGTCGGGGGACGAGCCGATCCGCGATCCGGATCCATCACCCGATGGAACGCTGCTGGCGTTCCGTCGCGGCGCCGGCAACCTGTGCGTGCAGCGGCTCGACGACGGCCAGGAGCGATGCATCCGCCGGGGATGGGATCCCGGCATCTCGTGGCGATTCAGCCCCGACGGTCGCTGGATCGCCATCGTCCAGGAGGATCGCGACTTCAACAGCGACATCTGGGTGGCGCCGACCGACGGCTCGGCGGACGCCGTCAACATCACGCGCCATCCCGACTCGGACCTCGATCCGCGCTGGAGCGCCGACGGGCGCATCCTCGCCTTCCGCTCCGACCGGGTGAACAACGAGTTCGACGTCTGGACGGTGGCGCTGGACAAGTCGCTGGAGTCGATGAGCCCCGCCGAGCGCGAGAAGTACTTCAAGGACGCGATCGACGCCGCGAAGAAGCGCAAGCCGCTCGGCGCCGAATCGAAGGCCGCGGCCGCGAAGAAGCCGGCGGCCGCCGCGAACGGCGCCGCCGAGGGCGCGGGCGACGCCGCCGCGCCCGATGCGACGAAGGAGGAGAAGCCCGACGACGCCGTCGGGAAGGACGCGAAGAAGGACGAGGGCGCCGGCTCGCCGCGCGAGAAGCCGGCGCCGCCCGTGCTCTCGCTGGACGACGCCTATCTCCGCGTGGTGCGCGTGACGACGATGGGCGGCAGCGAGGGTCAGCTGGAGATGACTCCGGGCGGCGACCGGTTGATCTTCACCTCCACGGGGGTGCCGGATCCGGAAGCCGACGAGCCGGGGGCCGGCGACGCGCTGCTCTCCGTGAAGTGGGACGGAACGGACCAGAAGCGTCTCGGCGGCGGCGGGCGCGTGCAGCAGGTGTCGCTCACCGGCGACAAGGTGGTGGTGCTGCGCGACGGGCGTCCGTCCACCGTTCCACCGACGGGCGGCGAGAGCAAGGCCATCGACTTCTCCGCCTCCACGCGGATCGATCCGGCGGAACAGATGCGGCGCCGCTTCCTGGGCGTGGCCACGGCGCTGGGCGAGGGCTTCTACCACCCCACCATGAAGGGGCTCGACTGGCCGGCGCTCACCGCCCGCTACCTGGAACTGGCGCAGGCGGCGCGCACCGCCGATGAGTTCGACGATGTCGCGGCTCGATTCATCGGCGAGCTGAACGCCTCGCACCTGGGCGTCTCGAGTCCGCAGGACGGCGCGGGCGAGCGCCGGGCGCAGGGGCGCCTCGGGGTGCGCACCCGCCCGGTGGCCGATGG
>CAZSVT010000069.1:0-8918 GCA_964610365.1 uncultured Isosphaeraceae bacterium
CCAGGCGCGCTCGCAGGAGCCCCATCTTCCCGCGGCTCAGTCCATCGGCCTCGGGTGCCGCGGTGCGGAGCTCCTCGAGCACCTTCGTCAGCGTGGCCCCCTTCCGGACCGCCTGCTCCAATCGCGTGCCAGCGACGGCGCGGAGCAGTTCGTGTTCACCGAGCGGCTGGAAGATCTCCACCTGCACGTCGGGAGGCGTCGCTCCGCCCTCCTCCGCGCGGGACTGCGCCTCGAGCAGCGTCTGACGGATGATGCCCAGCGACTTCCCCGCGTCGACGCTCGCCTCGAGCGTGCCGCCCGCCCCGCGGATCGTGAATCGCATCGGCTGCGAGCGATCCCCGTCCGGGCAGAGAAGCGACGCCGGGAAGTAGAGCAGCGGCGTGCCGCCGATGCGGCGGATGGACTGGGCCGCCGCACCGTGGCCGCGCTCGTCGGCCGCCTTCATGGTGGCGGCGAGATCGATCGACCCGTCGGCGAAGGCCGCCTGCACCTGCGGCCTGAAGGCCTTCTGGGCGTCGGCGATCCGCTGCTCGATCCAGGCCGTGAGCGCGAACGCGATCACGGTGATGAAGAAGCCGATGGCGATCTTGCGGATGAAGGTGAGCGTGAAGAACCTGTTGATCGCCGGGTAGATGGCGTAGGTGAAGATCGGGATGAAGATCAGGATGAGCGCGGGATTCACCGCCTGCACCTGGCTCTCCAGCCAGAGGATGCCGGCGAAGGATCGATCCATCGTCTCCGCCTGCTGCACCCACGCGGAACCCGTCTGGTCGTAGAGGGCCCAGAAGAAGGCCACGAAGAAGTAGACGGGGACGAGCTTCAGGATCACGCCCACGCCTTCGCGCGAGAGGAAGGTCTCGCGGACGAAGTCCCACCCGCGCGGCTGGATGTGCACGAACCGCTTGCGGCCCGCCCAGAAGCAGATCGTGGCCACCGCCATCAGGATTCCGGGGATTCCGAAGGCCCATCCGGGCCCCGCGATGAGTCCGTCGGCGCGATCGCGCGCCAGGACCCACGGGGTGAGCAGCGTGGAGAAGAACGACCCGAAGTTGATGGAGAAGTAGAACCACGCGTAGACGCGCCCCAGCAGGTGCCGGTTGCTCTCGCCGAACTGGTCGCCCACGTTGGCGGAGACGCAGGGCTTGATGCCGCCCGAACCGAGGGCGATGAGCCCGAGTCCGATGACGAGCAGCGTGCGCGGCTCGAGGGTCTGCTCGAGGATCGCCGGCGGCAGGTCCATGAGCGCCAGCGCCAGGTGGCCCACGCAGTAGACGATCGAGAGGAGCATGATCGTCAGGTACTTGCCGAGGATCGCGTCCGCCACGACGGCGCCGAGGATGGGGAAGAAGTAGGCGCTGGCGGCGAAGAGCGACACCGCCTGGCGCGCCTCCGCCGGCTCCATCGGATCGGGCTGTCCGGAGGAGCTGAGCAGGTACGAGGTCATGAAGACGAAGAGGATCGTCTTCATGCCGTAGAAGCTGAACCGCTCCGCCGCCTCGTTGCCGATGATGAACGGGATGCCCTTGGGCATCGTGGTGCTGGGCACCGGCGCGGTCAGGTACTTGCTCATGAAGCGGCAGGTTACGACGGCGACGGAACCACCGTCGGACCGCCGGGTCCGAGCGGGATCCCCATCGCCAGCCATCCCAGCAGGAAGAGCGTCCACGCGATCATCGCCGCGATCGAGTACGGCAGCGTGAGCGCGATGAGCGTGCCGATGCCGGCGCCGGGCTCGTAGCGCCGGATGGCCACCAGGATCACCACGAGGTAGGCGTTGAGCGGCGTGACGGGATTCGTCACCGAATCGCCGACGCGATACGCCGCCTGGGTCACCTCCGGCGCCACGCCGAGCCCCGCCAGGATGGGCACCATGACCGGGGCCAGCACCGCCCACTTGGCGCTGGCGCTGGACATGAGCAGGTTGATGATCGAGGTCATCACGATCATCGCGGTCACCAGCAGGTACGGGGAGAGCTCGAAGCGCCGGAGGGCGTCGATGCCCTCGATGGCCACGAGGCGCCCCAGGTTCGACACGTCGAACCACTTGATGAACTGCCCCGCGAAGAAGGCGAGCACGATGTAGGCGCCCATCGACGCCATCGTCTCGTTCATGCGCGATGCGACGTCGCGATCGCTGCGCACCGCGCCGGTGGCGATCCCGTACGCGACGCCGGGGACGAGGAAGCCCACGAGCAGCATCGGCACGATCGCGCCGGTCCAGACCGGGGCGCTGCGTCCCGGGACCGGCTCGTACTGCCCGTGCAGCGGCCACCCCGGCACGAGCGCCATCGCCGCCAGCACCGCGCCCACCGCGAGCGCCGAGACCAGCGCGACCAACAGGCCGCGCCGCTCCGCGGGCTCCAGGCGCTCGGGTCCGGTCGCGGCGATGCCCGCCGTCCGCACCTGCCGCTCCACCGTGGCCCGGTCGAAGCGCGGCTCGGTGACGAAGCGGCAGACGCCCCACCCGATGAGCGTGACCAGGAAGGTCGACGCGAACATGAAGTACCAGTTGCAGCTCACTTCGACCACCGCGCTCGGATCCGTCAGCCGCGCCGCCTGCTCGGTGAGTCCCTGGAGCAGCGGATCGAGGCTCGTCAGGAGCAGGTTGGCGCTGAAACCGCCGGCCACGCCGAAGGTGACCGCGGCCAGCCCCGCGAGCGGCGCCCGTCCCGCCTTGGCGTAGACGGCGGCCGCCAGCGGCGGAAGGATCACGTACCCGGCGTCGGCGGCGGCGCTGGACATCACGCCCGCGAAGACCACCGCCGGCGTGAGCAGCGACGCGGGCACCGCCAGCACGATGATCTTGAGCATGGCGCCGAGCAGGCCCGTGCGCTCGGCCACGCCGATGCCCAGCATGGCCACGAGCACCACGCCCAGCGGGTGGAAGTCGAGGAAGTTCTTCACCGCGTTGAGCCACATCCACCGCACGCCCTCGGCATCGAGGAGGTTCCGCGCCGAGATCATGGCCCCCGGCTTGAGCGGGTCGGGCACCGTCCAGTCGCACCACGCGGCCACCGCGGATCCGACGGCCACCAGCAGGCAGCCGATCACGAAGAGCGTGGCCGGATCCGGCAGTCGATTGCCGATGCGCTCGATCCAGCCGAGCACGCCTCGCAGCGGCGCCCCGCCCTCGGCGCCGCCACTCCTCGCCGCGGCGCTCATGCGTCCTCCCGGACGAAGGTCATCTGCCGGGTGTCCTTGCGCACGCCGGGGAACTTCAGCACGCGGTTGTGGAGCACCGCGTAGACCCCGGGCGGGAGGATCTGCACCGCCATGAGCGCCTCCGTGAGGTTCTGCACCGCGTCGGTGCGGCGCAGTTCGTAGGGACGCATCGCCCCGGTGAGCACGATCGCCTTGGTCATGGTGCCGTCCTTCGTGAGTCGCGCGTGGATGCGCTCGCCCGTGATCGCCAGCCGATCGGTCCCGTGCACGATCACCACGCCGTCGTGGTGCCCCTCGAGCACTTCGACGGTGCGGGCGATGAGCTCGTGATCCGACTCGGTCATCTCCAGGCTGTCCTTGTTCATCAGGGCCACGCGATGGATCTGCACGCCGCGGAGTTCGAGCGAGGCGAGCATCACGTCGAGCACGCTCACGCGGTTGGAGAGCGCCCCGGCGAACTCGTCGAAGGTCTTCTCGATGGTGCCGCCGGTGGAGATGAGGGCCACGGAGAACATCGGCGCGGATGGTAGCGGGCGCGGCGCCGGTCAGATCGCTCCGGGCTCGGCCCGGCGGAGGCGGGCGAGTTCCGCGAGCAGTCCCATCGAGGCGAGCGGATTCAGGGCGAACGAGGCGCTCGCGGCGCGGAGGGCCCCGGCGGCGCGCGTGCGGTGGGCCGCCGCCCGTCCGCGCGATGCCGGGTCCCGCGCGTCGCCCATCCCCTCGAGGAACTCGGCCAGGCGGAGGTGCGCGCCGACCATCGCGGTGGTGCCGCTCGGCAGCGCCCCGTCGTCGAGCGACCGCGCGCGGACCGGGAGGAGCCCGTCGGCGGGCGCGTCGAACCAGCCGCCGCGTCCGTCCCCGAAGCGCTCGTCGGCCGCCTGGAGGAGCGACTCCGCCGCCGCCGTCCATCGCCCGCGCCGGGCCTCGTCCGTCTCAGCGCCGGCCAGCACCGCCAGGCCGCGCGCCATCAGGCCGTAGTCCTCGAGCGACGCAGGAACCGTCGACGGGCCGCCGCGCCAGGTGCGCACCAGGCCGCCGCTCCCGTCGCCCATCGATTCGAGCACGAACGAGGCGGCGTCGCGCGCCGCGTCGAGGAACGCCTCCGCCGCGGCCGCGCTGCACTCCTGGTCCGCGCCGAGGAGCGGCACCGGGCCCGCTTCGTTCGTCCACTCGCGGATCGTCCACGCGGTCTCGGCGAGCCCCTCGATCATGAGTCCGTTCCAGCCCGGGAGGATCTTGTCGTCCACGGACGGCTGGGGACCCATCGAACGGTGCGCGAGCAGGATCGAGCGCCACCGTCGCATCGCCTCCTCCGTGGTCCCCCCCGCGGCGGACCCGCGAGCGACCGCGGCCTCGGGCCAGGTCGCGCGATCCACCAGCACCCAGGCCGGCGCCGCGTCGGAGTGATGCGGATCCCGGAAGTTGGCGGGGCCGTCGAGGCCGAAGGTTCGCGCGGCGAGCGGGAGCTCGTCCGGCCGCCCCGCGTCGCGGAACGCCCGCTCGAACGACTCGCGCGACCAGACGTGTCCCGCGCCCTCCCGCCCGTCCACGTCCGCGTCGAGGGCGCCGTGGAAGCCGCCCGCGGGATCCCGCATCGATCGCATCGCGTGCAGGCAGATCCGCGACGCCACCTGGAGATGGCGCGGATCGCGGAGCCGCAGCGCCGCGCGGGCGAAGAGCGACGCGAGCTGTCCCTGGTCGTAGAGCATCTTCTCGAAGTGCGGCACGATCCACTCGCGGTCGACGGCGTAGCGATGGAAGCCGCCCCCCGCCTGGTCCTGGATGCCCCCGGCCGCCATCGACGCGAGCGCGCGCTCCACCGGCCCGAGCCTCGGATCGACGGCGCGACCGCCCGCGTCCGCGCCTCCGCCGCTCGACGCGGCCGCGAGCAGGAGTTCGAGCGTGCAGGCCTGCGGGAACTTCGGGGCGCCGCCGAATCCGCCCCACTCGGAGTCGTGGATCGTCATCAGCCGCGCCACCGCGTCGTCCACCACGGTCCGCGGAATCTCCCGGGGCTCGCCCGCCGGCGAGAGCTGCGACGCCACGAGCGCCAGGAGGCGCGCCGCCTGCGCCTCCACTTCGTCCCGACGATCGCGCCATGCGCCGCCGAGCGCCTGGATGACCTGCGAGAACGAGGGGCGCCCGTGCGCCGGCTCTGGCGGGAAGTACGTTCCCACGAAGAAGGGCGCCAGCGTGCGCGGCTCCAGCCAGATGGAGAGCGGCCATCCGCCGCTGGGCCGCCCCTCCACCATCTGCGTGAAGACTTGGCACGCGGTCATGCAGACCTCGTCCACCTCCGGGCGCTCCTCGCGATCCACCTTCACGCTCACGAAGTGTTCGGCGAGCAGCCGCCCGATGCGCGGATCCTCGAAGCTCTCCCGCGCCATGACATGGCACCAGTGGCAGGTGGCGTAGCCGATGGAGACGAAGAGCGGTCGATCGAGCCGCCGCGCCTCGGCGATCGCCGCCGCGCCCCACGGCCACCAGTCCACGGGATTCCCGGCGTGCTGGAGCAGGTACGGACTCCGCTCCGCCAAGAGTCGACCCGCCGCGCCGGCCGGCGTCGCGCTCATCGGCCTCGCTCCCGATGGATGCGTGCGCTCATGGTGCGTCAGCGGGCGCCGATCTCGCGCCGGATCCACTCCATCATGTAGGCATGGAACGGGTTGTGGCGGAGCCGCATGAGATCGTCGGCGGACATGGCGAGCACGCCGCGCTCGCCGCGCATCGACAGGTCGCCGATCGGCAGTCGCCCGGTCGCGTCGCCGCGCCCGTCTCCGTAGAGCGGATCATCCGGCGGAAAGGGAATCGCCACATGGGCGAGCGAGAAGACCTGCGGAGGCCACGGCGTCTCGAGAGGCCGCGTCCGGAGTTCCGCGGCGCCGGCCGCCTGCTCGCGGGCCTCCACCTGCCGGCTCCCCGGCTCGATGTTCGTGACCAAGGTGAGGCCGTACGCGCGCCGCGGATCGGCGAGCCGCGCGGCGATGTCCGGCACGCTCTGCGAGAGGAAGCCCTCCAGCATGCGGCCCCGGTTCACGTCGAAGCAGACGATCTCGCTGCCGTTGGCCGGCAGTCGGTCGTAGAGGCGCGTGATGAGATCGCGCGCCACGATCGTGGAGTCGACGAGCGACTGGAACGAAAGGATCGGCGGAAGGCGCGCCAGCCGCCCGTCCTGCGCCGCGCGCTCGATCTCCTCCGACAGCCGCCCCGTGAGCCCCCATGACTGCGCCCCCGCGTGCTGCGGGAACGAGTTGTACTTGAACGGATCGTACTCCGGCTCGATGGAGAGCCATCGCGTCTTCTCGTAGAACGGAATCCACGAGTAGAGCCGGTGGAGGTTCGACGCCACGGCGAACGGCGTGATGCCGATGGCCGGCGAGAAGAGGATGAGTCGCGACGGCGGCGGCGCACCCTGCTCCAGCAACTCCAGCGTCAGCAGCACCGAGATGGCACCGCCCGTGGAGTAGCCGCAGAGGATGCAGGGCCGGTCCGCGTCCACGCGCCGACGGAGTTCGTTCCACGCGATCCGGGACGCCGCGTACCAGTCCTCCCAGTCCGCCTGGAGGAGCGCCCCCGGCACGGTGCCGTGGCCGGGATACCGCAGGCAGATGCAGAGGAAGCCCGCGTCGCGGAGCATCTGCGCCGTCGACCGCATGCTGTAGGGCGAATCGGTGAGTCCGTGCAGGAGGAGCGCGCCGCCGATCGGCGCGCCGGCGGGCTCGAGGATCTGCGTGCGATTCCAGTTCGGCGAGAAGGTCGACGGATCGCCCGGGCCACCGGCGACGAAGCGGAAGACCGGCGAGATCCCCTGCGCCTCGTCGCCCTGGAGGAAGAACGGGGACAACTCGCGGAAGACCGCCTCCTCGCGCTCCAGGTAGCGCGCGAAGTCGAAGCCCGGAACCGCGTCCTTCGCCTTGAACTCCGACGCCGGCGCCCGCTCGTGCCACCGCGCCAGCGCGGGCATCGACCGCACGCGCAGCGCCTCCACCCCCAGGAGCGTCGCCACGATGAGGAACACCGTCCACAGCGCCAGCAGCACCGCGCGGCGGATCCAGACGCGGACGAAGGATCGCTTGGCCATTCGGCGCGCGAGTGTAGGGGAATCACGCCCCGCGCCCGGGAGCGCCCCGCCGTGCCGCTAGAGGATGCGCTCGGCTCTCGGGTAGCTGCCGAGCACCTTGAGCGACAGGCAGTGCTTCGACGCGTCGTCGATGGCCCGCTTGAGGTCGTCGTCGTCGCGGTGGGCGTCGACATCGATGAAGAACGTGTAGCGCCAGTTCTCGCGGGCGCTCGGCCGCTTCTCGATGTGGCTCAAGTTGAGCGACTGGGCGCGGAACGCCTGCAGGACGTCCACGAGCGCCCCGGGCGCATGCTGCGCGGCGAACATGATGGAGGTCTTGTCGGTGCCGGTGCGCTTCGACGGCTGCCGACCGATCACCAGGAACCGGGTCACGTTGCCGGCGCGGTCCTGGATCGAGTCGAAGAGGGCGTGCAGACCGTAGATCTCCCCCGCCAGTTCGCTTCCGATGGCGGCGGCGCCGAGGGCCGCGTCGCGGGCCGCCACGCGGGCGGCGGCCGCCGTGCTCGCCTCGGCCACCAGCTCCGCCTTCGGGTAGCGCCGCGAGAGCCAGCGCCGGCACTGGGCGAAGGCTTCGCCGCGCGAGTGGATGCGCGTGACGGCCTCCGGAGCGCAGTTCGCCAGCAGGACCTGGTTCACTTCCACCAGGGCCTCGGCGGCGATCGTCGCGTCGAACTCCTGGAAGGCGTCGAGCGTCTCCACGATGCTTCCGCCGATGGAGTTCTCGTAGGGCACCAGCCCGTAGTGGAGGTGCTCCTTGACCACCTCCTCGAAGACGAGCGAGATCTCGGAGAGGTCGGCGAACTCCACGCTCGAGCCGAAGTGGCGCACCGCGGCGAGATGGCTGAAGGTCCCCGGCGGACCGAGGAAGCCGATGCGCAGCGGCAGCTCCAGCGCGAAGCTTCCCGACATGAGCTCGCGGAAGACCGCCTCCACGGTGCGCGCCGGGAGCGGACCGGGATTGCGCGCGATGGCGCGGTCGATGACCTCGCGCTCGCGATGCGGCGCATAGACGGGAATGCCGCCGGTGCGCTTCGCCTGACCCACGCCCACCACCAGCGCCGACCGCGCCGCCATGAGGGACACCAGCTGCTCGTCGATGCGATCGATCTCCCCACGCAGCCTCGCCAGTTCGGCTTCGCCGCCGGGCGTGGCGTCCGTCCTCGGGTCGGTGGGGCCTGCGGCCATGAACGCATCATCGGCGATCCGGGGGCCCTGCTGCTGAACGGACCGATAGAGTGGAGACGGGATGCTCCTCGCCGCCGCTCCTTCGCAACCCTCCTTCCCGTCGCTCGTCCCGGCGGGCGGGGCGCTCCTGCTCCTCTTCGCGGCGGGACTGCTGCTGTGGGCGCTCGGCGGGCGCCTGCTGCGCCCGGGGCTGGCGATCATCGGGATGCTCGCCGGACTGCCCATCGGCATCTGGCTCGGCGCGACGGTGGCCCCCGAGGTTCCGCCGCTCCTCTTCGCCGCGGGCGGCGCCATCGCCGGACTGGTGGTGGCCAGCCTGAGCTACGCCATCGCCCTCTCGGCGGTGACGGCGGTGCTCGCCGGCGTGGTGGCGCTCATGGGGGCGTGGAGCGCCGCCGACATGGGATGGATCGACGCCGATCGCGCCGCGGCGCGCATCGACGAGACGACCTCCGCCGTCGCCTCCGCGCCGTCGCTCCACGGATTCGAC
>CAZSVT010000069.1:8928-12231 GCA_964610365.1 uncultured Isosphaeraceae bacterium
TCACCGCGATCCTCCTCGGCACGCCGAGATCGCCGGAGACCGCGCCGGGCGCGGTGTCGGCATCGACGCCGCCCATCGCCGACGGCGCCCCACCCGGGCTCTTCGTTCGCGTGCGCCAGGCGGTGGAGCACCACTGGTCCGCCATGCCGCAGCCGCGGCGCACGCTCCTCACCGCGTCGCTCGCCGCGGGCGTGGTGGTGGGCTTCCTCTTCGGACTCCTCTTCGCGCCCGTCGCCGCGCGCTTCGTGTCCAGCCTCGCCGGAAGCATCCTGCTGCTGGTGGCCGGGATGCCGCTCCTCTCGTCGTTCCTGGGCCGCGGCGACGATCTGCTGCCGGCGCGACCGGCGGCGTGGTTCGTGGCGATCTCGCTGCTCACGATCATCGGCTACGGCGTGCAGCGGATGCTGGCCCCGGCGCCGAAACCCGAGCCGCGGCAGGCGTAGTCCGTCGCAGGCCGCGCGGCAGACCGTCGCGGTCGCGCCGCCCGCGTCGGAGCCCCGAGCGATCCGCGTACACTTCCCGCCCTTCGCCCGGAGCTCCATGGACGACTTCACCTACATCGACGGCCGACTGCACTGCGAACGAACCCCGGTGGACGCGGTCGCCGCGGGCGCCGGCACGCCGGTCTACATCTATTCCGCCGCCACGCTCCGCCGGCATCTGCGCGGTCTCGCGGCGGCCTTCGAGGCCCTGCACCCCCTCATCTGTTTCAGCGTCAAGAGCTGCGCGAATCTCTCCGTGCTGAAGCTGCTCGCCGCGGAAGGCGCCGGCATGGACGTGGTGAGCGGCGGCGAGCTGGCGCGGGCCGTCCGCGCCGGCGTCCCCGCGAGCCGGTGCGTCTTCGCCGGCGTGGGCAAGACGGACGCCGAGCTGGAGCAGGCGCTCCGCGCCGGCATCGGGCTGCTGAACGTCGAGAGCGAGGCGGAGTTCGAGAACCTGGCGGCCATCGCCCGCCGGCTCGGCATCCGCTGCGATTGCGCCCTCCGCATCAATCCGGATGTCGATCCGAAGACGCATCGATACACCACCACCGGCAGGAAGGAGACGAAGTTCGGCGTGGACCTGGAGCGCGCCCGCGCCTTCTTCGAGCGCTACGGCCGCGACGAGTTCGCCCGCGTGCGCGGCCTGCACCTGCACATCGGATCGCCGATCTACTCGGTCGACCCGTACGTGGAGAGCGTGACGAAGGCCCTCGCGCTCAAGGAGGCGCTCGAGCGGGCGGGCTTCATCATCGACGCCCTGGATCTCGGCGGCGGTTTCGGCGCCGACTACACCACCGGACAGACGCCGCCGGTGGCCGACTACGCCCGGGCGATCGTTCCGCTCCTCGCCCCGCATCACGCGCGCGGGCTGCGGCTCTTCCTGGAGCCCGGGCGCACCATCGTGGGCAACGCGGGCATCCTGCTCACGCGCGTCCTCTACATGAAGCAGTCGGGCGACAGGCGCTTCGCCATCTGCGACGCGGGCATGCAGACGCTCCTGCGACCGAGCCACTACGAGGCCTTCCACTTCATCTGGCCGACGGCGCCGTCGAGCGGCTTCGTCCCCCTCTCCCGCACGAAGGAGCCTTCGATGCCGGGCCTCGCGCCGTGCGACGTGGTGGGCCCCATCTGCGAGACGGGCGACTTCCTGGCCCTGGACCGCATGCTGCCGCCGCTCGCGCGCGGCGACCTGCTGGCCGTCTTCACCGCCGGCGCCTACGGCATGACCATGGCCAGCCGGTACAACAGCTCGCCGCTGCCCGCCGAGGTGCTCGTGGACGGCGATCGCTTCGACGTCATCCGCCGGCGCGAGAACTACGACGACCTGATGGCGCACGAACTCCCGCTCGGCGGCGTCGGCGCGCGGGCGTCCACCTCCGCCGCACCCGCGGCCGCGTCGAGGAGCTGACGACATGGTGCGCCTCGAGGACGACGGCGTCTGGGTGACGCTCAAGGAGATGATCGCCGCCCATCACGAGGAGGTCTTCGCCTGCCTCACCACGGAGGCGGGGCTCCTCCGCTGGTTCGCCGTCTCCTGCGAGGTGGACATGCGCGCCGGCGGCGAGATGCGCGTGAGCTTCGACCGCAAGTTCCGGCGCACGCTCACCATTCCCATCCTGGAGTACGACGCCGGCGGCAAGGTCACCTGGGGCTGGTACCCGGGCGTGAGCGACGAGATGGTGCCGATCCACTGGAGCGTGGCGCCGGAGGTGGAGCAGGGCTCGCGCGTCATCCATCGGCACGGCCCCTTCCGCAACGACCCGGACCAGATCCTCGACGCCGCCAACGACGCGGAGAGCTGGCGGTGGTACATGTGCAACCTCCGCACGGTGCTCGAGGCGCGGGTCGACCTTCGAGCCGTGCGCCCGCTCTGAATCCGCCGCGCCGTTCGCGTAGCATGCGGCCATGCGCAGCTTCATCGTCAGCGTCGGCTATGCGTTGAACCTGGTGCTGCTGGGCCTGGTGAGCGTGAAGCTCACCGCCGAAGGAAGCCGGGCCATCGCCCTGCTCGTCCCCATGCTCCTCGCCGTGCTGGTGGTGGTGTCGGCCTGGGTGGCGGTGGATCCGCGCCGCTTCCCGCGCGTGGCGAAGTTCGGTCGCATGGGCGTGACCGCCCTGCCGATCATCGGCGCGCTGGCCTTCCTCTGGCTCGCCGGGAGCGCCTCGGCGCTGGAAGGGCTGAGCGCCCGGGTGCTCGTCTACATCGCGCTCATCCTCATCAGCGTGCAGACGCTCGCCCAGCTCTGGCTGCTGCGCAAGGACGAGGCGCCGATCGCGGCCCCGGCCGCCTGATCAGCGGCACGGACCCCACGCGCCGAGCAGCGTTCCGAGATCGTCGCCGTCCACCTGTCCGTCGCGGTTGAAGTCGGCATGGACGCATTCGCCCGCGCGGCCCCAGAGCCCCAGCAGCGTCCCGAGGTCGTCGCCGTCCACCTCGCCGTCGACATTGAAATCCGGCGCGCATCCCGCGGCGGGAAGCGGATTCTCGAGGCGGATGTTGCTGATCGCCTGCGTGCCGGCGCCCTGGAAGACCACCTTCACGATCCCGGCGCCCGAGACGGCGTACTGCGTGCCCTCCAGGGCCGTGCCGAAGTGTTCCGCCTTCACCTCCGAATCCACGACGACCTCGTCGGCGTCGTACGCCGTGAGCGAGCAGACGCCGCCGATTCCCTGGTAGTCCGTGTGGACGGAGAACCAGGTGGTCGTCCGGGGCTGCGCCGGATTGCACGGCTCGACGATCTCGAAGATCACCGGCGAGCCGTACGAGAGCTGCCCCGCGGCGTTCACGCCGCCCACGCCGTTCAGGAGCACCGGGTCGGGG
>CAZSVT010000069.1:12241-12602 GCA_964610365.1 uncultured Isosphaeraceae bacterium
AGTGCACGCCGCTGCCCTTCGCCACCGCCGCGTACGGGGTGATGCTGGAGACGAGCACCCCCTGGGCGAGGAACTCGTTCGACAGTTTCGCCGCCGCCGGGACGGCGGCCCCCGGCAGGTTCGACATGGCCGGATGAGGGTCGATGTCCAGCAGGATGATGTCGGCGCCGGCCAACGGCGCGAGGAGCAGTTCAAGCGCCATGGCCGTGGATGCTGCGGAGCGATGCATCGGCGACTCCTCTCGGAACGGGCGGAACGACGTCGACCTGGAAGGCTACCGGTGACCCATCGGCGCTTCGCCCTCCAAAATCGCGGGTCACGGGAGCGAGCCGAGCGCCCAGGCCGCAAGCCATGAAGCGGC
>CAZSVT010000070.1:0-6883 GCA_964610365.1 uncultured Isosphaeraceae bacterium
TCCGCAACCCCGAGAGCATGTTCCGGCAGTTCGTGAAGACCCAGGGCGACGCGCCGTTCGACCTGGTCCTCTCCATGTCCGGCGACGACTTCGCCGTGATGGGCATGCACTTCAAGCTGGGCCTCTACGAACATCAGTCGGCGGGCGCGCTCCAGGGCACCATCGACCTGATGCGGAAGCATCCGGAGGTCCTCCGGGATCCCGCCTCCATCTCGAAGATCACCATCGTGGCCTACGAGCCGGCCTTCGGCATCATCGGGGATCCGGCGAAGCGTGACCCGAAGACCCGCCAGAGCGCCGACCACTCCATGGTCTACATCGTGGGCACGCTCCTGCGCAAGGCGATGGAGACGATGCGGGCCGGCGGCGCCGCCGCCGAGGCGATGCTGCGCAGCAACGCCGGCGCGTGGACCACGCTCATGCTCGCCCCGCGCGACTACGACGCCGCGTCCATCGCCCACCGGGAAACCCGCCGCCTGATGGAGACGATCGCCTTCGAGCACGGCGGTCCCGATTACGACCGCCGCTACCCCGACGGCATCCCCACCTCGGTGGTGATCGAGACGCGCGACGGCGCCCGGCTGGAGAGCGGCCTGGTGATGTACCCCAGCGGTCACGCCCGCTATCCGGGCGCCGACCTCCAGGTCATCCTGGACCACAAGTTCGATCTGCTCGGACGGATCGCCATGGCCGACCCGCGCCCGCTCCTGGAGCGTGCGGGTCGCCTCGGCTCGCTGTCGGCCGCGGAGCTGGCGTCGTTCACGGACGCCCCGCTCCTCGATCACGGCCGCTTCGAGTGACGCGCCTCCGCCCAGGCGCGACGCTCGAGCGTCATCCGGTCAGTTGCACTGCGGGCAGTCGCTGGGAACCACCGTCGCCGGCGCCCCGGTGATGGGAACGCAGCGCGACGACTGCTCGCAGGTGGTCTCGCTCAATCGGAGGCACTGGCAGGACGGCATCGAGCTGCAGCTCGACTCGACCGGTCCGGTCACCTCCATGTGCACGCAGGCGTTCTTGGGAACGCCCAGGCAGAGCCCTTCGCCGCTGCGCAGCGAGAAGTAGCGCTTCGTGCCGGGAGGGCACACCGCATCCTTGCAGCCGCCGGGTGGGGAGAAGAAACCCGCGAAGCACGCCTCCTCCATCCGGAACCGCATCGTGCGAACGACATCGGATCCATCCTGGTTCTCGCACCACCAGAGGGTGATGAGGTAGGTCAAGCAGACGGAGGACTCCTCCTCCAGCACGATGCCGTCGTTCGCGAGGACCGCGAAGTCATGCGCGTCCTGCAGATCGAGGCCGAAGCTCTCCAGCATGTCGGTCATGGTGACCCGCAGGTCGCTCTCGGGACTCTCCACCACCAGCACCTCGGGCTCCGCCGCCGGGACGGCTGAGGTGGCCATCGTCAGCGAACACGCCACGCCACACACGATGCTCTTCCAAGACATGTCGATACCACTCCTTGCGATTCGATGGGAGCGCGACCGAAGTCGCGCGCTGGTTCACGATCGGGACGCCCAGTGCGAGGGCACTTCCAGCCCGGACTCGGGATCGAGGTCCACGGGTTCGCAGAGAACGCCCGCGCGCCCCTGCACCGCCTCGGGCCCGAGCGGCTGCAGATCCTTCGCGTTGGCGCCGGTGCCGACGCCGCAGAGCCAGACGCCGCGAAGCCGCACGAGCACCGTGGTGCCCTGCGGGATCGGCGCCAGGCGCGTCGAGGCGACGCGCATCGGGAAGAAGGTCTGCGATCCGATCGGGCAGACCGCCTTCGACGACGCGGCCACCCGCTCGAGCGAGGTGCCGGTGACGAAGGCGAGCGTGGTCCGCGTCATGCGGATCGGGGCCCCGAAGTCGTCCTCGGGCTCCAAGTCGCGCCACCAGAGCTCGGCGCTCCAGAGCGGCGTGAGCGTCTCGAACTCGCCGCCGGGATCGACCTGATCCACCAGCAGCACGCTCACGCGTCGGGCGTCCTCGTCGGACATTCCGGACTGGGTGAGCGCCCATCCGAGATCCAGTCGCGGATCTCCCGGGACCACCTCGACCATGGGGGCCGGTGCGGTTCCGGACGGTTTCGCGGCGACGGCGGCGGCGCCGGCTCCGACCAAGAGAGTGGCGAAACACAGCCGTGCGGCACGGCGGGTGATTCCCATGCTGTCCTCCTTCTGAAGTTGCGGAACGTTCGGTGACGTCCCGCCTCCCTCGGCGCTACCGACGCCGAAGGCCTTGGCGGGACACGAAAGTGCCCAGATTACTCGGCTTGGGTCCGATCCCTCCGCGCCGTCGGGCGGGAGGGGCGATTGACCGCGCCGGGCGGGAGTGGCACGATGGGCCGCGATGCGGACTCCCGTGGCGCAGTTGCTGGCGCTCTACCGGCGCACCGCCGGCGAGCCGTCCTTCGCCGCGGTCCGCGAAACCCTGCGCGGATTCCCCGCCGTCGACCTCGCGGAAGAGATCGCCCTTGACGCGGAGGCTCGCCGCCTGATGGGCCTGCGCTGCGACGCCGATCGCTGGGTCCCGTCGCTGGCGCGCGACGCCGGCCGCGCCGCGGCGCTCGACTCGATCGCGACCGCGGTGCTCGGCGACGAGAGCGACGAGGCGACCTTCCACGCCGCCTGCCGCGCGCTGGGACAGCGGGGTGCGGAGTTCGCCGCCGCCGTGACCCGCTTCCGTCTGGTCCGAGCCGTGCTCGACGGCGCGATGGAGGAGGTCGATGCCGCCTCGCCGGCGCCGCCGAGTCTTCCCGTTCCCCCCTGCGACTTCGGCCCCCTGCTTCGCTCGCGCGAGCCTCGCTTCCATCTGCGGCGCCGACTCGGCGAGGGATCGACCGGCGCCGCCTACGAGGCGATCGATCGTCGGTACAGCGAGGAGGGGCACGAGCATCGCGTGGTGGTGAAGCTGCTGCCGCCGGCCTTCGCCGACCGTGCCGAGGCCGAGGCGCGGCGCGGGAGCCGCGTGTCGCATCCGGGCGTGGTTCGATGGCTCGACTGGGGCGTGGCCCCGAACCGTTTCGGCTTCGTGGTCTCGGAATTCGTGCCCGCGCGGTCGCTCGACGATCCGTCGACGCTCTCGGCGCTCGGTCGGCGCGGCGCGGTGGAGGCGGTGCGGCAGGTGGCCGAGGCCCTGGACGCGGTGCACGGCGCCGGCATCATCCACATGGACGTGAAGCCGGCGAACATCCTGCTCGATGCGGGAGGCTCCGCCCGCCTCTGCGACTTCGGCGCCGCCCTCCCGGTGACCGCCGCGCGCGAGGTGGAGGCGTCGACGCCGTTCTTCGCGGCGCCGGAGCTGCTGGCCGGCGATCCGCCGACGATCTCGGCGGACATCTTCGCGCTGGGGGCCGTGCTGCGCTGGTGCATGGACGAACTGGACGAACTCGGCGCGCCGCGCCTGCCCGCGGCCGACGCCGATCGCCTGCAGAGCATCTGGTCCCACGCCATGGCCCGGACGCCGCAGGAGCGGTACGGCCTGGCCCGGGCGCTCGCCGCCGATCTCGCGGCGTGGCTCGAGCACCGCCCGCTCTCGGTGGAGGCGCCGTCGCTCCACTCCTCCATCCGACTGTCGATCCGTCGCGATCCCGTGACCTGGGCGCTGGCCTCCGCCGCGGTGGTGGCGCTGGTGCTGCTCACCTGGGCCTGGATCTCCTCGCGGCTGGCCGAGGCCGACCGCCGCGCCGAGCGCCTGCTCGACGAGGCGCGGCGGCTCCGGGCCCAGGCGGGACTCAGCCAGTACGTGGATCGCCTGGAGGTGCTGGCGCGGAGCGACGGGCTCTCGGCGGCGCCGCAGGTGCTGGCCCTCCAGTGGCTCATCAGTTCCCAGGGCATCAATGCGCCGGAGCTCCAGTCACGCGTCCGCGAGACGCAGCGCATCGCGTGGCGCGACATCGTGGCGTCGGCGGAGGAACGCGGCGAACTCGACCACCTGGAGCCGCGGCTCGCCGAGCTCTGCCTGGCGGTGGACCTCCTGGATCAGCGGGCCTTCGCCGAGGCGCGCGATCGCCTGCGCCAGGCCCTGCCGTGGTGGCGGGCGCACTTCGCTGCCGGCGACGCGGTGCTGCAGATGGCGGAGGCGGTGGCCGTGCTGGCGGAGTGCGGCGCCGACCCGGCGTCGGCCCGCGCCGCGGCGTCCGCCTGGAGTCCGCAGCTGGACGCGATCCGCGCGGAGCTCAAGACCCGGGCCCCGCGCGTGGCGCGCCTCGCCGAGTCGCTGCGCTCGAACCTGGGCGGAGGCGCGGTGCCATGAGCGGATCGTCGCCCGATTCCGAACGCGAAGCCGAGCTCGTGCGCCGCGCCCGCGCCGGCGACAGCGAGGCGCTGGCGGCGCTGCTGCGACTCTGGCAGCCGTCGCTGGAGGCCATCGCCCGCGCCCTGCAGCGACGCTACGGGCGCATGGGCTTCGACACCCACGATCTCGTGGCCACCAGCATCCGCCGACTGCTCCGCGGCGGTCACGCCGGGCTCCAGGACGACGCCGACGCGGGACTGCTGCATCACATCTTGCGCGACAGCTTCACCGAGAAGGTGCGCGGGGAGCTCCGCCGTCGTCGACGCGAGACCGCCTCGGTGCAGGCGCAGGATCGTCGCGACGCGTCGCCGGCGCCGATCGACCTTCCTCGCTCCATGTCGCCCGAGGAATGGGAACTGGTGCTGCTGTGGAAGCAGGGGCTCTCGTGGACGCAGATCGCCGAACAACTCGCCGTGCCCCTGGAGACGGCGCGGAAGCGATGGCACCGGCTGATGCGCCGCCTCAGGGAGCGCGGCGATCCGACGCGGGACGAGGGGGCTTCGGAGTCGGAGTCCGCGACTGGAGACGCTCCAGGAGCAGATCCACCGTCCGATCGAGCTGCGGATCCCGGCCCGCCATCCGATCCTCCGGCGTCAGGTCCACCGGCACATCCGGGGTGACGCCGGTGTTCTCCAGCGAGAAGCCGCGGACCGGTTCCCACCACGCGTACTCCGGCTGGCTGGCGGCGCCTCCGTCGACGAACGGCTTGTCCATCCGGATGCCGATGACACCGCCCCAGGTGCGCGTGCCCACCAGCGGGCCGAGCTGCCGGAGCCTGAAGCTCTCGGGGAAGATGTCGCCGTCGCTGCCGGCGTTCTGATCGATGATCACCGCCATCGGACCGTCCATCACGCGCTGCGGATAGGTCTCCGGCGCGCCGTGCCGCGGCAGCGTCCATGCATAGACGCGCCGCGCCAGCCGCTCGATGATCATCTGGCTCACGAAGCCGCCGCCGTTGTCGCGGATGTCGATGACCATGCCCTCGCGATCGAGCTGCGGGAAGTAGCTGCGGATGAAGGCGGTGAGACCGGCGGCGTCCATGTCCGGCAGGTGGATGTAGCCGAGCCGTCCCTTCGACCGCTCCGCCACGAGCCGGCGATTCGCCTCCACCCACGCCTGGTAGCGCAGCGGCGTCTCCGACTCCAGGGCCACCACTTCCATGCTCCGCGCGTTGGCGCCGGCCGCATCGTCGGCCACGGTGACGAGCACCTTCTGACCGCCGAGACCGACGAGGGCCTCGCCCGGATCGCGCGCGGGATCGATCGGGCGACCGTTGATCGCCTGGAGCACCATGCCGGGACGGACGCCCAGGTGCGGCGCGGCCAGCGGACTCGCGGGTTCCCCGATGCTGGAGCGATCCGGCAGGATCCGGGTGATCACCAGCGCGGTGCCGCGCCGCTCCAGGTCGATGCCCAGGAGCCCCACGCTCACCGGCTTCGGCTTCGCGAAGTCATCGCCGCCGCCGATGTAGAGGTGACTGGTGCCGAGCTCGCCCATCATCTGTCCGATGAGCTCGTTCAGCTCGGCGCGCGTGCGGATGCGCGGGAGCAGGGCCGCGTACTTGGCGCGGACGGCCTCCCAGTTCACGCCGCCGTAGTCCTCGCGCCAGAAGAAGTCGCGCTGAAGCCTCCACGCGTCGGCGAAGATCTGGGCCCACTCCTTGCGGATGTCCACATCCACCTTGACGCCGTCCAGGTCGACCGGCTCAGCCTCGTCGCCGGCGCCGCCGAGGTCGCGGAGCACGAGCTTCTTTCCCTGCACCGCCACCACCGCCGAGCCGTCGCGGCTCGGGGCGAAGGCCGAGACCTCTCCCTTGAGCAGCGGCTCGTCCTTCTCCTCCACCAGGTTCATGTGGTGGAGCGTGGCGCCGGGCTCTCCCAGCGGAGGCGGAGGCCAGATCTCGTCGTTGAGCGAGCGGGGCGCGCGCCGGAGGTAGAGGACGCCGCCGGGCACCGCCTCCAGGTCTCCCAGCATGCCGGGCTCGATCGGGAGGCGCACGATGCGCGCGGCCGTCTCCTTCGGATCGAAGGTGACGACGGGCAGCGCGGGGGCCTCGTCGGCGTCGCCGCTCTTCTTCGCGCCGTGGGTGGACGACCCGTGCTTCGAACCGCCGTGGGCCGCGCCGTCCGACTTCGACGCGTCGTGCTTCGCTCCCTCGGACTTCGCGCCGTCGGGCTTCGCGCCGTCCGCGGCACCGTCCTTCCCGGGTGAATCCTCCGAAGGCTCACCGGCGCCCGCCTTCGCCCACGCCTCCAGGTCCATGCCGGCGGCGGCCGCCGCGGCGCGCAGCGGCGGCGGCGTCTTCGAATCCAGCGGCAGCACGCAGACCACCGTGGACTCGATGTTGATGTAGTTCATCTCGAGCGGATCGAGCACCGGCGCCGTCTCGCGACCGGAGAAGAAGTAGAGGTACTTGCCGGCGGGATCCCAGCGCGGCGAGGTGTCGGAGGACATGCCGTCGCCGAGGTCGGTGAGCTCGACCGTGGTGTCCACCAGGGTCACGTACCCGCATCCCCACACCAGCCGGATCTGCTCGCCGGCCGCGCTCGCCGGCTACCTGGGCTTGCACGACGCGCTGACCCAGGGCCGGCTGTCGCAAGCCGAG
>CAZSVT010000070.1:6893-12586 GCA_964610365.1 uncultured Isosphaeraceae bacterium
GGACGTGCCGTCGCCGAGGTCGGTGATGGAGCCGTGGGCGATCGAGAGGACGCGGATCCGCGGCATGCCGGTCCGCCGCGGCTCCTCCCACGCCAGGAATTTCCCGTCGGGCGAGAATCGGTAGTCCTTGATCTCACCCGCGGTGGCGGTGGCCACGATCCGGTCCACGCGCCCGCCCACCGGGCCGTCGAGCGTCACCAGGTGCAGGTTCAGGCTCTTGTCGGCGTACGCCGCATGCATCCCGTCCGGCGAAGCCTGCGGCGGGAAGATCCACTCCCTGGAATCCACGCGGATGGTCCGCTCCTCGTCGGGCCCGTCGGCGCCGAGGGTTCGGAGCACGAGCGCCGGCGCGCCCTCCTCCTCCGTGGCGTAGACCACGCGCTCGGGGGAGATCCACGAGAGCCCCGAATCGCGCGCCCCGCTGCGCATGGGGAACTGCCGCCAGCGCTGCGCGGCGCCCGGCACCGGATCCCCGAGCGGCACGAGCAGGATTTCGCCGCGCGTCTCGATGCCGAGCTGCATGCCGTCGGGCGACACGGAGATCGCGGTGACGGATTCCATCGGGTCGACGAGGCGCTCGCGATCGTCGAGGCGGTCGCCCACCAGCCGCAGGTCCAGCATGCGCACGGCGCCCGTCGCCGCGTCCAGGACGCCGGCCTCGCAACCGCGGGAGAAGACCAGTCGCGTGCTGCCCGCCGCGGCATCGGCGCTCAGTCGACGGACATCGAATCCGTCGGCGCCGGCCGGGGCCAGGAGCACGCGGCGGTCGCCGCCCTCGGCCCGATCCGAGACGATGCCGGCGCGCCCGCCCTCGTCGGAGAGGAAGGCGATGCGCCCTCCCACCCAGACCGGGAAGAGCTCGTTGGCGTCGCTCTTCGTGAGGTTCGAGAATGAGGAGAAGTCCGGCGGCGTCACCCAGATGTCCGGGGCCGTTCCTCCGCGATAGCCGCGCCAATTCCAGTTCTCGTTGCTCCAGCGCGTGAAGGCGATCCTGCCCGTCGCCGGATCGATCGACGCGAGCGAACACTCGCCGAACGGGAACGGCGTCGGCGCGCCGCCGTCCACCGGCACGCGCCAGAGCTGCCATCGGCCCAGCGGGTTGCCGCGCGTGGATCGGAGGATCACCTCGCGACCATCGGCGCTCCAGGCGAGCGGGATGTCGCGCTCGGGATGGAAGGTGAGTCGGCGCGGCGTACCGCCGGTCACCGGCATCACGTAGACCTCCGGGTTGCCGTCATACTCGGCCACGAAGGCCACGAGCGCGCCGTCGGGACTGATGACGGGCCAGCGCTCCTGGCCCGCGCCGCTGGTGAGGCGCGCCGCGTCGACGGGCACGGGGGCGGCGTCCGCGGCGCCGCCGGCGAAGAGATCCGCCGGCAGGCGGGCCATCCACAGGTCACCACCGCTCTCGAAGAAAACTCGATCGCCGTGCATCGCCACATGCCCGACGCAGCCCTGGAGGGTCGGGTCGGGCGGAGCCGCCGCCGCGGTGAGCGTCACTCCGAGAGCGGTCAGGATCGCGACTGCGCGAATCGGCGCCGTGTCCATCAATGCCTCCTGGTCGTTGTGATCAAGGTCTGGCGTCCGCCGGCGAGGCGAAGTGCGCCTGCACATGCTTCACCTCGTCCACGGAGCCGAGGACGACCGGCGTCCGCTGGTGCAGCTGCGTGGGCTTCACCTCGAGCGTGCGCTCCGTGCCGGTGGTGCTCGTGCCGCCCGCCTGCTCCACGAGCATGCTCATCGGGTTGGCCTCGTAGAGGAGCCGGAGCTTGCCGTTCGGATGCTTCGCGGTGGGCGGATAGAGGAAGACCCCGCCGTTGATGAGTGTGCGATGGACATCCGCCACCATGGAACCGATGTACCGCGCGCTGTAACCGTTCGCGTGCGTCCAGTCGAGGTATCGCTGGTAGCCCTTCGGGAAGCCGTCGCGGTACGCCTCGTTGACGGAATAGACCTTGTTCGCGCGCGGCATGCGCAGGTTGCGCTTCACCAGCATGAAGCTGCCCACGCTCGCGTCGAGCTCGAACATGTGCACGCCGTAGCCGGTGGTGACCATGAAGACCGTGCTCGAGCCGTAGAGCACGTAGCCCGCGGCGACCTGGTGCATCCCCGCCTGGCACACCGTCTCGACGGCGCCCGGGATCGACGGATCGTTGCGCAGGATGGTGAAGATCGTGCCGACGCCGACGGCGGTATCGAGGTTGCTCGAGCCGTCCAGCGGATCGAAGAGGACGCAGTACTTCCCGCCCTCCGTGCCGCGCCTGAGGATCCGCGGCTCCTCGTCCTCCTCGCTGCCGAGGACCGCGATCGACGGTCGACCGCCGAGCACGCGCATGATCACCTCGTTGGCGATCACATCCATCCGGATCTGCTCCTCGCCCTGCGGGTTCAGCTCTCCCAGCGAGCCGACGATCGACTGCAGTCGCACATGCCGGACCTTGTAGGTGATGATCTTCGCGGCCAGCGAGATGGCGGAGATGATCCAGCTGAACTCGCCGGTGGCGCCCGGATAGCGGGCCTCCTCCTCCAGGATGAAGCTCTGGAGGCTCATGAGGTTGTCCGTGACCAGCGAGCTCTTCGAGGTGGCGGGCGCCGACCGGCTCATGGCGCTCAGGCTATCATCCGCCCCCCCGTTTCGAAGGAGTCCGCATGTCCGAGCCCGTCATCCTCGCCGCCCGCCGCACGCCGATCGGGAAGTTCCAGGGCACGCTGGCGCGGGTTCCATCGCCGCAGCTCGGCGCCCATGTGATCCGTGCGTTGCTCGACGAAATGCCCGCCGCCAAGGCGTCCGTCGACGAGTGCATCATGGGCTGCGTGCTCCAGGCGGGCGTGGGGCAGAACCCGGCCCGGCAGGCGGGACTGCTCGCGGGACTTCCGGAGACGCTCAGCGCCGTGACCGTGAACAAGGTCTGCGGCAGCGGCCTGCAGGCGGTGATGCAGGCGGCCATCGGCATCCGCGCGGGCGTCAATCAGCTCGTCGTCGCCGGCGGCATGGAGAACATGAACCTCGCGCCGCACATGGCCCAGGTCCGCGCCGGCGTTCGCTACGGCAAGGCCGAACTCATCGATCACATGGAGGCGGACGGCCTCTCCTGCGCCTTCGAGAAGTGGGCCATGGGCTGCGCCGCCGATCACATCGCGAAGGTGCACTCCGTCTCCCGCGAGGCGCAGGATCGCTTCAGCCTCCAGAGCCACCAGCGCGCCGCGACGGCGACGAAGGAAGGGTGGTTCAAGGCGGAGATCGTGCCGCTGACCGCCGAGCAGACCCGGCAGAAGACGGGCCTGGACGCCGACGAGGGCTTCCGCGCCGACACCAGCGCCGAGGCGCTGGCGAAGCTGCGCCCCTCCTTCGCCAAGGATGGCACCGTCACCGCGGGCAACTCCAGCCAGATCTCCGACGGCGCCGCGGCGCTCCTGGTGGCCAGCGCCGAGAAGGCGAAGGCCCTGGGCGTGAAGCCGCTCGCCTCCATCGTGGGCTGGAACACCGTGGGCGTGGCGCCCAAGGAGCTCTTCTTCGCCCCCAAGATCGGCATCGAGACGCTGCTGGCCGCCCACGGGCTCAAGGTGTCCGACATCGATCTCTTCGAGATCAACGAGGCCTTCGCCGCCCAGGTCCTGGCGGACATCGCGCCGCTGGGCATTCCCGAGTCCAAGCTCAACATCGGCGGCGGCGGGATCGCCCTCGGTCACCCGATCGGCGCCAGCGGCGCCCGCGTGCTCACCACGCTGCTCCATCACATGAAGCGGACGGGCGCCCGGACGGGCGTCTGCAGCCTCTGCCTGGGCGGTGGCAACGCGGTGTCGATGCTCGTGCGGGCGTAGCGGCCGCTGGTTCGACACTCGGCGAGTCGTCTCCGGGGACGACAGACCTTGAATCTCGCACGACTAGCGAGCTAGTCTGTTCTCTCGCTGCGGGTTGGTGCGGGGGGTGAATGCCTGGGATCAACTTGTTCGAGAGGAGCATGCGATGAGTCACCGAGGTGGAGTTCACGACGCGGTGCGTTCCATGTTCGTTCTCGCGGTCCTGCTCTCGTCCGCGTCGACAGCAATCGCCGGCGATTGTGAACCTTGTTCGAGGCGCGCCGATCCGGACTTCAACTCCGATGGTTGCGTCGACGGCCACGATCTCGGCACGCTGTTGGGGCTCTGGTCCCAGTCCGGAGGATGCGCCGATTTCAACGGTGATTGCATCGTGGACGGAGACGATCTCGGCACGCTCCTGGGTGCGTGGGGTTGCACGCACAGTTGTTGCCAGGTCGGAACGGCTGGGTGTTCGAATGCAGCGTGTGAACAGGCAGTCTGCGAGATCGATCAGGCGTGCTGTGACACCGCGTGGGACGAAACGTGCGTCGAGCTTGCGGTGAAGCACTGTCCAAGTCTGCCGTGTGTCAACTGCTTCACATCAGAACACAGTTGCTGCTGGGTCGGCGGAAAGGGATGTTGCGCGACCGACTGCTGCCTCAGAGTGTGCGAGACGCATCCGGAGTGCTGCGAGGTTGAGTGGGACATGACCTGTGCGCTCGGCTGGACATTGCTTCTCTGTGGTCCGCCCGACCACATTTCCGAATGCCTCGTTTGTGAAAATTCTTCCGATCATGGTTGCTGCGATGTCGGCGGTCCCGGCTGCAACGGCTCGATGGATTGCTGTCGCACCGTTTGTTGCACCAAGCCCGAATGTTGCACAACAGCCTGGGATGCACAGTGCGTTGCCTTGGCATTTGAGGTTTGCCCTTATCTGCAGCCCTGCTGCGGGTCATCGCATGAGTGCTGCACGACCGGCTCGAAAGGCTGCACAGACATTTCCTGCTGCCAGAAGATCTGCATCATTGACAGCTTTTGCTGTGATTCGGCGTGGGACGAGACCTGCGTCAACGAGGCCCACAGCCTCGGTTGCTACTCGAGATCCTCCATGGCCTGCGCCCTGGGCGATCATCCATGCGATGAGATTGGTGCCCCTGGCTGCAATGTCGGAGAGTGCTGCAACGCAGTCTGCGCCGTTCGGCGATGCTGTTGCTCGGTCGAATGGGATGAAGAGTGCGTGGCTCTTGCGAAGGAGCTCTGCATTCTGGGAGTCAATTGCGGCGAACTCAGCCCGCATCACGGTCCGTGCAGCGAACCGAGTGAACTCCCGGGCTGCCAGGAGGCCGCCTGCTGCGTTGCCGTCTGCGAGATCGATCCGGCATGTTGTCTTGACGAGTGGGATGTCTTCTGCGTCGACCTCGGTAGCCAATTATGCGGCTTTCCGCCGCTCTGCGACCCTGGTCCGAGGCAACAACCGAAGCCGTGCGGATGCATCGGTTTGGCAAGCTCCGCTGGGTGCACTTGTCCACTGCTCTGTAATGAGATTTGTGCGCTCGATCCTTCATGCTGCGCAGGCAATTGGGACTCGTGGTGCAGCGCCCAGGCCATGGAGTTGATGCCGAACGCCGACTGTATCTGTCCCCACAATCAGCCCGGATGCAGCGACGCTGGATGCACCGCAGCCGTGTGCGGGGTCGACTCATTCTGTTGCAATGTCAGTTGGGACCAACTCTGCGCCAACGCGGCCGTCATCCTGTGTGGCGGCAATCCGTGTCTCCGATAGCAGAAGTATCAGGCCTGCGAACGATCGTCGACGAGGTCAGGGAGGTCCCGCGGGCGTCGTCGCCGGCGGCATGGAGAACATGAACCTCGCGCCGCACATGGCCCAGGTC
>CAZSVT010000071.1:0-12576 GCA_964610365.1 uncultured Isosphaeraceae bacterium
TTCCCGAAGATGCGCTCCAGTCCACGACCCGCGGCGGCGAGCCACGGCGAGTCGATGGGCACGCGGCAGGCGGGACTTCCCGCGTGGCGGACGACCTCGGCGCGGAATCCCTCCGGCGTGTGCTCCCGCACGAAGTCGTCGAGGGCGTCGAAGACCTCCGCGGGAACCTGGTTCGGCACCAGCCGGAACGAGACCTTGGTGCTCGCCTGCGCGGCGATCACCGTCTTGCCACCCACGCCCGTGTAGCCGCCGATGATGCCGTTGCAGTCGCAGGTGGGCCGCGCCCAGACGCGCTCGAGCATGGTACAGCCCTCTTCGCCCCAGCCGGCGCGGAGTCCGGCGGTGGAGAGGAACTCCGTCTCGTCGAAGGGCAGGGCCTTCCACTTCGACGCGAGCTCCGCGGGCACCGGGAGGACGCGATCGTAGAAGCCGCGCAGCGTCACGCGCGAGCGCCGATCGTGGAGGGCGGTGATCATCGCCGCGAGCGCGTTGATGGGATTGCGGACCGCGCCGCCGTACATCCCCGAGTGCAGGTCATGGCTCGGACCTCGGAGGACGATCTCCGCGTAGACCAGGCCGCGAAGCATGGCGGTGATCGCCGGCGTGTCGATGTCCCACATGCCCGTGTCGCAGACCACGCAGGTGTCGGCCGCGAGGAGCCGGGTGTTCGCCTCCAGGAAGGGCACCAGGCTGGGGCTCCCCGACTCCTCCTCGCCTTCCAGGATCACCGTCACGGCGCAGGGCATCGCCCCATGCACCTTCCGCCAGGAGCGGAAGGCTTCCACGAAGGTCATCACCTGGCCCTTGTCGTCCACGGCGCCGCGGGCGACCACGCGCTTCCCGTGCGGACCCTCCCGGATCGCCGGCTCGAACGGCGGGCTCTCCCAGAGCTCCAGCGGATCCGGAGGCTGCACGTCGTAGTGGCCGTAGTAGAGGATCCTCGGCGCCGACGGGCTCGGCCCCGGCGCGTGCGCCGTCACCATCGGATGGCCGCGCGTGGGATGCACGGTGGCCTCGAAGCCGCACTCCCGGAGCTGCCCCGCGATCCACTCCGCGCCGCGCCGCACTTCGGCCGCGTACGCCGGATCGGTGCTGATGGACGGGATGCGCAGGAACTCCACCAGGCGTTCGAGCGACCGGTCGAGGGTCCGATCGACCTCGGCCAGGACGGAGGCGGCGTCGTGGGCCATGGTTGACGCAAGGTACCCCAGCCGGGCGCTCCCGGGTTCGCACCATCGCGGGCGGTGATGGCGGCGATGGCCGTGACGGCAATGGGGCGGCGTTGCGGCGCGTGGCCGGCGAGTCGCCGCGTCAGCCTCGCGCGAAGGAGAGCGCCATGCCCACCACCGCGATCCCAAGGATGGCCGCGAAGAACGCCACCGCGATCCATCGCTCCACCAGCCGTCGCTCCTGCCAGCCGGCGCGGCGAAGGACCACCGGCTGCTCATGGACCTCGAGCAATCCCTCCATCTCGGCGTAGCTCCGGGGCGGGCGCTCCTCCAGGTCGAGGCCGCAGCGCGGGCAGTGCTCAGCGGCGAGATCCTTCATCGAGAGACCGCAGGCGACGCAGCGGACCGCAAGGTGCCGGGGCTCGATGGCTCGGATTGGGGCGGGCATCGAGCCAAACAGTAGCACCGACCGATCGGGAGTCCACCACCGGGGCGGGAGGGAGGCGCGAGGTCGGCCGTCCGCGACGGCGGAGGGGGGGCCGGGGACCGAAGCTCCCCGGAACCCGTTAGCATCCGCCCCGACCGCTCTTCTGGAGGACACGATGAGCCACCCGAACCAAGGCGAATCGCTCGATCTTCGGCGGCTCCTCCGGGTGCATCGGCTGTTCGCCGCCGTCCCGATGGCGCTGCGGCCGGGCGCGCTGCTCCTGGCCACCTTCGTCGTCCTGGTCCTGTCGCTGGGAGGCCGCCTCTGGGACGGGATTCGCGGACCCGTGATCGAACCGCCGGGCCTGCTGCGGGCGATTCCCACCGATGCCACCCGCAACGCGGTGCGCAGCGAGCTCTTCGCGGTGATGAGCGAATTCATCCCGCGCGACGAGCGCCCACCCGAGATGCAGATGAACTCGATCGATCCGCGCTGGCTGGCCGGCGCGCTCGATGCGAAGCGCCGCGGCCCCGAGGCGGCGGCCGAGCCGGCGCTGGCGGAACGCCTCCATCGCGCCCTGGCGAAGGTGGAGTCCCTCTCGCCGCGAGGGACCTTCGCGGCGACCTCGCTCGCCGTCTCGCAGCTCCTGGACCTGATCGTGGCGAAGGTGGTGACGCTCTCCCCGGTCGAAGCTGCGTCCGCCTTCGGCGCCCTCGTGGTGGACCTGCCCGTGGATCTCTGGCAGCGCGACCGGGGATTCGTGGTCTTCTACGGGGTCTTCGCCCTCATCCTCGTCTCCATCGGCGGCGGCGCCCTCTGCCGGATGACGGCGGTGGCCATCGCCGAGCGGCCGGCGCTGGCGCCGGCGGATGCCATGTCCTTCTCGCTGGCGCGCTGGACGAGCTTCGCCTTCGCGGAGCTGCTGCCGCCGCTCTTCGTGGGCGGTCTCTTCCTGGTGGGCGGCGTGGTGGGCCTGCTGATGCGCGTGCCGCTCCTGGACATCATCGGCGGCGCGCTCTACGGGATCGCGCTCTTCTTCGGCTTCCTCGCGGCGCTCGCGGGGATCCTCTGGGCCGTCGGCCTTCCCATCTCCACGCCGGCCGGCGCCTGCGACGGCGCCGACGCGATCGAGAGCAACCAGCGCGCGTGGGCGTACATCCTTCGTCGTCCGCTGCTGGCGCTGGGATACCTGGCGGCGGGGGTCGTGGCGTGGGCGCTGGGACTCTTCGTGGTGGAGCTGGTGGCGGTGGTCACCATGAACATCACCGCCGCCAGCGGCACATGGCTCTCCGGTGCGCCGGCGCTCTCGGGCGCCGGTCAGGCCCGCCTCTTCGGCGTCTTCGAATCCCCGGCGCCCGCGCTGGGCGGCACCTCGCGCCTGGCGGCGGGGCTGGTGGACTTCTGGCAGCAGGTGGTGCGCGTCCTCGTCTCCGGCGCGGCGCTGGGACTCTTCTGGTCGATCGCCACCGCCGCCTATCTCTGCCTGCGGAACGCCTGCGACGACCAGCCCTACGACGACCTCTGGGATCCGGAGGAGCCGTCGGGCGTGCGGGTCGAGTCGGGATGAACGACGCGGATGCGGTGGCGCAGCTCGCGGCGCGACTGCTGGCGCGCGGCGACGCGCCCGACCTCCCCGCGGCCCTGCGCGCCGCAGGGGCGCGTCTCGGCGTGCCGCGGGAGCGATGGCCCGCCGAGTCCCTGGTGCGGCGACACGCCGAGGCCATGGCCCAGTCGGATCTCGGGGACGCCGGCCACGCGGCGCTCGTGGCGGCGCGCCTCGCCATCGCCGAGGAAGTGATGACGCTCCTGGAACTCCAGGCCCGGCCCGCCGGCCTCTGGCTCGTCGGTCGTGCGGCGAAGGGCCACCTCGACGCCGATCCGCGCCTTCGCATCCGCGTGCACGGCACGATGCCGATCGGCGAGCTCGCGCGGCGGCTGGTGGAGGCGGGCTACGCGGAGCCGGCATTCGAGGTGGTCGACACCCGATGGGGTCGGCTCGAGCGGCTCCGGTTCCGCGAGGGCGAGGTGGAGTGCGTGGTGACGCGCTGTCCGCCGGCCCAGGTGCTGGATCCGGCGATCGATCTCTTCACCGGCCGACCGGTGGAGCGCGTGGACCTGGTCGAACTGCGGCGGATGATCGCCCGACGGCGCGGCGAGCGCTGACTCAGCCGATGCCGCCCTTGAGCTGGCCTCCGGAGGCGAAGCGCGCCTTCAGCTTGCGCATCGCGGGATCCTCGTCGCGGAGGAAGCCGTCCTCGCGGACCGGCCCGTCGCCGTCGCGGCCGCCTCGCGCCGGCTTCTCCACCAGGGCCTTGATGGAAAGGCTCACGCGCTTGCGCTCCGAATCCACCGAGAGCACCTTCGCGGTGACGATCTGATCCCGGCGCAGGGCGCGATCGACGGTGGGGATGCGATCGTGGCTGATCTCGCTGATGTGCACCAGGCCCTCCAGGCCGGGCGCGATCTCCACGAACGCCCCGAACTCCGCCAGCCGCGTCACGCGACCGGTGACCGTGGCGCCCGGCTGCACTTCGCTGAGCTTCTGGAGGATCGGATCGGCCATCACCTGCTTGCGCCCCAGGCCGATCTTGGGCGGATCCTGCGAACGATCGATGCGCAGGATCTTGACCTCCACCTCGTCGCCCACCTTCACGGCGTCGGAGGCGTGCTTCAGCCGCTCGTGGGCCAGGTCGGCGATGTGGATCAAGCCGTCGACGCCGCCGATGTCGGCGAAGGCGCCGTATGGCTGGACGCTGGTGATGGTGGCGCGGACCTGCTGACCTTCCTCGAGCGTCGCGAGCACTTCATCGCGCTTGCGTGCCCGATCCTGCGCCAGCGCCGCCTTGCGGCTCAGGATGATCCGGCCCTTCTCCTTGCGGAGCTCGATGATCTGGCAGGGGAACTTCTGGCCGAGGAAGACCGAGATGTCGGGGAGATGGCGCAGGTCCACCTGACCCGCGGGCATGAAGGCCTTGTGATGGGCGATCTCCATCTCCAGCCCGCCCTTGTTCATGCCGACGCAGCGGGCCTCCACCACCTGGCCCTCCTCGAGGTGCTCCCAGTCGGCCTTCTGCGTGGCGCCGGGCAGCGAGAGGATGAAGAGCCCCTCGAAGGCATCGAGGCGCTCCACCATGAACTCGTGCTCGCTGCCGATCTCGGGCGCGGTCTCGCCGAACTGGATCAGCGGGCAGACGCCCTGCGACGCGGGCCCGAGCTCGACGAAGACATCGCCGTCGTGGACGCGGACCACCTTGCCGTGCTTGATCTGCCGCTCGGCCTTGGGAGCGTGGGCGTGACCATGGGTCCCGCGGCGACCCTTGCCCTTGCCCCGCTTGGGCGCCCGCTGCGGAGCGCCGCCGCGACGATCCCCGCGGCCGGGAGGCTGCGAGCGCGGGCCCTCGGAAGGACGGTCGGGCTCGCCGCCGAGCGCCAGGAGTTCCGACATGTCGATGTCGGCCAGCGCATCGCTGATCTCCTGCTCCAGGGGCTTGGAGTGCGGCGGAGTGGGTTCGGGCTGGGGGCTGTCTGGGGTGGGGTCCATGGGAGCCTCGTGTCCGCACTCGATCGGGCCGGTCACCTCGATCCCATCCGATCGGGGCGTATCAGAGTATCCGACCCGACCCGCCGCGGTTCACCCAGGTCACGACCGGCGCCCTGCGGGCAACCCCGGGCGCGAATCCCGCGTATCGCTCACCGCCCGGTATCATCGCGGAGTCGGGTCGTGCGGGGACGACCTTCCGCACGCCCGCATCCGCGGGCGACCCTCGCACGGAGACCCAACAGGACCATGGCTAGCAGCAAGGCGGCATGGGGAATCGAAGTCGGCGCCGGAGCCGTCAAGGCGATCCGGCTGGAACGGTCCGGCAACGGCGTCCAGGTCAGCGACTTCTCGTACATCGAGCACAAGAAGGTCCTGACCACCCCGGACCTGGACCAGAACGAGGTCATCCGGCTCAGTCTCGGCCAGCTCATCAGCCAGAAGAGCTTCGAGAACGAGCGGATCGTGATGAGCGTGCCGGGTCATTCGGCCCTCGCGCGGTTCGCCAAGCTCCCGCCGGTGGAGCCGAAGAAGATCCCCGACATCGTCAAGTTCGAGGCGGTGCAGCAGATCCCGTTCCCCATCGACCAGGTGGAGTGGGACTACCAGACCTTCGCCACCCCGGACAGCCCCGAGGTGGAGGTGGGCATCTTCGCCATCACCAAGGAGAAGATCGCCGATCGGCTGAACCTCTACGCCGAGCTCGGCCTCCAGCCGGAGCAGGTGACGCTGAGCCCGCTGGCGGTCTTCAACGCCGCCGTCTACGACCTCGAGTCTCCACCGGAGAAACCCACCGTCCTGCTGGACATCGGCACGAGCGCCAGCGATCTGATCGTGGCGTACCAGGGCAAGTGCTGGGTCCGCACCTTCCCGCTCGGCGGCCATCACTTCACGGAGGCGCTGGAGCAGGCCTTCAGCCTCAGCTACAGCAAGGCCGAGCGGCTGAAGCAGGAGTCGGCCACCAGCCAGTACGCCAAGCAGATGATGCAGGCCATGCGGCCGGTCTTCGGCGACCTCCTCCAGGAGGTGCAGCGCAGCCTCGGGCACTTCCAGACGCTCAATCGCGACGCGCAGGTGGACACCATCCTCGGCGTCGGCAGCACCTTCAAGATCCCCGGCCTCCGCAAGTTCCTGGGGCAGCAGCTCCAGGTCGAGGTCGCGCGACTCGACGAGTTCAAGCGGATCCGCGTCGAGGGGCGCGAGGCCGCCGACTTCGCGGCTCATTGCGTCAACTTCACCACCGCCTACGGTCTCGCCCTCCAGGGCGTCGGCCTCGGTGCGATCGCCGTCAATCTCTCGCCCGTCCGCAACATCCGCGAGAAGCTCTGGACCTCCAAGACCCGCTGGTTCGGGGCCGCCGCGGCGCTGGCGGTGATCGCGGGCGCCGCGCTCACGGTGCGGCCGCTCCTGGAGCGTGTGCAGATGCCGGGCGAGCTCTCGCAGGTCACGCGCGTGAAGAGCCAGGGCAAGGGCTTCGTCGACCAGTACAAGCGACTGGAGTCGGAGAGCGATGTCGGCTTCGTCGCCGAGAACATGAAGCGGCTCCTGGAGGATCGCGGCGTCTGGCCGCAGATCGTCCGCGACAGTTTCGCCGCGCTCCTTTCCAGCAAGCCGGCGCGCGTGGAGCTCGATGCGACCGACATCGGCGACATCCTCCAGCTGCCGGCCGATCAGCGGAACCTGATCCTGCTGGAGGGGCTCTCCGGCAAGTACGAGAACAAGGACGGCCGGCGACTCATCCATGTGACCATGGAAGTGGCCTTCGCCGAGCGGCCGCAGGCCGGCGTCTTCCTGAACTCCACCGTGGCCGACTGGCTGCGGCGGAACGCCGATCGGCCCGATGCTCCCTACAAGATCATCAGCGACGGCACCTCGCCGTCGGTGCAGGCCGGAGCCGCGGGCGGAGGTCCGCCGAAGTCCGGCACCCCGGAGAAGGAGGGCTCGAGCGAACCGCCTCCGGTGGTGAAGGAAGATCCCGCCGGGCAGAACCCCGACGGCTTCAATCGACGATCCGGCGGCGTTCCGGTCGACACGGGCGATCCGAACCAGCGGCACGGTCTGGCCATGGGGCGCCCCAAGCCCACGGCCACGGAGCAGCCTCAGGCGGAGCCGGAGGTCCGTCCGCCGGATCGCTCCGTCCAGGATGACGAATCGCTCAAGGACCTGGACGCCCTCGCACCGATCCCGGGCCTGCCCGACATCTTCTCCACCGTCCGCTTCCACCGGGGCGTGGTGAAGTTCACCGTTGAACTCCGTTCCAACACGCCCGCGGCGCCCGCGGCGCCCGACGCTCCGGCCGGAGGTGCCGCGTGAACTTCAAGATGGTCCTCGACTGGGTCCGCCGGCATGTCTTCATCGTCGTCTTCGGCGCGATCATCATCGCGGCGCCGGTCGCGGGCTGGCTCATCGGCTCGTCGCTCAAGGACGGCGTGATGCAGGAGCTGCAGTCGCGCAAGTCGGACATCGATGCGCTCACCGGATTCGAGAGCACATCGATCACGCTCAACATTCCGGGCCGCGAGCCGATCTCGGTCCGCGGCGTGGTGAACAAGCCGCTCCTGGACTCCTACGAGGAGGTGGTGGGGGCGCTGCGCAAGGACGCCGACGAGGTTCGGAACGCGGCGCTCAAGCACAATTCCAAGGGCCGTGACGTGCTGATGCCCGGCGTCTTCCCCAAGCCGCCGGAATCCAAGCGCCAGACGATCCACGAGGAGTTTCATCCCGAGGTCGTCCGGGCCTACGAGAACCTGCTCCGGACGGTCCGCGCCGGCATGCCACCCGCACCCGCGCAGGTCAAGGAGCAGCTGGTCCTCCGCTCCTCCAAGTTCATCGCCTCCGTGGGCGGCGGCAAGCGGTCGAGGACCGACCTGGGCCCCGAAGATCGCAAGCGCTATGACGACGACCTGCTGAAGGCCCGCAAGGGCATCTACACCGACGCAGCGAAGCGATACAGCTTCTATGCCTCGCCGGATTCGGTGGGCATGCCCCGCCTGCCCGCCAACATCCCATCCTCCGGTCTCGGACTGGACCGGATGTTCGAGTGGAACTGGAACTTCTGGATCACCGAGGACATCCTCCGCGCCATCGCGGCGGCGAACGAGGGTTCGCCCAACGTGCTCAAGTCGCCGGTCAAGCGAGTGGTGGACCTCCGCGTCGTCGGACTCGGGAAGGCCGGCGAGTCGAATGCGCCGGCGCCCGCCGCAGCCGGCGCCGAGTCGGCGCCCGCGGCGATGCCGGTCGATCCCAAGAGCGAAGTGCAGCGCAGCTACACGGCCGGCTTCACCGGACGCCAGACCAACGCGCTCTACGACGTGCGCGAAGTGCGGCTGGAACTGGTGATCGCCACCGACGCGCTTCCCCGCCTCGCCGACGCGCTGGCGGCCCAGAACTTCATCACCATCACGGATGTGCGGCTCAAGCCCGCCGATCCGTTCGCAGCGGCCAGGCAGGGCTTCATGTACGGCGCCGAGCCGGTGTCGGAAGTCACGCTGACGCTGGAAGCGGTGCAGCTGCGCGAGTGGACGACGCGTCGCATGCCCGAGGAACTGAAGCGCCGACTCGGAACGGCGGGACTCGCGACGGCCGAAGGCGCCGCCGACGGGACCGCGCCGCCGCCGTCGGGAACCTGATCCCCCAGGAGGTTGACATGAAGGGCATCTCCTTCATCGAACTGCACATCGAGAAGATCGTGGTCGGCGTCGCGGGCGCCCTCCTCCTGGGCGTGATCGCCATGGAGGCGCTGAGTTCCCGTTCGGTCACGGCCGGGAAGGACACGCTCTCGCCGTCGAATGTGAGCGAGGTCCTCGACGCCCGGGCGAAGTCGATCGAGTCCAAGCTCAACGACGGCCGCGTGCACGTGGAACTGGGCAAGGAGAGCGTGCCGCGCGTCTCCGAGGAATTCGCTTCGAAGGTCACGGCGGGCGTCGCCGGCGGGGCGCCGCTGCCCCGCATCGCGCCGTCGCTGGCGAGTTCGCTCCTGGACAGCGAATCGCTCTCGGACACCTGGTATCGAATGCCGTCGGTGCCCACGCTCGCCATGGTGGCGGATGTCACCCAGACCTCCGACGCGATCCTGGTGGAGACGCTCAGTCACGCGGAGAACAAGGGCCTGGCGGCCCGCTTCCCCGATCACGGCTCGGCCGCGGCCATCGATCTCACCTGGACCACTCCGGCCGCATCGTTCGACGTCAAGGGCATGCTCGAGGAGCTCCGGAAGGCGGAGCCCGACGCCCGGCCGCATCCGCTCGCCGCGGCGCCGTCGTCGTGGTACCAGGAGGGGTGCTTCGTCGTCGACATCGTCTTCGAGCGCGAGGAGCTGCTTCCGTCCGGGGCGTGGGGCAACCGCACGATGGTGGCGCCGCTGCCCGATCGGCTCTCGTTCAGGGATCGCATCGCCACGGCGCAGCCGGAGATCCGGACCGAACTCTTCACCACGCTTTCGAAGCCCCCGCGGCAGTTCGAGATCCTTCAGCCCGAGTTCTACGCGACGAAGAACGACGCGGTCTTCACCGAGGAGAAGCTCGCCTCCGCGAACGCCCCGGCGCCGGGGGAATCGTGGGATCTGCAGCGGCTCCGGCAGCGCGTCGACAGCCGCAAGCGGCAGCTGGCCGACCGGGAGCAGAAGCTCAAGGACCTCGGCGGTCCCCTCGATGACGCGCCGAGGGACAAGGACGGAAAGAGCGGACCCGGCGGCCGTGCGGGTGGCAGCGCCGGCGGCGGCCAGGGCGGAGGCGGCAGCAAGGGTGGAGGCGACGGCAGCGGCGACGGCGGCGGTCGACGCGGCGGCGGTGGTGTTCCGGGCGGTGGCGGAGGAGGCGGGCTCGGCGGCGGCGGCGCCATGGGACGCACCAGCGGTCCGCCGTCATCGGGCGAGAAGAGCGACGACGCGGCGCGGGACGCCCAGCGTCGCCGCCTGACGAAGCTGGTCAAGGAACTGCGGGAGGAGCTCTCGAAGCTCCAGGCCGAGCTGGCGGAGAAGTCGCCGAAGCGGGAGACCGAGAGCGAGGAGGAGATCCGGACGATCCCCGACATCGCCACCGAGGAGCGAGTGCTGGTCTGGGCGCACGACCTGGATGTGAAGCCCCAGGTTTCGTACCGCTATCGCTGCATCGCCGAGGTCTACAACCCGTTCTTCGCCCGCAAGGAGCAGCTGGTCGCGGAGCAGCAGGAGAAGTCGGCGAAGCTCGTGCTGCGCAGTCAGCCCAGCGGCTGGTCGAATCCGGTGCAGGTGACGCCGTCGTCCACCTTCTTCGTCACCGGCGCGAATCTCGAGGGCGGCGGGCTCCGCATGGGAACGGCGGAGGTCGAGGTCTACCGACTGGTCGAAGGCGTTCGCCGGAAGCAGCAGTTCAGCCTCCAGCCGGGCGACCGCATCGGGCGCCTCGTCGAGCCGAGGAAGAACGAGACGGGACCCGCGATCGACTTCACCACCGACTGGTTCGTGGTGGCGATCGTGGAGGACGCCAGCGCCGACCGTGCGGACAACGATCGGTCCAAGCCCTGCATCGTGGTGGTTCGGCGGGCCGATGGCACCGAGGAACTGAATCTGCGCATTCCGGCGGCGGACACGGAGAGCCCGGACCGGAGGCGGCTCCAGGACGAGGCCAGCCTCGCGCCGAAGGCGGCCGCACCGGCCGGGTCGGGATCAGGCGCCTCCTGAGGCGCAAGGCCCGGCCCGATCGCGGTTTCGGTGATCCTGGACGGCGTTTGGCAAGGGCGGGGCCCAAGGGGCTCCGCCGACGGGCGAACGGCTCCCCGGCGGAATCTCACGCCACGGAGCCACCGAATTGACAAAACGGCGCGGGCCGCTAAACTCCGCGATCCGCCGCAGGGGAAGCCCTGAGGCGGTCCGGCACCACGAAGGCGTGGGCCACGACGGACGGCGTTCGTGTGCAGTCCGACGCGTTCTTTGACAAGTCATGCAGCAGACACTCGCCTTCGGGCGCACCGGCACCCGGTCGCACGAATCTCCCGTCGCGCTCTGCGCGGCGGAGGAATCGTGACGCATCGGCCGACCGGACGCACGATGGCGAACACCGAGAGCACATTGAATTGAACTACGAGCAGCTTGAGTCAAGCAGCCGGCCCCGAGGCCGGATCCCGGTCCGTGCCATGATGGGCGGACGGGTGCCCGTCGAATCGTTTCGGCGCCGAACGGATGCATCCTCCTCGCGGAGGTTCAGCCGTGCGGCGACGGGATCGGGTCGACGCGGTCAAGCTTGAAAGGGCACACGGTGAATGTCTTGGCGTCGAGAGGCGATGAAGGACGTAGGAACCTGCGAAAAGCCCAGGGGAGCTGGTAACCAAGCATCGATCCTGGGATCTCCGAATGGGGCAACCCGACCGCAAGGTCATCCGCGGCTGAATGCATAGGCCGCGTGAAGCGAACGCAGCGAACTGAAACATCTCAGTAGCTGCAGGAAAGGAAAGCAACAGCGACTCCGCAAGTAGCGCCGAGCGAACGCGGACGAACCAGTACCGTGGTGAACGATCTGGAAAGGTCGACCAAAGAAGGTGACAGTCCTGTACACACGTACCTGGGAAATGGCTTCAAGTAGAGTCAGGCTCGAGAAACCTGGCTTGAACATGGGGGGACCACCCTCCAAGCCTGAGTACTCCTCGACGACCGATAGTGAACAAGTAAGGCGACTGAACGATGAAAAGCACCCCGATCAGGGGAGTGAAAAGCACCTGAAACCGTGTGCTTACACAGCGGTCACGGGCCTTCGGGCTTGTGGCGTGCCTTTTGCATAATGAGCTGGCGAGTTACTCTCTGCGGCAAGGCTAAGCCGTTCCGCGGCGCAGCCGAAGGGAAACCGAGTCTTAAAAGGGCGCATAGTTGCAGGGGGTAGACGCGAAACCGGTTGATCTACCCATGGGCAGGTTGAAGGGGGGGTAACACCTCCTGGAGGACCGAAGCCGTGAACGTTGAAAAGTTCTGGCATGACCTGTGGGGAGGGCTTACAGTGCAATCATAACCGGAGATATCTCGTTCTCCTCGAAATAGTTTAGGGACTAGCCTCGGGGGTCACGACACGGGGGTAGAGCGACTGAATGGGTTCGAGGGCCTACCCGGCTACTCTGCCCAATCAAACTCCGAATACCGTGTCCGTTGCCCCGGGAGTAAGAGTGCGAGCGATAATGTTCGTGCTCAAAAGGGAAACAACCCAGACCATCGGTTAAGGTCCCCAAACGACTCTCAGTTCGAAAGGTAGTCGGATTGCTGTGACAGCCAGGATGTTGGCTTAGAAGCAGCCACCATTTAAAAAGTGCGTAATAGCTTACTGGTCGAGCATTCTCGCGCCGATAATTACCGGGAATAAAATGAACGCCGAAGCCGTAACATGCATCATCCTGCGTGATGGTGCTTGGGTAGGGGAGCGCTGTACAGGAGATACAAGCGGGAGCGAGAGCGACCGTAGCGGCCTGTACAGGTGATTATG
>CAZSVT010000072.1:0-12386 GCA_964610365.1 uncultured Isosphaeraceae bacterium
CACCTTCCAGGTGCTGGGCCAGCGCGCCACGCCCGCCCCGCATGCGGCGATCCTGCTGAGCCTCGAGGCGGTCTTCGCGGCGATCGCGGGGGCGCTCCTCCTGGACGAACGATTCGACGCCGCGGCGATCATCGGCGCCGCCCTGATGCTGGCGGGCGTGGTCATCTCGCAGGTGTGGGAGCCCCCGAAGGCTCTGGATCCGGAACGAGCCGGAGCCTGACCGCCCGCTCAGCGCCCGGTGGGCGTGGCCATCGAGGTCATCGCCCGCGGCAGGTTGAAGCTGATGTCGGGCTGACCATCCGCGCCGAGGATCTCCACCTGGCCGCGTCGATGGACCACCACGCGCTCCGGTGGAACCACCCGGCCGTCCACGCGCGTCTCGGCCGCGCCGTCGCGGATGCGGATGTCCACGCGCCGGATCGTGCCGTCGGCCGCAGGAGCCGAGGTGGTGAAGGACTTGCCGTGCAGTCGCGGTGGCGGCGTTCGACGATGGTCCGCCTCGGAGATGAGCAGCGGGTTGGGATCCGTGAACTCACCCGCTCCGTTCTCGCCGATGGAGGCGGGCGCCGGCGCGGCGGACGCGTCGACGGACGCGGGCCTCGCGGATCCGCAGGCGGGAAGGAGCACTGATGCCAGGGCGATCATCGCCCCTGCAGCAAGTGCATGTCGCAGGCTCGGTTGCGCCTTCGGGTGCCTCACGCAGGAACCCTAAGTTGATTCCCGCGGCCGGCCACGACGCGTGCCGGACTGAGCGTCGATCAGGCGTACTCGTCGGCACGAAGTGCAGGTTCCCGGGCCCTTCTGCGACCGATCACCTTCGATCGAACGGGTGGTGAGCGCCCGACGAGGCCCAGCGCGTCCAAGCCGGAGTGGATCTAGACTCCCCGCCTGCGCCGTCGAGTCGGCACGACTGGGGATTGGTGTAACGGTAGCACGAGTGGCTCTGAACCACTTAGTCCTGGTTCGAATCCAGGATCCCCAACTTCTCTCGTCGACGCGGAGTGCTTCGCGGCGCGTCAGGACGCGGAGCGGGTGCTGCGTCCGCTGCTCGACGCGGGCACGCGCCCGAGCTGGATGGTGGTGACGCCTTCGGTCCACACCGGCGCGCCATCCGGCGCCGTGAAGGACGCCACGAGATCCACGGCCTCCACGGGAAGACGATCGTCGCCCTTGCCATCCAGCAGACTCAGCGACAGCTGGTAGCACGGCCCGAAGAGCGCCATCGATCGCTTCGCCTGGAGCTCCTGGGCGTCGAAGCTCCAGGTGCGCAGCGGCGTGCCCGGTCTTCCCGGCGACCCCGCGCCGCCCATGGGGAAGATGGCGAACCCGATCGTCCCCTGCCGGAAGGTGGGCATGTCGTGCGGCCGGGCGAAGAGATAGACCGTGGTGTCGATGCGGTCGCGCCACTGGTTGCCGTTGGTGTCCACGGCCGGCGCGGCGATGAGGACCACGGCGTTGATCGGCGCCTCGGTGGGTGTGCGCGGCGGCGCCACCGGCTCCGGCGCGGCCGGTCGTCCATCGGAGGTGCGGGTGGTTTCCACGCACGCGCCGAGCGCGCCGAAGGCCACGGCGGCGATCGCCGCGGCGAACGGCCTCGGAGCGGCGCGACGCATCAGCGGTCACCACCCGACGGCGGCTTCGTCGAGCCGACATCGTCGCGCTTCGTCCCGGTGGGCGCGCCGATCGGCGTGATGAGTCGACCCTGGCGATCGACGAATCCTTCGAGACCCTTGAGCTCGCCCTCGCGCATCTGGTCGAGGAGCTCGGGCTCCACCGCCACCTTGTCGATCATCGGCAGCGACTGCCGACCGGCGTCCTCGGGAGAACGGATCACATGCGGCGTGAGCACGATGAGGAGCTCCGTCTTCTGGATCTGCTCGCTCTTGTTGCTGAAGAGGAGGCCGAGGAAGGGGATGTCCCCGAGGAAGGGGATCTTCTTGTCGATGCGCTCGAAGCGGTCCTGGATGAGGCCGCCGATGACCACGGTCTGACCGTCCTTCACCGTCACCGTGGTGTTGGCGCGGCGGCGGGTGATGACCGGCGACTCGAAGTTCTCGCTGATCTTCGTGGTCTCGCTGGAGAGGCGCGAGATCTCCGGCTTGATCTCCAGCCGCACGAAGCCGTCGGGATTGATGGAGGGCGTGACGGTGAGGAGGACGCCGAGATCCTCCGGCTCCACGCTCGACTGCTGGCCGCTGGCGCCGAAGGTGACGCCGGTCGGCAGGCGCACGGTGTCGCCCACCTGGATGAATCCCTCGGTGTTGTTGGCCACCATCACGCTGGGGTTGGAGAGGAGCTGGATGCGGTTCTGGCTCTTGAGGGCGTTGAGCAGCAGGTCGAAATCCGAGGTGCCGATGGCGATGTTGGGCAGGCCCGCGGCGCCGAAGACGGCCGGTGCGAGTCCCACGAGTCCCGGCACGCTGATTCCCGAGCCGAAGGCGCTGCGCGGCAGCTCGAAGCCGCCGGCGACATTCACATCGCCCGCCTGGAAGCGGACGAACTCCAGCCCCAGTTCCTCGGCGTTGCCGAGCGTCACCTCGGCCAGGATCACCTGGATGAGCACCTGCGGCGGATCGGTGTCGAGTTCGTGGATGACCTGCTTGAGCGTCTCCAGGTAGCGCGGGCTGGCGGTGACCAGCACCGAGTTGGTCTTGGTGTCGCCCACGATGGTCACCTCGCGCTCCAGCAGTCGGCTGGCGGAGCCGATCTGTCCCGTGCCGAGCGTGGCGATGACCTTGCGCTGGTCGGTGTCCACGAACCGCGTGACGAGCTGGGCCACGTTGTCCGCCGAGGCGTTCCGCAGGGCGAAGACCCGCGTCTCGCGCTCGTTGGCCACCTGCTCGTCGAGCTGCTTGACCACCTTCTCCACCAGGTCGAGGTAGGTGGGCGTTCCGCTCACCAGCAGGCTGTTCGTGCGGCTGTCGATGGTGATGGAGAGCGCCTGGCGCGGATCGGGAACCATGGTGAGCTCGGTGCCCACCAGGCCCTCGCCGACGGGCGCGACGGGCGTCGCCGCAACCGCGGCGCCCGGAGCCTCCGCCCCCGGCGCGGCGCCGGGCGTTCCCGGCGTTCCGCCCGGGCCCTCGCGCGGCTTGAGCACGAAGAGATTCCCCTGCTGCCGCAGGTTGAAGAGTTCGGTGAGGACCCGCGCCATCTGCGCCGCGTCGGCATTGGCCAGCTGGATCACCTTGATGGACTGGCTGCCGGCGCTCGACTCGTCCAGGTCGCGGATCATGCGCTCGATCAGTTCCATCGCGTCGCGCGGAGCGCGGGCGATGACCGTGTTGGTGCGCACATCGGGGACGAGCGAGATGCTCGCCCGGACCGCGGCGCTCACCTCGGTCTCCGTGGCGGCGCCTTCCGCGGCGCCGGCGATCTGCCGCAGGTACTTCACCACCGTGGCCTGCTGGCCCGGTCGGCCGCCGGCCAGGGAGTTGCCGGCCAGCACGTTCTCGATGAGGTTCACCGTCTCCACGACATTCGCGCTGGCCAGCGGCAGGTACTTGATCTCCACCACCGTGGCCGGCCGCGTGCCGTCGAGCTCCCCCGCCATGCGCCGCACGGCCGCCACATCCGGCTCCAGGCCGGTGATGAGGAGGGCGTTGAGGCGCTGGTCGGCGCTGACCCGCACCGTGTTCTCGCCGCGCCGGCGGTTCTGTTCGTTGACGTAGAGATCGTTGAGCACCGGCACCAGGTCCTGGGCCCGGCTCTTGCTGAGGAGCACCACCTCCACCTGCCGACCCTCGGCCGCCTCCGCACCCGCCTTGCTGAGCGCTTCCACCAGCTGGCGGACGATGGCCATGTTCTCCGCGTTGGCGGCGACGATGAGGCTGTTGCTCGCCGGATCCGGGGCGATGGAGACCCGATCGCCCGGCGTGCTCGACTCGCCCAGCGTCTGCATGCGCTCGCGCATGAGGGTCTGGAGCCGCGGCGCCAGCTGCTCGGCCCGCGCCGTGACCACCGGGAGCACTTCCACGGCCACCGCGGGATCGAGCGGCGTGGCCTCCAGCTGCGTGACCACGCGCTCGATGTCGGCGAAGTCGCCCGGCGCGGCGGCGATGAGCAGGCTGCTGGTGCGGGGATCGGTGAGCACCATGGGCCGCACGCGGCGACGCATCTCCTGCGGGAGATCGGCGTAGCGGCGATCCATGATCTGGTTGATGGCGGCGGCCACGCGATCGAGGTTCCCCTTGCGGAGCGTGAGCACGTGCATCGCCGCCTCTTCGCCCTCGAGGTCGCGATCGAGGTCGGCGATGAGCGACTGGGCCACCGTCCAGCTCTCCTGCGCCGCGGCGACCACCAGCGAGTTCGACCGGCTGTCCGCGACCACCACCACGCGCTCCAGGTCCGCGGTCTCGGGCTGCACCTTGCGCAGGCGCTCGAGCCGCGCGTCCATCACCTGCTGCACGATGGGGGCCAGGCGCACCGCCGAGGCCGACTGGAGGGCCACCGTGCGGATCTCCTTGATCTCGGGGGCCACGCTCTGGTCGAGCTGCTTCAGGAGCTGCTCGAAGACGGCGAAGCTGCGCGTGCTGGTGGAGACCACGAGGCTGTTGGTGCGCTCGTCCGGGACCACCTTGAGCCGATCCTCCGCGCGGATGGCCTTGGCCTGGAACTGCGCCTCGAAGAGCTGCTGGATGGTGGTGGCCAGCCGCGACGCCGAGGCGTTCTGGATGGGATAGACGCGGACGAGGGCGCTGGGGCTGGCCGCCTCCACGTCCAGGAGCTTCACCAGCTCCGCCACGATGTCCAGGTTCGCCGGCGTGCCCACGCAGACGATCGCGTTCATCGCCCCGTCGGCGCGAAGGACGATCTGCGTGAGCGGCTGGAAGAGATCGGAGTCGAGGGCCTTCGGCGCCCCGTTGGGATCGAGCTTGAGCATCCGCAGGCGCGCCACCTGGCGCTGGAGCGGACTGAGCTCGGCCGCCGCGCCGCCGGCGCCGCGCGCACCGCGTGCGCCCTCCGCCAGCACCTCGCCCAGCGTGGTGGCGAGTTCGCGGGCATCGGCGTAGCGCAGCGGGATGATGCGCGGCTCCACCCAGCCGAGCACGGCGTCGGAGTCGAGGCGCTTCTGGAGGACCTCCACGAAGGCCACGGCCTCGTCGCGACCGGCCACGATCACGGTGTTGGTTCGCTCGTCCACGGAGAGGGCCACTTCGCCCACCAGGGCCTTGCCCACCTCGCCGCCGGGCATCGCCTTCGCGGTGGAGAGCGGCACGTTGGCCAGGGCCCGACCCTGCTGGAAGAGTTCGCGCACCAGGCGCGCGAACTGCGCCGCCGGCATGTTCTCCAGGGCGAAGATGCGCACCGTCACGCCGTCGGCGGTGGGCACGCTGTCCAGGAGCGCCACCGCCTCGCGCAGGGCGGCGACGTTGGCGGGGCTCGATCCGATGATGACCGCGTTCATGCGCTCGTCGGCCACGATCTTGATCGGGGCCGCCAGGTCGAGCGTCACATCGGGCTGGTCGGCGCCGTCGCGTCGGAGCGTCAGGCGACGGACCTGCTCCTGCAGGGCGCGGAGGAGCGCGGAGCCCGCGCTCGCGGCGGCGCCGGGCGCGGCGGGCGTCATCATCTCGTTGAGGGTCTTCACCACCGCCGGCGCGCTGGCGTTGCGGAGCCGCACCACCTGCATCTGCATGTCCGCGAGCTTCGGCTCGGCGTCGATCGCCTTGACCAGGGCCACCACCGTCTCCCGATCGCCGGGGTTGGCGATGACCATGACGGCGTTGCGGCCCGGGACCGCCGCCACCTGCACGGGCTCGTTGACCAGGCGCGACACGCTGTCCGCGGGCTGCGGACGGTTGAGGCCCAGCGTCTGGATCACGCGCTCCACCGTGGCCGGCGGCACGTTCTGCAGGTCGATGATCAGCACGTTCTGGCCCGCGGCCGGCGCCATCTGGTCCAGCGTCTTCACCGTGGCCTCGATCTCGTTCCAGAGGGCGCCGGTGGCGGCCACCACCACCGCGTTGCTCCCCGCGTCGGCCTGGATGCTGAAGGGCAGGTTGGCCTGCCGGGCGCGGGCGGCGAAGGCCTCGCGCACGGCGGTGGCCACGCGCACGGCCGGGGCCTGGGTGAGCTTGAGCACGCGCACGGTGAGACCGCGACCGTCCACCTGCTGCTGGAGCGCTTCGGCCAGCGCCTTGATCGCGGTGAACTCGTCGTCGGGAGCGCGGACGATCACCACTCCGCTCGCCACATCGCCCACGATGCGCACCGCCCGGCTGGAACTCTCGCGGCCGGCGCCGGCGCGGCCGGTGCGGTCGGCGTAGATCTCGCGCAACGCCTGGGCGAGCTGCTCGGGGCTGCCGCTCTCAACGGGAATGAGTCGAGGCGGCGGCAGCTTGCTGCTCTCGGCGACATCGAGCTGGGCGACGATCGCCTGGATCTTGTCGAGGTTCTGACGGCTCGCGGAGACGATGAGGGCGTTCGTCCTGGGCTCCGCCACGGCGCTCACCCAGCGGTCGGGCGGCACCAGCACCGCCGGCGCCGGAGCCTCCTCGGGCTTCTGCCCCTCGCGGGTCGGCGCCGCGGCACGCCGCCCTTCGTTCCCCGCCCCGCCCCGGTCTGCGGAGACGCGGAAGGCGCTGGACACGGCCTCGGCCACGCTCTGGGCGTCAGCATGCGTGAGGGGGATCACGCGGAGCTGGACGCTCGCGTCGTACTCGGCGCTGTCCAGCTTGGTCAGCAGGGCGCGGATGCCGTCCCACTCGTCCTTCGCCGCGGAGATCACCAGCGAGTTGCTCGCGGGATCCGCCACGATGATCACATCGCGCTGGGCGGGGCCGGCGGCATCCACCGCCGACGGGCCGTAGAAGAAGGAGAGCGCCTGGCGCACCTGCTCCGACTGGGCGTGCTTGAGGGCCACGAACTCGGTGGCCCGCGCCCGCTCCGACGGACGGTCGAGCTCGGCGAGGATGCGCTCCACTTCCTTGAACTGCTCGGGCGTGGCGCCGACGATCAGCCGGTTCTCCTGCGGGTCGTAGTCCACGCGGATGTCCGCTTCGCCCGCCTCGCGGTTGCGCAGCATCGACCGCAGGGTCCAGCTGAGCTCGCCCGCGTCCACATGCTTCAGCGGCAGCACGCGGTACTCCAGGGTGGGCTTCGCCGCCACCGTGTCGAGCTTGGCCACCAGGTGCTCGATGATCGGGATGCTCTCCGGCGTCGCGGTGACCACGATGCTGTTGGAGCGCTTGTCGGCCACGATGCGTGCCCGGACCTCCACGGGCTTCGACGACTCGTCGTCGTCGAGGCGGATGGTCACGCCGCGCGTGCGTCCCTGCGTGTCCAGCTGGAGCGTCTGCGAGAGGATCCGCACCGCCTCGTCGGCCTTCGCGCCGGTGAGGGCGAAGGTGCGGATGACCGACTCGTCGGCGTCGACGGGGGCGTCGAGGCGGTCGATGAGGGCCTTCACCTGCGGAAAGAGCGTCTGCGGAGCGTTGAGGACGATGCTGTTGGTCCGGGCGTCGGCGGTGATGATCACGCCCTGCGCCGCGCCGGCACGGCGTCCGAACTGCTCCTGCACGATGCGCGTGATGTCGGTGGCGGCGCCCTTGCGCAGCTTGATGATCTCGATGGTGCGATCGGCGCCGGCGCTGGGCTGATCGATCTTCGCCACGAGGTCGCGGATCGTGGCGAGGTCGTCGGCCACGGCGGCCACCAGCAGCGTGTTGGCGCTGGCGCTGGGCACGATGGACGCGGTGGAGAGGACTCGATTCTCCGTGCGCGCCCGGTCGCCGAGGAACTGGCGGAGCGTGTTGGCCACGTCGAGGGCGGGCGCGAACTCCAGGGCGATCACCGCCGTCTGCGTCTCGGGCGCGATCACCGCGTCATCGATGGACTTGACGAGCGCCGCCACCTCCTCCTGCTGCGCGGGCGTGGCGGTGACGATGAGCGTGTTCGTCCGCGGCTCCGAGACGATGCGGGCCCGGGCGGCGCGCTCGCCCTCCCACCAGCGTCGCTCCGACCCGGTGCGGCCCAGCGCGTCGTTGGCGAGCTGCAGCACCATGTGCAGGTCGGCGTTCTTCAGGCGGTAGAAGCGCACCACGCGACCCTGTCCCTCCGCCGGCGGCACATCGATGGCCGCCAGCAGGTTCTCCACCATGGCGAAGCGGTCGCCGCGGCCGGTCACCACCAGGGCGTTGAGGCGATCGTCGGCGCGCACCGCGAAGGCGTCGCGCGAGCTGGCGCGCGGCGAGAGGCCGCGCATCCACATGAAGGGCATCTCGCTCTGGGCGAGCTCGGTGGCCAGCGTGCGGACCGTGTCCACCACCTCGCTCGCCTCGGCGTGGCGCAGCGGGAAGATCCGGAACTGGAGGTCGCTCGCCGCGGTCGGGGCGTCGAGCTGTTCCACTAGGCGCTGCACCTCGGCGAAGTCGGCGTCTCCCGCGCCGACCAGGAGCGTGCCGGTGCGCGGATCGGAGATCACGGAGACGCGGCGCACGGCGGGTCGCCCGCGTCCGGCGCCGAGGACCCGGGCCTGCTCCTCGAAGAAGCGCTGGATCACGTCGCCCACCAGCTGGGCGTCGGCGCGCTCCAGCTTCAGCGTGCGGATCTGGAAGTCGGCGCCGGAATCGCGATCGACCTCGGCGAGCACCTCGGCGATGCGCGACTGCATCGCGTCGGGCGCGCGGACGAGCAGCACCCCCGTCTCCTCCTCGGCGATGAGCGTGGTCTTCGCGGCGCCGGCCGGATCATGGGCGAGGATGGCCTCGCGCACCACGGTGGCCGCCGTCTGCGGGCGCAGGTGCGCCAACTCCACCACCTTGAGCGGCACGGCGCCGCCCATCGGGTCCGCGTCGACCATGGCCAGGAGGCGCGACGCCTCGTCGAGGGCGGCGCGGCTGCCGACGGCGATGATGGAATTGCCCCGGGGATCGATGGCGAACTCGGCGTCGATGCCGGGCGCGCCGCCGGTGGCGGCCACGGCCCGCGCCCGGGCCGCGAGGATCTGCCGAATCGTCTGCACGGCGTCGCCGGCGGTGATGAACTTCGGTGACAGCGTCTCCACCGCCACGACGCCCGAGGCGTTGGTCCTGGAGAGCGCGGCGAGGATGGGCGCCACCTGCCGGAAGTCGGCGTCGGTGGCGGCGATGATGAGGGCTCGACCCGGCGCATCGGCCATCACGCTGACGCGGCGCGAGAGATCGCCCGGTCGACCGCCGGGCGGCGTGACCACGCGCATCGCTTCACCCAGGAGAGCGCGCAGCCGGTTCGGATCCTGGCCTGCGGGGAGTTCGATCACCCGGACCTCGGTGGCCGGCGGCGGAAGCTGCTCCGCCACCTGCTGGGCCAGCTGCGCCATCCGCTCCACCCAGCGACGGCTCCCCAGGAGGACGAGCGAGTTGGTCGCGGGATCGACCGCGATCACCGGCGGCGACTCGCCCGCGGGCGGAGCCGATGCGTCGGCCGCGGGCGTCGCGGCGGGCGGCGCGTCGCGGAAGGCGCCGGGCGACGCCGGTGCCGCGGGCTTCGCCGCGGGAACCGTCGCCGACGGGACGGGAGCGCCGGTCGGCGCGGCGGCCGGAGAACCGGCGGGAGCCTTCGCCGGCGGCGATCCGGCGCCCGGCGCGGTCGGTCGATCGGCGCCGTACTCGCGGATGAGTTCGTCCAGCGACACCACCTGCACGGCCTCGGCGCCGGCGCCGCGATCGCCCACCAGCCGACCGAGCACCCGCGCCACCTCGTCGGCGCTGGCCCGCGAGGGATCGATGGCCATGGTGCGGAACTGCCGCGAGGTGACGAGCGCCCCTTCGTCGAGCGTGCGGCTGACCTTCTCGATGGTCTCGAACTGGGCGTCGGTGGCGCGGACCAGCAGCGAGTTGCTGGCCGAGTTCACGCGGATGACCGGCGGCTGCGAGGCATCGGGCTCGCCCGCGAAGACCTGCTCCAGCGCCGCGGCGATCTCCGCCGCATCGGCGTGCTTCACCGCCAGCACGCGCACGCTCCGCTCGCTGCGCTCGGCGGCGGAGGCGTCGAGCTGCTCGATGAGCTGTTCCGCCACGGTCAGCACCGCCTTGGGCGCCGTGACGATGACCGCGTTGAGCCGCGCATCGGAGGCCACGCGCACCGGCGTGCGGCCGCCGCCCTGGAGGCGCGTCCGGATGTACTCCGCCCGCGCCCAGTTGGGCAGGTCGGCGGGGTTCACCAGGTTCTGATCGGCCAGGAGCCGCTCCACCAGCGGCGCCAGCTGGTCGGCGCGGGCGTTCTTGAGCGTCACCGTGCGCACCTGCGCGCTCTCCTTGGCCACGCCGGTGTCGAGGGGCTTGATGAGCTCCTCCACCTCGTCGAGATCCTCCTCGAGCGCGGTCACGATCACCGAGTTGCTGCTCCGCTCGGCGGAGATCACCGGACGCGGCGCGCCCGGGCGGCTCGGGCCGCGCCCGTCGAAGGCGCGCTGCAGGGCGGCGGCCACGTCGCCGGAGTCCGCCTGGCTCATCGGGTAGACGCGCACCACCGTGGAGTGGGCGGCGGCGCCCTCGTCGCAGGTGGAGAGCGCCTCCATGGCCCGGTCGATCTCGGCGGCGGCGGCGATCACCAGGATGCCGCCGGAGGGCTCGACGATGAACTCCGGTCCCCCCGGCCCCTCGGGACGGGTGGCGGCCACCAGGCGCTGCGCGCCCAGGACCAGGTTGTTCGGATCGATCTTCTTCGGCTGGTACGCGCGGACCACGCGGTCGCTGCGATCGGGGCGGTCGAGTTCGCGGGCGATCGTCTCCGCCAGCGCGAGCTGCGCGGGATCACCGTTCACGAAGAGGGCGTTGGCGGCGGCGACGACCTCGATCGTCGGCGGCGCGTACGGGCGCGCCGCGTCGCGCGGGGCCACGCGGTCGATGGCCTGCCGCAGCGGCTCCACCACGCTCTCCGCCGAGCGCTGCCGCACCACGATGATCTTCCCGCTGCGCGCCGGGGCGCGGAGCTCCCGCGCCTGGGCGATGGCGCGCTCGTAGGCCGCCACCGACTCGGCGCGACCCGCGAGGATGATCGATCCGCTCTCCGCGTCCACCTGCACGCGCGGCGCGGCGAGTCCCGGTCGGCCCGCGCGCGTCCCCGACGCCGGCACCGCCGCCCCCTCGCCCAACTCGAAGAGCGCGGCGGCGCGGGCGGCGACCTCGTTCGGATCGACGCCGGTCAGCGGAACCACGCGCACGGTGTGGTCGCGCCGCGACGGCTGGTCGAGGACCTCCACCGCGGCCGCCACGTCGGCGAGCGTCTCGTCGTCTCCCAGCGCCAGGAGCGTCCGATCGTCGGGACCCGGCGCCAGCTTCACGCGCGCCAACTGCGACTCCGTGAGCATCGCGCGCAGCGCCGGCATCAGCGCCGGTGCCGTGCCGTTCTGGAGGGCCATCGCTCGCAGCGTCCGCCGCGCCGATTCGCGCGCCGGGCCGTCGAGCTGCTGGACGAAGGCCATCACTTCCGCCACCACGAGCGGATCCCCCACCACCGAGAGCGACTGCCGCTCGGGGATGGGGATGACCGCCGGCCGACGATCCGCCGGGAGCGACTGCACGAAGGCGTCGACGCGGTTCTTCGCCTCCGGCGCCGTGAGGTTCTCCAGGGCCACGAGCCGCACCGTGCGCTGCTCGCCGGCGGACGGGACGTCGAGGAGGGCGATGGTCTCCCGGAGCTGGTCGAGCTTCGCCCGATTGCCGCGGCCGATGATGGCGTTCGTGCGGGAATCCGCGGTGATCGAGAGCCCCGCGATCCGGTCCTCGGTGACCTTCACCTTCTTGCCGTCGGGCTGGATCACGAACTCCACCTGCCGCTCGCCGATGAGCGCGGTGAGGCTCTTGAGGAGCGACTCGGCCTTGGCGTGGCGCAGCGGGATGTACTCGACGATGTTCTCGATGTCCGTCTTGTCGATCTCGGCCAGGAGCTTCTGGATGCGGCGCACGTTCGCCGCCGTCTCCACCAGGACCACCGAGTTGCTCTGCGCCAGGTCGGAGACGCTGCCGTAGGGCGCGACGAGGTTCTTGATGGCCTCCGCCACCGGACCGCTCTTGGCGTTGGCGAGCGGCAGGAGCAGCGTGACGACCTGGTCGTCGGTGACCTCGGCGGGGAGCGAGCCGATGTAGGTCGGCACGTTCTCGCGCTTCATGTCATCCAGCTTCTGGAGGAAGAGCGAGTCGCCTTCACGGCGCAGCATCACCGACTGCGTCTGGAGGAGCGTGTTGAGGACCTGCAGCGCCTCGGTCAGCGAGTAGGTCCGGTCCGAGATGAAGTCCACGGTGCCCGTCGGCGCCGCGGTCTCGCGCACGATCGGGAGCTTCGTGGTGCGGCTGAACCAGTCGAGGACCTGGTCCCACGACTGATCCTTGAAGCTGAAGCGGACGGTGGGCGCCGGGGCGGGAGGCGGCGCCGCGGCGGGCGCGGCGGCGGGCGCGGCGGCC
>CAZSVT010000073.1:0-12360 GCA_964610365.1 uncultured Isosphaeraceae bacterium
CGCGCAGCTCGCGGGCCACGGCGCCGAAGATGCGGGTGCCGCGCGGGTTGCCTTCCTTGTCGATGAGGACGCAGGCGTTGGAATCGAAGCGGACGTAGCTGCCGTCCTCGCGCCGCGTGGGGAACTTGCAGCGCACGATGACCGCCTGGACCTTGTCGCCGGTCTTCACGTCGCCGGTGGGCAGGGCCCGCTTGACGGTGCAGACGACCTTGTCGCCCACGCCCATCGTGACGCGCCGGAACTTGCCGCGCGCGGTGCTCACGCCGAGGACGCCGATGACCATCGCCTCCTTGGCGCCGGAGTTGTCCGCCACCACGAGCCTCGTTTCCTTCTGGATCATCGGACTCCCTCCTCCTGGAAGATGGGCTCCGCCGGCTCCAGGGCCCGCTCGACCACGCGCACGAGGATCCAGTTCTTGGTCCTCGAGATGGGCCGGCACTCCGCGATCTCCACGCGGTCGCCGGTCTTCGACTCGTTCTTCTCGTCGTGCACGTGGAGGCGCGTGCGCTTCCGCACGTACTTGCCGTACTTGGGGTGCTTCGACACGAAGGGCAGCACCACGGTGCGCGTCTTGTCGCGCTTGGCGCTCTCCACGATGCCGATGCGGCGGGGGCTCTTCGGCGGAACGGCGATGGGCTGGCGGTTGCTGTTCACTGGGCGCTCTTGCCGCTGGCGGCGATGGTGCGGGCGCGGACCTCGGTCTTGAGGCGCGCGATCTCCTTGCGGAGCTTCTTGAACCGGGAGGTGTCGCCGATCTTCTCGGTGACGGCCTGGCTGCGCAGGTCGAAGAGGGACCGCTCGGCGGCCTTCACTTCGGCCTGGATCTTCTCCGGCGGGTACTTGCGGATCTCCGACGGCTTGGTGCTCTTGCTCATGGGGTGGATCCGGGGTCAGACGGCGATGCGCCGCTCCACGAAGCGGCAGCGGACGGGCATCTTGTGGGCGATGCGCGCGAAGGCCTGCTTCGCGAGCTCCTGGGGAACGCCGGCGATCTCGAAGAGGATGGTTCCGGGCTTGACGCGCGCGGCCCAGTACTCCACGTCCGCCTTGCCCGTGCCCATGCGCGTCTCGAGGGGCTTCTTCGAGATCGGCTTGTCGGGGAAGACGCGGATGTAGAGCTTGCCCTGGCGCCGCAGGAAGTGCTGCGCGGCGATGCGGCCCGCCTCCAGCTGCTTCCCCGACACCCAGTGGGGCTCGAGGCTCTGGAGGCCGTAGTCGCCGAACGCCACGTAGTTGCCGCGCGTGGCATTGCCGCGCAGCTTGCCGCGCTGCTGCTTGCGGTACTTGACTCGCTTGGGAAGGAGGCTCATGGGTTGGACTCAGCGTGCGATGGTTGCCGTGGGAATGCTGCGCTCAGCGACGGCCGCGGACGCGGGCCCGGCCGCCGGCGGCGTTGGAGGTGGACTCGTCGTCGGCCTCCGTGTACATGCCCTTGAAGACCCAGATCTTGACGCCGATGGCGCCGTAGGTGGTGAAGCTGTGCACCTGGGCGTACTCCACGTGGGCCTGGAGCGTGGAGCGGGGAATGCTGCCGAGCCGGATGTCCAGCGTGCGGCTCATCTCGGCGCCGCCGAGTCGCCCGGAGAGCAGGATGCGGATGCCCTTCGCGCCGTTCTGCATGGCGCTCTCGGCGCGCTGCTTGAGCACCTTGCGGAGGTTCGCCCGCTTCTTGAGCTGCTCGGCGATGGTCTCGGCGATGAGGCGGGCGTCGATCTCGGGGTTCTTGATCTCGATGATCTTGATGACCACCTTGCGGCCGGTGAGGGCCTGCAGATCGTTGGTGAGGCGCTCCACCTCCTGGCCCTTGATGCCCACCACCTGGCCGGGGCGCGCCGTCTTGATGATGAGCGTCAGCTCCTCGCGCGTGCGCTCGATGTGGATGTCGCTCACGGCCGCGAACGGCGGCGTGCGGTTCAGGCGCTTGTCCACGTACTGGCGGATGCGGTAGTCCTCCACGAGCAGCTCGCCGAAGAGCGCCTTGGGGGCGAACCAGCGGCTCTTGTGGGCCTCCGTGATGCCGACGCGGAAGCCGAATGGATGGGTCTTCTGTCCCATGGCGGGGTGATCCTCTCGTTCAGTTCTCGCGGCGGCGGCGGGCGGCGGCGGCGGTGCGGACGTCGACCGCCACCACGATGTGGCTGGTTCGCTTGCGGATGGAGTGCGCGCGGCCGCGGTCCTTGGGCTGGAACCGCTTGAGCGTGGGCCCGCCGTCGGCGCGGGATTCGGTGACCACGAGCGACCCCGGATCGGCGTCGTGTTCCTCGGCGTTGGCGATGGCGCTCTTCAGCACCTCGCGCACGAAGGCGGCGCCGCGCTTCTTGGAGAACTGCAGGGCCACCAGCGCTTCGTCGGCGGCCTTGCCGCGGATCATGTCCGTGACGAGGCGCACCTTGCGGGGCGCGATGCGTGCGAATCGATGGGATGCGGTGTAGGCCATGATGGCGTGCTCGCGGGAGTGCGGAATCAGCCGGCGGAGGGCGCGGACCCGGTGTCGCCGCCCTCGATGCCTTCCTTCTTGTTCGTGTGGCCGCGGAAGATGCGCGTGTGCGAGAACTCGCCGAGCTTGTGGCCGACCATGTCCTCGGTCACGAAGACGTCGGTGAAGCTCCGGCCGTTGTGCACCTGGAAGGTGATGCCGACGAACTCCGGCACGATGGTGCAGGTGCGGCGCCAGGTCTTGATGGGCGCGCGCCGGCCGGACGACTGCATCTTCTCCACCTTGCGGAAGAGCTTCTCGTCGACGAACGGACCCTTCTTGAGTGATCGGGACATGGGCGTTGGTTCCTTGGGCCGCACCGCGTCGGCGGTGCGCGTCTCTCTCAGAGCTTGAGCTGTCCGTAGCGCCGGCTCTTGCGGCGGCGGATGATGAGGTGATCGCTGGACTTGCCGTAGCGGCGCGTGCGGCCGCCCTTGGACTGGGTGCCGCTGGCGTTCGACGGCTCCTGGCCGCCCTTGCTGCGGCCTTCGCCGCCGCCGTGCGGATGCTGGTGATGGCTCATGGCCACGCCGCGGGTGCGCGGTCGGCGGCCGAGCCAGCGGTTGCGCCCGGCCTTGCCGATGATCACGTTGGCGTGATCGGGATTGCCCACGACGCCGATGGTTGCCCGGCACTCCAGGAGCACCTGGCGGATCTCGCCGGAGGGGATCACCAGCGTGGCGAGCCGGCCTTCCTTGTTCGTCAGCCGCGCGCCCATGCCCGCGGCGCGGCAGATGGAACCACCGCCGCCGGGAACCATCTCGACGTTGTGCACGTCGAGTCCCGTGGGAATGTGCTTCAGCGGCATGCAGTTGCCCACGCGCGGCTCGATGGCCGCCTTCGAGCTCAGCACGGCGTCGCCGGCGTTGAGCCCCCGCGGCGCGAGCATGTAGCGGAGCGTGCCGTCGTCGTACTTCAGGAGGGCGATGTGGCAGGAGCGGTTGGGGTCGTACTCGATGCCCACCACCACCGCGTTCATGTCGTCCTTGGTGCGCTTGAAATCCACCAGGCGGTAACGGCGCTTGTGGCCGCCGCCCTGCTGGATGACGGTGAGCTTGCCCTGGCAGTTGCGGCCGCCCGTCTTGTGCAGCGGGCGCAGGAGCGACTTCTCCGGGCGCTTCTTCGTCACCTCGGCGTGGAGGTTGACCGACGCGTTGCGCCGGCCGTTGGTGGTCTTCTTGTAGACGCGGATGGCCATTCGGGGACCTCGTGCGGGTGAATCAGAAGAGCTCGATCTTGTCGTCGGGGTGGATGCGGACGAAGGCCCGCTTCGTGATGCGGCCTTCCACCTTGCCGTACTTGTAGACGCGGTCGCGATCCCGGCGCGTCATGGTGTTGACGCCCGTCACGCGCACCTTGTAGAGCGACTCCACCGCCTTCTTGATGTCGGTCTTGCTGGCCCGCTTGTCCACGGCGAAGAGGTAGCGGTTCTGACCGTTGGCCCAGGTGGCCTTCTCGGTGATGAGCGGCTTCTTGATGACGACGGTGGCGTCCATCACGCCTTCTCCTTGCCGTTGGCGGCGGGCTCGGCGAGCGCCGCGCCGCTGAGGAAGCCCTCCAGCGAGGCACGGTCGACGAGCAGGTAGCGGTGGTTGAGCAGGTCGAAGGCGTTGAGCTGCGCCACGCGGCAGACGGTGACCCCGTCCAGGTTGCGGGCGCTCAGAAGGGCGTTGCGGTTGTCGGGCGCCAGCGCCACCAGCGTGCTGCGGTCGGCGCCGACGGCCTTGAGGAGCGTGGCGAAGTCCTTCGTCCCGGGCTCCTTGAAGGAGAGGTCCTTCAGGCACTTCACCTCGTCGTCCACCAGCTTGGCCAGCAGCGCGTTGCGGTTGGCCAGGCGCCGCATCTTCTTGGTGAGATGGGTGCGGAAGTCCTCGCGCGTGCGCGTCTTGGCGAACGCCACGCCGCCGCCCTTCATGATGATGGTGCGCACCGCGCCGCGACGGGCGTTGCCGGTGCCCTTCTGCTTGTAGAGCTTGCGGGTGGAGCCCTCCACCATGCCGCGGCTCTTCGTCCGCGCGGAGCCCTGGCGCTGGTTGCCGTGGGTGACGACGTACGCCTGCTTCAGGAGCGCCGGGCGCACTTCGCCACCGAGGGTGGCGGGGTCGATGCTGAGGACATCGACCTTCTTGCCTGTCTTGTCGAGAACGGGCAGTTGGATCATTGCTTGGCCTTGCCGGCGGAACGCCGGACTTTCGCCTCCCCCTCCGGCGGCCTGTCGATGGTGGCCGCGGGCAGGGTTCGACTCGGGTGGGGTGGGCTCACTTGTCTCGTCCGCGGGGTTTCCGTGGCCCCGCGGCGCCGGAAGCGCCTGGGGCGTGGACCTTCGCGGACCGCCAGGTCACTTTCCGGCCTGGACTCGTGCCTTCCGCTTGTAGAGCCGCTTGCTGGCTCGAATGAAGAGGTATCCATTGCTCGCGCCGGGGACCGCCCCCTTGACGAGCAGCAGGTTTCGTTCGGGATCGATGGAGATCACGTCGACGCTGCGCACGGTGACGCGCGCATCGCCCATGTGTCCGGCCATGCCCTTGCCCTTCTTGGGCTTGGGTCCGCGGCCTCGATCGGTGCCGTGGCTGCTGATGCTTCCGGGCGAGCGGTGCTTGCGCTCGGTGCCGTGGCTGGCACAGAGGCCCTTGTAGTTGTGGCGCACCATGGAGCCCTGGAAGCCCTTGCCCTTGCTCGTGCCGGTGATGTCCACGAACCGCGTTCCGTCGAGCGATCCGACGGTGATCGTCTGGCCGAGCTCGACGCCCTCCACGTCCTTGTCGCTGCCGCAGCGCACCTCGCGGTGCATCCGCTTCGGCGTGGCGCCCGCCTTGCCGTCGTGGCCGATGATCGACTGCGGCGTCCGGCGGGGCCGGGCGTCGTCGAACGCCAGCTGCACCGCGGAATAGCCGTTGGACGCGGTCGTCTTGACCTGCGTCACCACGCAAGGACCGGCTTCGATCACGGTGATGGGAATGTTCTTCCCGTCCTCCGTGAAGGAGCGAGTCATGCCGATCTTCTTGCCCAGGATGGCGGGGACCATTGGCGGAACTCGGGGGGTGAGCCGGAGGTCCGCCTCGATGTCCGCACTGCGGACCGGGAGGACGCGGCAGGTGCGGGACTACTCGAGCATCAGGCCTTCATCTTGATGAAGACGCCGGCGGGAACGACCAGCCGGTTGAGCGCTTCCACCGTGCGGTGGTTGGGCTCGGTGATGTCGATGATGCGCTTGTGCGTGCGGATCTCGAACTGCTCGCGGCTCTTCTTGTCGATGAAGGGCGAGCGGTTGACCGTGTAGATCTCCCGGCGCGTGGGCAGCGGAATCGGCCCGGCCACTCGCGCCCCGGTGCGCTTCGCGTGGTCGACGATCTCGCGTGCCGACGCGTCGAGCGCCTGGTGGTCGTAGGCTTCCATTCGGATTCGGATCTTGCCGCCGGTCATGGTGAAGCGTGGTCTCGAGTTCGAGGTGGTCGAGCGGAACGGGAACTGCGATCAAGGCCGTGGAGCCGGATCGAACGCGATCCGGACCGGGCGGCCCGCAAAGGTGTGTCGGACTCCCCCGGCGGCGCACCGATGGGGGAAGGGAGATCGTACCGGGACCCGGATTGCTGTCAAGGCAGCGTGAATCCGACGCCGGGGCGCCTGCTACCCTTCCCTCCGCCATGTGCCGCGAAGGGCGAGTTTCCATCCGGATCGGGCGCCGGGCCGGGAGACTCGGCCCGGCAAGGCCGCGCCCCGGGCACGGGGCGTTCGCGACTCCCGCATGGATCCTTGCGGCCTGGCTCATGGCGATGCCCGTTTCCGCGTCGCCCCCCACCCCCCCCGCGGCACCGCCGCCCGCCGATGCCGCCGACGGCCTCGCCGCCGCGCCGGTCACGCTCGAGGGTCTCGGGCTCTCGCTGCGGCCGCCGGCCGGAGCCATCGTGGATCGGCTGGCCGGCGGCTCCTCCTATCGCATCGACGACAGCCGGGATCCGCCGCGCTTCCTGGTTCGCGCCCAGTCGATGGTGGCGTCGACGGCCACCAGTTCGCCGGAGCAGCAGTTCGAGCAGCACCTCCGATTCCTTCGCGAGAAGGGGTCGGAGTTCAGCGTGATCCGCGACGTGGACCTGGAGTTCGGCGGCGCGAGGGGCAAGATCGCGTACCTCTCCATGCCCGCCGGGGAGGGCGTCACCGCGGTCACCGGCTACCTGGTGATCCAGACGGGGCCCAACGCCTTCGTCGTCTTCTCCATCATCACCGCCGGCGTGGACTTCCCGGAGGTCGAGTCGCTGCTGGCGCGCTCCTTCTCCACCATCGACCTGCGCCCGCTGGAGGCCGCGGCGGCGGCGCAGCTCTCCAAGCGGGAGCGCACCGAGCGCTTCCTCAAGTCACTGACGCCGGGACGGCTGCGCTCCGCGGCCGACGGCAAGGCCCGCTGGTTCCGCCTCTATCGGCCGGGCGGCGGGCGCGACGGCGCCGACCTGGAGCTCGGCTTCCTCCGCATCCGCGCCTTCGAGGGAGAGCGCGGCGACGTCTCGCGGACCAGCGTGGGCGGAACGCCCGAGGCGCCGGAGATGGGGCTCATGGTGGAGGTGATCGCGAAGATGCTCGTCAACGGAGACGGCGCCCACACGGTGGACATCCAGAGCCGGCTCTGGCAGTCCTGGGATCGCACTTCGGAGAGCTGGTCGACGGTGACCACCGAGCGCCGCGCCGGCGGCGCCACCACGGGCGGGCAGACCGGCTGGCGCGCCCCGGCGATGTCCACGAACGAACGCGGATCCGTGCTCACGGTGGTCAACAGCCTGGCGCGGGCGGTGAACGGCGAGGATCAGCTCAAGCAGCGCCAGCCCTCGGAGTGGGAGATCCCCGAGTCGGGCTACCTGAACCAGGCGGAACTCATCCTCCTCGGATCGCTCCTGCCCCGCGACGGCTCGCTCGACGGCGAATTCTCCTTCTACGCCTACGACACCCGCAGCAACAAGCTCCCGATGCGCAGCGACCGATGGATCCCGGATCCGGAGTCCAAGGGTCGGTACTCGCTCGTCTCCCGCGCCGGCGCCGATTCGGCGGAGTTCACGCAGCTCTACGGCGCCAGCGGCGAGCGGCTGCGCCGGATCGATTCCGACGGACTCGTGACCGAGGCCATCGAACACGCGGACCTGCTGCGGATCTGGCGCTCGAAGGGACTCCCGACCGGATGAGGCGGCGACGCCCTGGGGACGGCTCGCCCGTGCTGCGGCCGGCGCTCGCCCTGCTGGCGATGCTGGCGCCGTCGGCGTGGCCGGGCGGATGCGCGGCGCCGCCGCGCGGCGACGGCCCCGCGCCCGCCGGCGCCGAGGGTCCGCCGCCCGCGCCGGGCGCCGGCGAGACGACCCTCGAGATCGCGCCCGGGCTCGCGGTGATGCGCGGCCCCGACGACGCCGCGCCCCTGGGTCCGCTCCAGGCCCGCGACCTCCAGCCGGCGATCGGCCGCTCCATCGAGTGGCGCGTGCTCGTGGCCGGCAGCGACCGCGAACGCGGCCGCGACACCCTGCGCTTCACCACCTCCGGGAGCGATCGCTTCGGCGCCGAGTGCGAGATCGAGGAAGGACCCGACCAGACGCTGTACTTCGCCGGCCTCACGCAGGATCGACCGACGATGCCCGCCTCCTGGTCGAAGCGCGACCGGGCGATCAGCCGGTTCGAGCCCGCCCTGGTCATGGGGGTGCCGCAACTCGGTCGCGGCGAATCGGTGGAAGGCTCCGCCGAGATGCGCGTGCTCACCCAGGACGAACCGCCGAAGGATCGCGACCGCGGCACCGCCGTGCGCCGGCTCACGTACGCCGCCGACGAGACGATCCGCACGCCGCAGCGCACGGTCCGCTGCCAGCGCGTGGAGGTGGAATTCCACGCGAAGCTCCGCTTCGCGGACGCCACGATCCGCACCGTGCGCTGGATCGAGCCCGGCGTGGGACCGGTGGCTGAGGATCGCACCGAGCGCATCGTGGTGATGGGTCTCATTCCCACGGAGCGGCGCCGCGTGCTGGTGCGCGCCGACCTCGCGATCGCGGAGCGCGCTCCATGACCGACCGGTCGCGCATCCTCCTGGCCATCCCGGTCTTCAACGAGGCGGCGAGCATCGACCGCGTGCTCGGCGAGGTGCGCCATTTCGCCAGGGATGTGCTGGTCATCGACGACGGCTCGACCGACGAGACCCCCTGCCGCCTGGCGCTCCACGCGGTGGAGGTGATCCGCCACGCGGAGAATCGCGGATACGGCCGCTCCATGCAGGACATCCTGCGCTGGGGTCGCTTCGACGGCTACGACTGGGTGATCACCATGGACTGCGACGAGCAGCACGAGCCGGCGTCGATCCCCGACTTCGTCCGGGCCATCGAGGAGGATGACGCCGACGTGGTGAGCGGGAGCCGCTACCTGCGGGAGCGTCGCGACGACGACTCGCCGCCGCCTGACCGGCGGCGCATCAACGAGGCGATCACGCGCGAGCTCAACGAGCGCATCGACCTGGGCCTCACCGACGCCTTCTGCGGATTCAAGGCCTATCGCGTGGCGGCGTGCGCCGCCCTCGCCCTGGACATCGACGGCTACGACTTCCCGATGCAGTTCTGGGTGCAGGCGAAGGCGGCGGGGCTGCGCGTCCGCGAGATTCCCGTGCGCCTGATCTACAACGATCCGCGCCGGAGCTTCGGCGGCCCACTCGACGACCCGGTGCGGCGCCTCGCGACCTACCGCTGCACGCTCCATCGCGAGCTCTGGCGATGCCGGGCGCGCCTGCCGCGGCAGGCCACGCTGGGTCTCGCATGCCGCTAGGGAGCGGTCGATGAGCGCGCCGAGCGTGGAGGCGGAACACGCGGGGCCGATCGCCGCGCCGAACGGCTCGCTGCTGGGTGATTCGATCGTCGCCTGGCGCGACCGCACGCGGCGCGAGCTCGGCATCGGCGGCCGCGGCCCCGTGGTCGGCGCGGGCCACCAGCCCGGGCTCTGGCATCCGGGAATCCTGGCGAAGTTCATCCACGCCCGCGGGCTCGCCGGTTCCGGCGGCACCGTGGTGCACGTGGTGGTGGACCACGACGCGGTGGATCCGTCGCTCGTCCGCGTTCCCCTGCGGCGCGACGGCCGGCTCGCCGCCGTGTCGCACCGCTTCGGGCCGGCGGCGAGGGGCGAGGCGGCAATGGCGATCCCGCCCTTCGCGCCCCGGGCGTTCGAAGGCGCCGCGGCGCTTCCCTCCGTCGACGCCGGACTTGCCCGGGCCGTCCGGGCCCTGGAGGCCGCGCGCGGGGAGGCGAGCGCCGCGATGCAGGTGGCCACGGCGACGGGCTCGCTCATGCGGCGCTGGAGCGGCGAGGCGCCCATCGTGCCGACCTCGCGATTCCTCGGCACCACCTTCGGCGCCGTGCTCGTGGACGCGATGGCCCGCGACCCGCGCCGCTGCGCCGAGGCGTTCAACCAGGCGCTCCGCGCCGATGCGCACGCCGCGTCGCCCCTGCGGATCGACGACGATCCGGAACTGCCGCTCTGGACGCTGGACGAGAACGGTCGACGCCGGCGGACGACGCGCTCGATGCTCGACGGCGCCCCGAGCAGCGCGGCTCGGAGCGATCTCCTCCCTCGCGCTTTCCTGGTCGGCGCCTTCATGCGGATCGCCCTGCTCGACCGCGCGGTGCACGGCCTCGGGGCCCGGCGCTACGAGCGCGTCACCGAGGCGTGGTTTCGCGCGTGGCTCGGCGTGGAGCTGCCGCCGATCGACGTGGCCAGCGCCACGCTGACCCTTCCCCTGCGCCCGGATGACGCGATGGCCGCGGCTCCGCCGCCGGAGTCGCGGAGCGCCCTGCGCCGCGGATGGTGGGATCCGGAATCGCTCGACGGCGCGGAGGGCCGCCCGGCGTCGCCCGGGCCGCGCAAGCGCGCCCTGCTGGAGGAGATGGCCCGGCTGCCGCGTCGCTCCCCGGCCCGCCGGGAGGCCCATCGGCGCCTCCGCCGCCTCCTGGATTCGCTCCGCGCCGAGCGCAGCGGAGCGCTCGCGGAACTCCGGGAGCGCCAGGCGGTGGACCGCCGCCTCGCCGAGGAGGCGGCGCTGACCGCCGATCGCACCTGGCCCTTCGTCTACTTCGAGGACGCGTCGCTCGACGCGCTCGCGTCGCTGCTGGCGCGGGGGTCCGGAACGGCGAGCGGATCGGGTCGATAGATCCGCGTCTCCAGAGCCCAGACCTTGTCGGTGAAGTCGTGTCCCGGCTCGTGGGCGTCACCGCGATCGCGATCCGCGGCGTGGACGGCGATGGCCGTGCGCGCATCGAGGTTGTCCAGCATCGCCACGAAGATCGCCTCGGGCGTGGACGGGACCTTGGCCGCGCCGAACTCCTGGGATCCGTGGTGGCTGACCACGATGTGCTGGAGCACCCGCAGCGCCTCCGCCGGAAGCTTCTGCCCGGACTCCCGCGCCGCCGCCGCCGCGAAGGCCTGCAGCCAGATCGCCCCGCGCACCGAGTGGCCGATGAGGTTGCCGTCGGCGGTGTAGTTGAAGCCGCGCTCCCACTCCAGCTCCACGGTCTTGCCGAGGTCGTGCAGGAAGAGGCCCATGAGCACCAGGTCCCGGTTGATCGACGGATAGAGCGGCAGCAGCGCCTCGGCGGCGCGCAGGAGCGTGAGGGTGTGTTCCAGGAGGCCGCCGATCCACGCGTGGTGGACGCTCACCGCCGCCGGCGCGTGGCGGAACTCCTTCATGAGCTGGGCGCTTCCCAGGTACTGCTCCGCCAGCGCCACCATCGCCGGGTGCCGCATGGAGCGCAGGATGGAGACCACCTGCGCGAACATGGCGTCGATGTCGCCCGAGGTGCTGGGAAGGAGCCTCGCCAGGTCGCGGGCCTCCACCTCCACGGGGCGGAGCACCTCCGCGATCACCTGCACCTGCCCGTTGTAGTCCTGGGCCTGGCCGCTCACCCAGACGAAGCCGGTCCTCGTCACCTCGTGGAAGCTCGCCGGGTCGAAGGTCCACGCCCGCACCGGCACCTCGCCGCTCGCGTCGCGCAGGAGGGCCTTGAAGTAGGGCTTCTGCTGGCGCGTCGTCCCGAGCTGCGGATTGATGACGGAGTAGATGCCGTCCAGGTAGACCTGCGGGCGCAGGTCGCGAAGATCGATGTGCGGTCGTTCGCTCGCCGCCGCGCCGCCGGGTGTGGTGCCTCCGCTCATCGCCGCGAGTGTAGCCCGGTCCCGTCGCTCAACGCCGCAGGCCGGCGAGCACGTCCGGGACGAGATCGCAGAGCTCGTGCGCCAGGAGCCCCGCCGCGCCGTGGCGCTCGCTCCAGAGCGCGGCGGCGGCGCCGTGCACCTGCACCGCCAGCCGGGCGCAGTCGAAGAGGTCAAGGCGCCCCGGGGCCGCCGCGCCGCGATGGAACTGGGCCACGAACGACGCCGAGATGCCGGTGAGCACGTCCCCGCTGCCGGCCGTGGCCAGCGCCGGGTTGACGATCGCGGCGCTCCAGGTGCGGAGCCCGTCCGAGACCACCGTGCGCGCGCCCTTGAGCACCACCACGGCGCCGAGCCGCCGCGCCAGCGTCTGCGCCGCCTCGTCGCGTCGCGCCGGGTCGACCGGATCGGCCTGGATTCCCAGCCGTTCCGCCAACCGCGCGAACTCGCCGGGGTGCGGCGTCAGGATCGCCTTCGCCCGGAAATCGAGATCGAAGCGCTCGGTGGCGGCCAGGCAGTTCAGGGCGTCGGCGTCGACGACCATCGCGTCGCCCTCGCGCGAGACGAGCCGCATGACCACCTGTTCCTGGGCGGTGCCGACGCCGAGCCCGGGCCCGAGCGCCAGCACGGACGCGCCCGCGAGATGCCGATCGTTGGCCTCCGCGGCGGCGGACGGATCGAGCGCCCCGGTCGGGGCGCCGGGGCGCGGCAAGCCGGTGGCCTCGGGCACGCTC
>CAZSVT010000074.1:0-426 GCA_964610365.1 uncultured Isosphaeraceae bacterium
AGCAACCCGCGCGGCACCCGCATCTTCGGGCCGGTGGCCCGCGAGCTGCGCGAGAGGAACTACATGAAGATCGTGTCGCTTGCCTCGGAGGTGGTCTGAACCATGCCGCGTCATGTCCGAAAGGGAGACCTGGTCATCGTCACCGCCGGCAACGACCGCGGCACCACCGGTGAGGTGCTGGCCGTCGTCGACGACGGCGAGCGCGTGGTGGTCAAGGGCGTCAACATGCGCACCAAGCACCTGCGACCCACGCAGCAGCGTCCGCAGGGGAGCACGGTGCGCCGCGAGTTCCCCATCCACGCGTCGAACGTGAGCCCCGTGGTCGACGGCAAGCCCACGCGCGTGCGATTCAGCGTCAAGTCCGACGGCAGCAAGGTCCGCGTCGCGGTCCGCGGCGGCAAGGAGCTCCATGTGCTCCACCGTCCG
>CAZSVT010000074.1:436-3449 GCA_964610365.1 uncultured Isosphaeraceae bacterium
CGCGCAGCGCCCGACGCGGCGGCGCCTGAACCCATCGATCGGAGCGAAGAGGTCCACCATGTCCGAGCCGACGAACGAGCCGAAGGAAGCCAAGGAGCCGAAGCAGCCCCGCCGCGAGGGGAAGGACGGCGGCAAGGAAGGCGGGCGCAAGCGTCCGCCCGCCGCGGACGCCGCCGAGGCGCCGCCCGCGCCGCGCGCTCCCCACGTGGCCGGCAAGCGGGCCCACCCCATGCCGCGCCTGGAGCAGAAGTTCCGCGACGAGGTGGTGCCGGCGGTGATGGCGGAGTTCAAGCTCGCCAACGTGCACCAGGTGCCGCGCCTCACCAAGATCATGGTGAACACCGGCGTGGGCAAGCAGCTGGAGAACCAGAAGCTCAAGCCCGAGTACCGCGACGCGGTGATCGACACCTACATGAAGATCACGGGGCAGAAGCCGGTGATGATGAAGGCCCGCAAGAGCGTGGCCAACTTCAAGGTGCGCGAGGGCGCGCCGAGCGCCTTCATGGTGACCCTGCGGCGCGACCGCATGTGGCACTTCCTGGATCGCCTCATCAACCTGGCCATCCCGCGCATCAAGGACTTCCGCGGCGTCAACGACAAGTCCTTCGACAAGGGCGGCTCGTGGGCCTTCGGTCTCTCGGAACAGGCCGTCTGGCCGGAGATCAACATGGCCAACGTGACCCACGCCCACGGCATGAACATCAACCTCGTCTTCGATCGCAGCACGCCGGCCATGAGCCGCTTCATGCTCGATCGCCTGGGCATGCCCTTCGTGCGACCCGAGGCGTCGCAGCGCCGCGCCGCCGAGCCGACCAAGGCCTGATCCCCGCATCGTCCTTCTCCCGCAACCCCGCATCCGCACCCGACCGAGACCCGACCCATGGCCAGCAAGCGCGTCTTCGCCAAGATGAAGCGACCCCCCAAGTTCTCCACGCGGAAGCAGCACCGCTGCGAGATCACGGGCCGCTCCCGAGGCGTCTACCGGAAGTTCCGCATCAGCCGCATCCTCCTGCGCGAGCTCGCGCTGCAGGGAATGATCCCCGGGATGCGCAAGGCCTCGTGGTGACGCGCCCCCGGCCCGTCGACCCATCGCTCCACCAGGAACTCAACCATGCCGCTGCATGACCTCACCGCCGACATGCTCACCCGCATCCGCAACGCCCTGCGCAACCGGTCGCGGACGGTGCTGTGCGTGAAGAACAAGCTCAACCTCGGCGTCGCCCGCGTCCTCGTCGACGAGGGCTACATCAAGGGATTCGACGTGGTGGAGGACGGCCGCCAGGGCCTGATCCGCCTCGATCTCAAGTACGGCTCGCGCGGCGAGCAGATCATCAACGAGATCCAGCGCGTGAGCCGCACCGGCTGCCGCGTCTACAAGGGCGTGGAGGAACTGCCGCGGCCGCTCCAGGGGCTGGGCATCTCCATCGTGTCGACCAGCCGCGGCGTGATGAGCGACCGCCAGTGCCGCGAAGTGAACATCGGAGGCGAGGTCGTGGCCACGGTCTGCTGACCGTCGCTGCAACGAGAGGAAGCCATGAGCCGCATCGGAAAGAAGTCCGTCGCCGTCCCGTCGGGCGTCAAGGTCTCGGTGAACGCCGGGAGCCGCACGATCGAGGTGCAGGGTCCGAAGGGGAAGCTCTCCTTCGGCTATCGCCCCGAGGTGAAGGTGGCCGCCGCCGCGAACGAGATTCGCTGCGAGATGGCCGTCGCCGAGGCCGACGCGCCCGGCGCCGGCGCCCACTGGGGCACCACGCGGGCGCTCGTCGCCACCGCCATCGAGGGCGTCACCAAGGGCTTCGCCGAGAAGCTCGAGGTGGTCGGCGTCGGCTGGGGCGCCAAGGTGCAGGGCAAGAAGATCGTCCTCACCGTGGGCTTCTGCGATCCCATCGAGATCGCGATTCCCGACGGCGTCACCGTCGCGGTGAACCAGCAGATCATCGAGATCACCGGTCCCGACAAGCAGAAGGTGGGACAGCTGGCGGCGCAGATCCGTCAGCAGCGGAAGCCCGAGCCCTACAACGGCAAGGGCATCAAGTACGTCTCCGAAGTCATCCAGCGCAAGAAGGGCAAGGCCTTCGGCGCCTGAGCCGCCGCGGCCCGCATCCCCGACGCCCCTCCACAGGTCACGCACCATGGCACAGAGCATCAGAATCCAGCGCCGCATGCGACGAAAGCGCGGACTCCGTCAGCGGATCCGGGGCACGCCCGATCGGCCGCGGCTCAGCGTCTTCCGCTCGCTCAAGCACATCTACGCCCAGGTCATCGACGACCTCGCCGGCCGGACCCTGGCCAGCGCCAGCACGCGCGATCCGTCCGGGCCGGGGAGCGCCTCCGGCGGGAACGTGGACGCCGCGAAGGCGGTGGGCCGCACCGTCGCCGAGCGCGCCATGAAGGCCGGCGTCACCGCCGTCGTCTTCGACCGCAACGGCTACCGATACCACGGCCGCGTGAAGGCGCTGGCCGACGCCGCTCGGGAGGGCGGACTCAAGTTCTGACGCCGCCCGGAGATCCTCCACCATGCATCACCCCACCGAACAACCCATGGATGTCGATTCGACGACCGTCGGCATCTACCGGACCAGCAGCACCGTGGCCGGCGGCCGTCGCTTCAGCTTCTCCGCGCTCGTGGTGGTGGGAGACAAGAACGGCCGCGTCGGCATCGGGTACTCCAAGAGCAACCAGGTGCCGCAGAGCATCGAGAAGGCGCAGCGCGAGGCGCGCCGCAAGATGAAGGCGTTCCCGCTCGAGGGGCGCACCATTCCCCACGAGGTGGAGGGACGGTTCGGCGCCAGCAAGGTGCGACTCATCCCCGCCAGCCCGGGCACCGGCGTCATCGCCTGCACCGCGGTGCGCGGCATCCTGGACATGGTGGGCGTCCACGACTGCCTCACCAAGTGCTACGGCAGCACCAACGCCAAGAACCTGGTCAAGGCCACGCTCGAGGCGCTCGGCCGCCTGCGGCTGCGTCCGAAGGTGGAGGCGCTCCGCGGCGTCCAGCTCGGCGCGACCTCCG
>CAZSVT010000074.1:3459-12359 GCA_964610365.1 uncultured Isosphaeraceae bacterium
GGGCGACGAGCGTCGCCGCGCCGGTCGCGGCGGACCGCGCGGCGGTCGTCGCAGCCGACCGGGTCCCGAAGCGAGCGAGTCGCCGCCCCCGAGCGTCGCCCCCGACGCACCGGCGCCGACCACCGATGGTTGATTGAACGGAACGATCGAACGATCCAGCGAGAGCCGAACGGAGTCCTCCAGTCATGATGATCCACGACATCACCCGCAAGGTCGGCGCCCATGCGCGACGCACGCGCGTCGGTCGCGGCGAAGGCAGCGGCAAGGGCGGCACCAGCGGCCGCGGGCACAAGGGCGCCAAGAGCCGCGCCGGCTGGTCCAGCCGACCCGGCTACCAGGGCGGTGCCACGCCGATCATGCGGCGATTCCCGAAGCGCGGCTTCTCCAACGCCGGCTTCCGCGCCGAGTTCCACGTCATCAACGTCCGCGACCTCGACAAGCACTTCGAGGCCGGGGCCACCGTGGACCTGCAGGCCCTCGTCGCGAAGGGGCTCGTGCCGAACGCCGAGCTTCCCCTGAAGGTCCTGGGCGAGGGAACGCTGGGCAAGAAGCTGACGGTGACCGCGGCGCGCTACTCCGCGTCGGCGCGCACCAAGATCGAAGGGGCGGGAGGAACCGCCGCCGCCGCCTGATCCGCGCAGGGACGCCACTCCACGATGCTCCAGGCCTTCATCAACATCTTCCGGATCGCCGAGCTGCGCAACCGCGTGCTGTTCACGCTGGGCCTGCTGGCCATCTACCGGCTCGGCATGTGGGTGCCGATCCTCGGCGTCGATCAGTCGGTGCTGGCGGACGCGGCGGACACCGCCACGCGCGGCGGCACCGCCTTCGGACGCATCGTGCAGTTCGCCAGCGTCTTCTCCGGCGGCAACCTGGCGCAGAGCACCATCTTCGGGCTGGGCATCATGCCGTACATCACGGCATCGATCATCTTCCAGCTCCTCCAGTCGGTGGTGCCGTCGCTCCAGGAGCTGCGCAAGGAGGGGGCGTCCGGGCAGCAGAAGATCAACGAGTGGACGCGCTACGCCACGGTGGGCCTCTGCATCTTCCAGGGGTGGATGTGGCTCACCTACATGAAGTCGGCCAACCTCGTCACGGCGCAGTTCGCCGAGGGCGGAACCAACGGGCTGCTCTTCTACGTGGCCGGGCTCAGCTCCCTCACCGCGGGCAGCCTCTTCCTGATGTGGCTGGGCGAGCAGATCGACCGTCGCGGCATCGGCAACGGCATCTCCATGATCCTCACCGCGGGCATCCTGGCCCGCATGCCGCACGCCATCCAGTGGGTGGTGGATCACTTCAACCGGAGCACCACCACCGCGGACTCCAGCAACATCGGCCTGGCCGGCGTGCTGCTCCTGGTGGTCGGCTTCGTCACCGTCACCGCGGGCGCCATCATCATCACGGTGGCCCAGCGGCGCATCCCCATCCAGCAGGCCAAGCTCACGCGCGGCCGCAAGGTCTACGGCGGTCAGCGGCACTACCTGCCGCTGCGCGTCAATCACGCCGGCGTGATGCCGATCATCTTCGCCAGCTCCCTCATGGTCTTCCCGTCGGCCATCTTCGAGTGGATGGCGTCGCGCGCCGCGGAGCCGGGCGGGGGCGGATGGTGGGCCACCACCACGGGCCTGCTCGCCTCGAACTTCGCGGTGGGGCGGTACCCGTACGTGGTCGTCGAGATCATGATGATCTACTTCTTCAGCTACTTCTGGACCACCGTCCAGTTCAGCCCGGACGAGATGTCCAAGCAGCTGAAGGAGCACGGGAGCTTCATTCCCGGCCTGCGACCCGGTCCGCGCACCGCCGAGTACCTGGAGACGGTGATGGAGCGCATCACCTACGTCGGCGCCGGCTTCCTGGCGGTGATCGCGGTGATCCCCACCTTCGTGAACCAGCAGCTGGGCATCCCGTTCTTCGTCTCGCAGTTCCTCGGCGGCACGGGCCTGCTCATCGTGGTGAGCGTGGCGCTCGACCTCGTCCAGCGGCTGGAGGCCAACCTGGTGATGCGGAACTACGCCGGCTTCCTCGCCGGAGGCGCCGATCGCGCCGGACCGAGGGTCCGTTCCGCCCGCGGATGACGCCCATGGACGCTTCCCTCCACACCCGCACCCGACGCACCGAAGCCCCGGCAGGCGATCCGCGCCGCGGCACCGGGGAGCGTCCGCCTTCGCCGATCGGCGGCGGAACGGGTTCGCCCGCGTCCGCCGGCGTCGCCGCGCCGGCGCTGCCGTCCTCGCGGACGATTCCGCTGCGGACTCCGGAGGAGATCGACCTCATGCACTCCGCGGGGCAGGTGGTCCGGGCCGCGCTCCGCGCCGCGGCGAGGGCCTGCGTGCCGGGCGCCTCCACCGCGTCGGTGGACGCGGCGGCCGCCGGCGTGATCGCCGCATTCCGCGCCGAGCCCCTCTTCCTGAACCATCGCCTGCACTGCGGCGAGCCTCCGTTCCCAGCGTCCACCTGTGTGAGCGTGAACGAGGAGCTGGTCCACGGCATTCCCGGGGCGCGCCGCCTCCGCGCCGGCGACCTCGTCTCCATCGACTGCGGCGTGCGCCTCCGCGGCTGGTGCGCGGATTCGGCGGTGACCGTGGCCGTGGGCGGCGATTCCGCCCTGGACCGCGCGCACCTGGCCATGCTCGACGCGGCGGAGGCGCTCCTCGAGACGGCGATCGACGCGGTGGCCCCCGGCGTGGCGTGGAGCGCCATCGCGGAGCGCCTGGAGCGCGGCGCCCGCGGCCACGGGTACGGCATCGTCACCGATTACATGGGCCACGGCATCGGCCGCGATCTGCACGAACCCCCGCAGGCTCCCAACGCCGTGGTCCCCGGCTTCCGGGAGCACGATGACTTCACGCTGCGAACCGGCATGACCCTGGCCATCGAGCCGATGCTCGTCCTGGGCTCCGATCCCGTCCGCACGCGCACGCTCGACGACGGCTGGACCGTGGTGGTCGCCGACGGACGGCCCGCCTGCCACGTGGAGCACACCATCGCCGTCACGCACACCGGCGCCCGGGTCCTCACCGGTCCGCTTCGTCCCTCCCTCCGCGAGGAATGCCGCTCGCACCCCTGAGACCCGATGCCCAAGGAAGACAAGATCACCCTCGACGCCGAGGTCACCGAGGCGCTGCCCGACGCGATGTTCAAGGTGAAGCTCCAGAACGACCAGGAGATCCTGGCCTATGTCAGCGGCAAGATGAGGAAGTTCTTCATCCGCATCCTCCCCGGCGACCGCGTCACCATCGAACTGAGCCCGTACGACATGACCAAGGGCCGAATCATCTACCGCTACTAGACTGTCCGCCCCCCCGAGCCCCCGGGCATCCCGGCCTCGGGGCCCACGACCCCACGGAAACCGCCATGAAAGTCCGCAGCAGCATCAAGCGACGCACCCTCGATTGCCAGATCGTGATCCGCAAGGGCAAGAGGTTCGTCATCAACAAGAAGAACCCGCGCCTCAAGCAGCGGCAGGGTTGACGGAGAAGCACCATGCCTCGTCTCGCCGGCGTCGACATCCCCGAGAAGAAGAAGATCCTCTACTCGCTCCAGTACATCCACGGCATCGGACCGAGGGTGGCGTCGGACGTGCTGAAGAAGTGCGGGATCGATCCGGATCGCCGCGCGCACACGCTGGACGACCAGGAGCTCTCCTCCATCGCCGCGCTCATCGACGAGTCGCTGGTGGTGGAGGGCGCCCTGCGCCGGCAGGTGCAGCAGGACATCCAGCGCCTCAAGGACACCAAGTCCTATCGGGGCGAACGTCACCGAAAGGGCCTTCCCGTGCGCGGCCAGCGCACCCGCACCAACGCCCGCACGCGCAAGGGTCGCAAGAAGACCGTTGCCGGCAAGAAGGGCGTGAAGGGCTGATGCCGCACCGGGCGGCGCCCGGAGCCGCCCGCCGAGGAGCACCACCATGTCCACCAAGAAGAAGATCCGCAAGAACGTCGTGAAGGGCATCGCCCACGTGCTGGCCACCTTCAACAACACGATGGTGACCATCACCGACCTCAATGGCGAGGTGCTCTGCTGGGATTCCGCCGGCAGCGTCGGCTTCAAGGGGGCGCGCAAGAGCACGCCCTTCGCCGCCAGCCGCGCCAGCGAGAAGGTGGCCGGCAAGGCCAAGCGCCTGGGCATGAAGGAGCTCGAGGTTCGCGTCCGCGGCCCCGGCCCGGGGCGCGAGAGCGCCGTGAGCGCCCTGCAGAACAACGGGCTCAAGGTCCTGGCCATCGAGGATCACACGCCCATCCCGCACAACGGCTGCCGACCGCCGAAGAAGCGTCGCGTGTGAGCCGAGCGCTCCGTCGCGGGCTTCGCCCGCACGCCCGAGTCACGGATCTCGCACCAAGGATGACCGTTCGCCGCTGAACCATCGTTGAATCGTCCGCCCTCGTCAGAGAAGGCGTCGTCGCGTCGACCGGCAGCACGCGCGTCCGCCGATGGGTCGAGGGCTTCCGTTCCCCGGAACTGCCGGAACCTGGAGTCAGAGTCATGCATGTTCGATGGAGAGGTCTCGAACTTCCCGCCCGCGTCGTCGCCGACGAGCGGAGCCTCACGCGCACCTTCGGTCGCTTCACCGCCGAGCCCTTCGAGCGCGGATTCGGCACGACCGTGGGCAACAGCCTTCGCCGCATCCTGCTCTCCAGCCTGGAGGGCGCCGCGATCACCAAGGTCCGCATTCCCGGCGTGTCGCACGAGTTCACCCCGATCCCGGGCGTGCAGGAGGACGTCACGGACATCCTGCTGAACGTGAAGGACGTGGTGGTGAGCATGGATTCCGACGAGCCCCGCACGATGCGGCTGGTGGCGGAGGGGCCGGGCGAGGTCACCGCCGACCTGATCCAGGCGGATCCGTCGATCCGCATCCACAACCCGGAGAAGGTGCTGGCCACGCTCACCGCCAAGACCGAGTTCGCCATGGAGTTCACCGTGTCGCGCGGCCGCGGCTACGTGCCGGCGTCGGAGCAGATCGATCCGGCGGTGGACCAGGTGATCGGCGAGATCCCGATGGACGCCATCTACTCGCCGGTCCTGCGCGTCCGCTACCGGGTGGAGGACACCCGCGTCGGTCAGCGCACCAACTACGACAAGCTGATCATGGACCTCTGGACCAACGGCACCATCACGCCGGAGATGGCGCTCGTGGAGGCGGCCAAGATCCTCCGCAAGCACCTCAATCCGTTCGTGCAGTACGAGGCCGCGGGCAGCGCCGTGGTCCCCGCGGAGATCGCGGCCCAGGGTGCGAGCGAAGCGGAGCTCATCCGCAAGCTGAACATGCCCATCTCCGAGCTGGACCTCTCGGTCCGCGCCAGCAACTGCCTGGAGAGCGCCCAGGTGAAGACGGTGGCCGAGCTGGTGCAGAAGACGGAGAACGACCTGCTCGAGGTCCGCGCCTTCGGCAAGACCAGCCTGCGCGAAGTGAAGTACAAGCTGGAGGAGCTGGGCCTCTCGCTCGGCATGCCGCTCCCGGAGGGCGTGATCGCCCAGAGGGCCGGCTGAGCCGTCCATGAACCACCGCGCCCGGTCGCCTCGCGGCGACCGCGGCGCCTGCACGACGAGGAAGGCAGGAATCGATGCGACACAAGATCAGCGGCAAGCAGCTCTGCGTGAAGGAGGACCACCGTCGCGCCATGCTGCGCAACCTGGCGGCGGGACTCTTCGAACACGGTCAGATCGAGACCACCCTGGCCAAGGCCAAGGCGGTGCAGCCGTTCGTGGAGAAGCTCATCACCATCGCCAAGCGGCGCAGCCTCACGTCGCGGCGACTGCTGCGGAGCCGGATCAACGACCGCGCCATCCACGCGTGGGTGGCCGATCCGAACGTGAAGGAGGACCGCAAGCGGAGCGACTTCTGGGATCTCCCCAAGGAGAGCGACATCGAGTTCAACCGCTACGGTGAACTCCGCAAGGCTCCGCGGCTCATCGAGCACCTGGTCTCCAAGGTGGCGCCGCTGTATGCGGATCGCGCCGGCGGCTACACGCGGATCGTCAAGCTCGGGAAGCACCGCCTCGGCGACGCCACCGACCTGGTCCTCCTGCAGCTGGTGGGCAAGGAGAGCGGGTCGAACGTCTCGGGCCGTCGTTCCACGCGGCGCGCCACCGCCGACCGCCGGACGGCCTTCGCCGCCAAGGTCCGCAAGGGCTTCGGCGCCAAGGCCGCGGCCGGCGCGGCGGCGGGCGGCGCCTCCGAGGGGTCGGGCGACGGCGGGGCGACGGCCGGATCCGGCGACGCGGCGTAATCTCCGCGCATGCTCGCGGAGGCCACGAAACTCGAGGATGAGTGCCTCGCCGAGTTGTCGCGCGCCGGGGACGCGGCGGCCCTGGAGGCGTGGCGCACGCGCGTGCTCGGCGGCAGCGGCCTGCTCAAGGGCCTGATGGGGCGCCTGCGCGAGGTGCCCAAGGCGGAGAAGCCCGCCGTCGGTCAGCACCTCAACGCCATGAAGTCCAGGCTCGAGGCGGCCTACGAGTCGCGTCGCGCCGAGTTCCTGTCACGGGGCGCCGCCGGTCCGGCGATCGACGTGACGGAGCCGGGCGTGCCGCCGCCCGACGGTCGCCGCCACGTGCTCACGCGCACCATCGACGAGATCGTGGAGGTCTTCGGGCGCATGGGCTTCACCGTGGCGGAAGGACCCGAGGTGGAGGACGAATGGCACAACTTCACCGCCCTCAACATCCCGGAGGGGCATCCCGCGCGGGATCCCACGGACAACTTCTACATGGGTGAGGACCGCGGCGCGAAGCGCCTGCTGCGCACCCAGACGAGCACCGTGCAGATCCGGGCCCTGGAGAAGCAGAAGCCGCCCATCCGCATCATCGCCACGGGGCGCGTCTACCGTCCCGACACCCACGACGCCACGCACTACTCCATGTTTCACCAGGTGGAGGGGCTGTGCGTCGATCGAGGCGTGACGATGGTGGATCTCAAGAGCACGCTCTTCCACTTCGCCCGGGCGTACTTCGGCGAGGAGGCCGAGGTGCGCATGCGGCCGAGCTTCTTCCCGTTCACCGAGCCGAGCGCCGAGGTGGACATGAAGATGCAGGTGAAGGGCGAGTGGAAGTGGGTGGAGCTCGGCGGTTGCGGCATGGTCGATCCGAGCGTCCTCCGCGCCGTGGAGATCGATCCCGAGGAGTGGACGGGCTTCGCCTTCGGCCTGGGCATCGAGCGCATCGCGATGCGGCGCTACGGCATCGCCGACATCCGCTGGCTCTTCGAGAACGACGCCCGCTTCCTCCGGCAGTTCTGAGCCGCCGCACGCGATCGACGGGGGTTCCGCCGGGCGCGAGCCGCCGCGTCCCGCCGGTCGCGGCCGTTGCGACGGTCAGGTGGTGTAGTCGGCGTTCAGGCGCACGTACGACTCGGTGAGGCCGCAGGAAAGGAACTCCTCCTCCGGTCCGCCGCGGCCGAGGTCGAGCTCGATCTCCACGATGGGCTGGCGGAATGCCCGCTCGCGATCGGCCAGCGGCGTCTCCGCCGGCGCGCCGCGCTCGAAGAGCGTCACGCCGCCGACCACGAGCCGCACCTCGTCCAGGTCGAAGGGCACGCCCGCCCGGCCGGCGGCGGCGAGGATCCGACCCCAGTTGGGATCGCCGCCGGTGACCGCCGTCCGCACCAGCAGGCTCTGGGCGATGGTCCGGGCCACCACGATCGCCTCGCCCGGACCGCCCGCGCCGCGGACGCGCACGCGGATGGCGCGCTCGAAGCCCTCGCCGTCGCTCACCACCATCAGGGCCAGCGACTTCGCCGCCAGGATGAAGGCCGCGCCGAGGGCGGCGTCGGAGTGCTTCCCCGCGGCGCCCGAAGCGAAGGCGAAGACCGAGTCGTTGGTGGAGGTGTCGCCGTCGATCGAGATGCGGTGGAAGCTGCGGTCGACGGCCTCGCGCAGGATGCGATCGAGCGTCGTCGGGCTCGCCTCGGCGTCGGTGGCGAGGACCGCGATCATCGTGGCCATGTCCGGGTGGATCATGCCGGCGCCCTTCGCCACGCCCACCACGCGCGCGGATCCGACGGGGATCTCCACCCACTTGGGCTTCGTGTCCGTGGTCATGATGGCGCGGGCGAAGGGCTCCGCGCTCCCGGGCGCGGCGTCGCGGGCCATGCGCGTGATCGCCGGAAGCATGCGGTCGACGGGCAGCTGCACGCCGATCACGCCGGTCGAGTTGACGAGCACCGAGCTGGTGGCGACGCCGAGTTCGGCGGCCACGGCGTCCACGCACGCCTGGGCGTTCGCCAGGCCCCGCTGACCGGTGGCCGCGTTGGCGCAGCCGGAGTTGAGGAGCAGGGCGGAGGCGTGGCCGTGCGTTTCGGCCAGGTGGCGGCGCGAGAGGTGGATGGGGGCCGCGCAGACGAGATTGCGGGTGAAGACCGCGGCGGCGGTGGCGCCGCGCTCCGCCACGAGGAGGGCCAGGTCGTCGCGCCCGGGCGCCTTGATGGACGCGGCGGCGGTGGCGGCGGCGAACCCCTGCGGCCACGCCGGGGCGGCCGGCAGGCCGGCGGACGCCACGGCGGCCGCAGCGGCGCCGGTGGAGCGAGCGCTATTCACTGATCGCCCCTCGGCCGGTCGCGTCGTCGGCGCCGCGCGATCCGGGTCGGGGCGGCAGCGTCGGGTCGATGAGCGCCTCGATCACGGCGCCCGTGTCGATGACCATCGCGATCTCGTCGCAGCAGGTGTTCTTCGGGCACTTCGCGCAGTCCTTGAGGATCTTCTCCGGGAGGCTGTTGACGCTCACCTGCCTGAATCCGCAGCGCTCGAAGAACTTCGGCGCCCGCGTCAGCACGAAGACCCGCGGGATGCCCAGGCCGCGCGCCTTCTCCAGGAAGAACTGGACGAGCCCGGAGCCCAGCCCCTGGCCGTGGGGGGGCGCGGCGGCGCCGCGCGCGCGGGGCGCCGCGCGCATGGAGGGCGGGACCC
>CAZSVT010000075.1:0-4571 GCA_964610365.1 uncultured Isosphaeraceae bacterium
GCCGCACGGACCTGGACTTCCTGAAGCGGATCTTCCACCGGCTGCTCCTCAACTTCACCTGGTGGGTGAACCGCAAGGACCTGAGCGGCCGCAACATCTTCGAGGGCGGCTTCCTGGGGCTGGACAACATCGGCGTCTTCGACCGCAGCGCGGCCCTGCCCACCGGCGGCCACCTCCTGCAGTCCGACGGCACCGCGTGGATGGCCTTCTACAGCCACTGCATGATCCAGATGGCGCTGGAGCTGGCGCCGAGGGACTCTTCCCTGGAGCGCACGGTGGCGAAGTACGTGGAGCACTTCCTCTGGATCGCCGGCGCCATGCATCGCCCCGGCAACAACGACGACGACCTCTGGGACGAGAAGGACGGCTTCTTCTACGACGTGCTGGTCACGCCGGACGGTCGCGCCCAGCGCCTGAAGCTCCGCTCCATGGTGGGCCTCCTCCCGCTCATGGCGAGCACGGTCTTCTCCGCCGGCTCGCTCGCGAAGCTTCCGGCGGTGGTCCAGCGCATCACCGCCTTCGCGGAGCGCTACCCGGAGCTCCGCGCCAACATCCACCCGTTCCGTGAGGAGGGAGAGGCGGGTCGTCACCTCCTCTCCGTGCTCAACGAATCGAAGATGCGCCGCATCCTGGCGCGCATGCTCGATGAGCGCGAGTTCCTCGGCCCGTACGGCATCCGGTCGCTCTCCCGCGCCCACGCCGAGCATCCCTATGTCTTTGCCGCCAACGGACAGGAGTTCCGCGTGGAGTATCAGCCGGCGGAGTCGCTGACCGGAGCGTTCGGCGGCAACTCCAACTGGCGCGGGCCCGTCTGGCTTCCCGTCAACGTGCTGCTGATGCGCGGGCTCATCAATCTCTACCTGTACTTCGGTGACCGCCTGAAGGTGGAGTGCCCCACCGGCTCGGGTCGCATGATGAATCTCTTCGAGGTGGCCAGGGAGATTGCGCGGCGACTGGAGTCCACCTTCCTCAAGGACGCCAGCGGCCGCCGGCCGGTGAACGATTCGATGCCCAAGTTCAGCGACGATCCGGCGTGGCGCGACCTGGTCCTCTTCTACGAGTACTTCCACGGCGACACCGGCCAGGGCCTCGGCGCCAGCCACCAGACGGGCTGGACCGGGCTCACCGCCTTCGTCACGGACTTCTTCGAGCGTCTCACGGCGGAGACGGTGCTGCGCGAGGGGCGCGGAGCCCTGGGCAAGGTGGCGGGCAAGGGGCGGCGCGCGAAGCCGGCGTCGTCGCGGTAGCGGGCGCGCGGATCAGCGGCTGCCCCAGAGCCCCAGCAGGACCCCGAGGTCGGCGCCGTTCACCACGCCGTCACCATCGAGGTCGGACTTGCGATCGCTGGAGGTGCCGAGCGGGCCCCAGTCGCCCAGCAGGACGCCGAGGTCGCCGGCGCCCACGAAGCCGTTGGCGTCGAGGTCCGCCAGCGAGGGCGCCGAGATCACCAGGCGCAGATCGGCGGGAACATGCGAAAGGACGGTGAGATACCCGCGCGGCCAGTGGACGCGGATCTGGTCGACCAGGGTGCTCGACCCGAGACCGACGTTGACGGCGATCTCGCCCGAGGAGAGATAGCTCACGCCACCGTCGACATCGCGGACCTGCGTGACGCCGCCCGCCACCACCTCCACGCGCGCATTCAGGCCGTCGGGCGCGATCCTCGGATTGGCGCTCGTGTCGAACGCGAGATGGATCCAGTGGTTGTTCGTCCCGGCGTTGCGGTAGAGCTTGCTCGGCCCGTTGTTGAAGGTGATGGCCAGGTCCATCCGACCGTCGCGGTCGTAGTCGAGGGCGGCGATGCCCTTCCCCTCGCCCTGGTAGGTGATGCCGGCGCTCAACGCCTGCTCGGTGAAGGTGCCGTCCCCGTCGTTGATCCAGAGGTACTCCTGTTCCATGGCGAACTCGGAGTTGTTGGGTCGACCGTTCACCTCCACGATGTCCTGCCAGCCGTCCTGGTTCGCGTCGATGGCCACGGCGCCCCAGCCCCATCCTCCGTCCGCGACGCCGGCGGCGACGGAGGACTCCGTGAAGCTGTTGCCGCCCTGGTTCAGGTAGAGCTTGTTGCCTTCGCCCGAGAGCGGCTGCGGCGCATCGAGGTAGATGGAGGTCACGTACCAGTCGAGCCGGCCGTTGCGGTCGAAGTCCGCCACGCACTGCCCCATCCCGTTCTGGTCCTTGCCGGTTCCGCTGGCGGCGGTCATGTCGGAGAAGGTGCCGTTGCCGTTGTTGTGGAAGTAGCGACTGGTCTTGAAATCCGCGGCGAAGAGGAGATCGGGCCAGCCGTCGTCGTCCATGTCGCTGAAGCACGGCTGGAAGCCCCAGGTCAGCGGCGGGAAGGTGATGACGCTTCCGGTGACGTTGGTGAAGGTGCCGTCGCCGTTGTTGCGGAAGAGCCGGTTGCCGGCACCGGACGCGAACCAGGTGGCCACCGCCAGGTCGAGATCGCCGTCGAGGTCGTAGTCGCCGAAGGCCGCGCCGTATCCGCCCGGGTGGGTGGTGGAGGTGAAGTTGACACCGGCCTGCGCCGCCATGTCGGTGAACGATCCATTGCCGTTGTTGCGATAGAGGCGATGCTTCCCCACCTGACCCTGCCCGTTGGTGCCCGTGCCGAAGCTCGTCACGAAGAGATCGATCCAGCCGTCGCCGTCGTAGTCCCCGGCGCAGGCGCCGCACCCGCCGTGCAGCACGGCGACGCCCCATTCGGCGGCGCGGTTGGTGAAGGTCCCGTCGCCGTCGTTGATGTAGAGGCGGTCGGGCTGCACGCCGCCGGCGATCCAGAAGATGTCCTGCCAGCCGTCCCTGTTGAAGTCGGCCACGGCGATGCCGCCGGACATGTAGGCCTGCGAGGTGACGAAGTACGGCATGAACAGGGCATGCTGGAAGGCCACGCCGGCGGAGGCGGTGGCATCCTGGAAGGCCACGTCGGCGCCGGGCGCCGGCGCCGCGAGGAGTCCAAGCGGCAGCGCTGCGGTGATCGCCTTCATCGTGGCGCGTGGCATGCCGGGCATTCCATCCTCCCTTGCCGATCCGACGAGGCCTCGTCGGGGACTCCGGTCCCGCCCGTCGCGTCGGCCCCAAAAGGTAGTCCGGCGCGGGCCCCGGGAAAGCGCCGATCCGCAGGCCGGGCGGGCAATTCCGTCAGAAACTCCGGTCGTGCCGCCGGACCGCGCGGGTTTCGGGCCGTCGCCCGCCGTCTCCGGCCCGGGCGCTCACCCGAGCAGTTCGCCCGGGTTCTCCAGCAGCTTGACCACCGTGTTCAGGAAGCGCGCCGCCTCGGCGCCGTCCACCACGCGATGGTCGCAGGAGATGGAGAGGGGCAGCACCCATCCGGCGTAGAAGCGGCCGTCCTTCACCAGCACGCGCTCCTTGGTGCGGCCGACCGCCAGGATGCCCACCTCCGGATAGTTGATGATCGGCGTGGCGTACATGGCGCCGTAGCTGCCGACATTGGAGATGGTGAAGGTGCCGCCGAGGCTCTCCTCGCGCGTGATCGTGCGGTCGCGGCAGCGCGCCGCGAGCGACTTCACGCTTTCGGAGAGTTCCACGATCGAGCGTCGGTCGGCCTGGCGCACCACGGGCACCATCAGCCCCGCATCCGTGTCCACGGCCACGCCGAGATTGATCACGCCCTTGACCAGGATCATGGCGTTCGCGTCGTCCACGTTCGCGTTCATCGACGGGTGATGACGCAGCGCCCGGGCGACGGCCGCCATCACGAACGGCAGCATGGAGAGCTTCCTGCCGATGACGCGCGAGTACTCGCCGCGCTTCGCCTCCAGCTCGGTGACGTCGGCGTCGTCGGTCGCCGTGAAGTGGACCGCGGTGCGCACGGAGCGATCGAGGGCCTCGGCGATCTTGCGACGCACGCCGCGGAAGGGGATCCGCTGCGAGACGCCCTCGGCATCCACCGGCGGAAGATCCTTCGGGATCGGCGCGAGGCGGGGACCGCCTTCCACCGCGCCGCGGCCGGTCGTGCCCGCGCCGCCCGCAAGGGCCGCGCCGCCCGAACCTCGATCGCCTCCCGCGAAGGCCGCCACGTCGCTGGCCGTGACGCGTCCTCCGCGTCCGCTGGGAGGCACGCGGGTGATGTCCACCTTCATCTCGCGGGCGATGCGGCGCACGGCCGGCGTGGCGAGGGCCTTGCCCGAGGTCGACGCGGCGGCGTGCTCCGGCGCGCGCCGTGCGAAGCGGTCGCTCACCGAGAGGCTCCCGGCGACGCTCCCCACCACCGTTCCCTGATCCTCATCGGTGCCGTTGCTGCCGGCGGGCGCGTGCTTGCCGCCGGCCACCGCGGCCGCCGCGGCCTTCACCGAGGCGCCGGTGCTCGCGCCGGCGCCGGCCGAACCCGCGGCGGTCGGCGCGCCGCTCCGCGCCGCGGCGCCGGCCGCATAGCGCACCAGCACGGCGCCGACCTTGATGATGTCGCCCTCCTTGCCGCAGAGCTCGCTGATCGTTCCCGACCAGGGGCTGGGCACTTCCACGAGGGCCTTGTCCGTCTGCATCTCCGCCAGCGTCTGCTGTTCCTTCACCGCCTCGCCGGGCTTCACCTTCCAGGCGATGAGCTCCGC
>CAZSVT010000075.1:4581-12297 GCA_964610365.1 uncultured Isosphaeraceae bacterium
CCAGGCCTTCGCCGAGATCCGGGAGGATGAAGTGGCTCTTGTCCGCAGGTTGCTTGACGCCGGCCATGGAACGCTCCTCGGCGGTCAGTACGCCGCCGTCTCCTCGATGGCGCGGGCGATGCGCGCCGCGTCGGGCAGGTAGTCGAGCTCCAGCTTGTAGTAGGGCATCACGGTGTCGAATCCGGCCACGCGCTGGACGGGCGCCTCCAGGTGCAGGAAGCAGCGCTCCATGATGCGGGCCGCGATCTCGGCGCCGAAGCCGCAGGTCTTCGGGGCCTCGTGGACGATGACGCACCGCCCCGTCTTCCGCACGCTCGCCTCCACCGTGGCCATGTCGAACGGATAGATGGTGCGCAGGTCGATGAGCTCGATGCGGCGCCCCGTGCGCTCGATGGCCTGCATGCACTGGACGACGCTGGCGCCCCAGCTCACCATCGTCAGCTCCTCGCCCTCGCACACCACGCGCGCCTGGCCGAGCGGGATGAGGTACTCGTCCTCGGGGACCTCCTCGCGGAAGGCCCGGTAGATGCGCTTGGGCTCGAAGAACATCACCGGATCGGGATCGCGGATCGAGGCGACGAGGAGCCCCTTCGCGTCGTAGGGCGAGCTGGGCATCACCACCTTCATGCCCGGCTGGTGGGCGTAGATCGCCTCCGGCGAATCGCTGTGGAGCTCCGGCGCGTGGATGCCGCCGCCCACGGGCACGCGCACCGTGAGGGGCACCGTGAACGCTCCGCGGGTTCGCGTGCGCATCCGCGCCGCGTGGGAGCAGAGCTGGTCGTAGGCGGGGCCGAGGAAGCCTTCGAACTGGATCTCGGGGACGGGGCGCAGGCCCGCCATCGCCAGTCCGATCGCGGTGCCGATGATGCCGCTTTCCGCGAGCGGCGTGTCCACCACGCGATGTCCGCCGAAGCGCTTGTGGAGCCCCTCGGTGACGCGGAAGACGCCGCCGTTGGGACCGACATCCTCGCCCAGGATGATGACGCGATCGTCCTTCTCCATCTCCTGGACGAGGGCGAGGTTGATTGCCTGGACGAGCGTGAGGTTGGCCATGGGAGCGAAGGGGGTGCGGCGGCGGCGCGGTTCAGTGGGCGTGCTCGGGATGATCCAGGCGGCGGACCTCCACGCCCTCGAGCTGGGCCGGATCCTCGCCGAGGCCGTGGGTCTGCATCGTGTCGCGCTGGAGACGGAGATCCGCGGGGAGATCGGCGTACATCGAATCGAAGAAGTCGTGGCGGTTCGGGGCCGCGATCGTCTCCGCGCGCTCGACGGCCGCGGCCACCTCCTTCTCCACGCGCTCCTTGAGGGATCCCTCGCGCGAGTCGTCCCAGAGACGGCGCTCCTTCATGAAGGCCCGCAGACGCGTGATGGGATCCCGCGTCTTCCAGAGCTCCACCTCCGCGGCATCGCGGTAGCGGCGGGCATCGTCGGCGGTGGTGTGGTCGCCGAGGCGGTAGGTGACGCCCTCGATGAAGTGCGGCCGCCCCGTGCTCCGCGCGTACTCGGCGGCGTCGCGCACGCACTTGACGACGGCGAAGAGATCGTTGCCGTCGCACTGGATGGTCTTCATCCCGTAGGCCACGGCGCGCTGGGCCAGCGTCGGCGCCGAGCACTGGATGCGTCCCGGCACCGAGATCGCCCAGAAGTTGTTCTGGCAGTAGAAGATCACCGGGATCTCCAGGTTCGCCGCGAAGTTGCACGCCTCGTGGAAGTCGCCTTCGCTGGTGGCGCCGTCCCCGAAGAAGGTGCAGGCGATCCGCTTCTCGCCGCGATACTTCGCCGCCCAGGCCAGGCCGGTGGCGTGGAGCATCTGCGTGCCGATGGGAATGGCCAGCGGCGTGCTGTGGAGTTCGCGCGGGATGGCGTTGCCGCGCTCGTCGCCCATCCAATGCAGGAGGATCATCTCCATGGGAACGCCGCGCCAGAAGAGACCGCAGTTCTCCCGGTAGCAGGGAACGAGCCAGTCGTCCTTCGCCAGCGCATAGGCGGCCCCGAGGCTGTTGGCCTCCTGCCCCATGTTCTGCGGATAGGTGCCCATGCGGCCCGAGCGCTGGAGGCGGAAGGCCACTTCGTCCAGGTGCCGGCAGGCGACCATCGCCTCGTAGAGCCGGACGAGGTCGGCGTCGGGAATCAGGCCCTTCCCGAGCTTCTCGTCGTACTTCCCGTGCTCATCGAGGATCGAGACCCGCTCGATCTCCGTGCTGAAGGCCTTCGTGATGGGCATGCGTGGCGAAGTCTATCAGGGGATTCCGGCCCGGACCCCGCCGACGGGCGCCGCGCCGGGGTCGCGCACGGCGCGCCACCCCGGTGGCCAAAAAGGAGAAGGCCGCAGGTCGTGGGACCTGCGGCCTTCCTCATGGATGCAGAGATGCCGTCCGAAACGGATCAGCGACGACGACGCGTGCCGACGAGGCCGCCGACCGCCAGGAGCGCGATCGCGCCGGGCGCCGGGACCGCGGCGTACTCCACGGTGTCGATGCCGATGTAGTCGGAGTTCGCGCCCGACGGTCCGCCGTTCTCGACGAAGTAGCGGAACGCGAAGCGGCCCTGGGTGGCGCCGCCGAGGCCCGAGACCGTGACGCTGTACTGCGTCCACACGCTGGGATAGCCGCTGGCGGAGTAGCCCGAGTTGATGTCGACCAGCAGGTTGCTGAAGTCACCCACGCCCGTGCCGCCGGCGCCCGTGTTCGTGCTCGAGCCATTGGTGCTCATGCGGAGCTGCAGGCGGTCGGGGAAGAACGGGCTGTTGACGGTGCGCGTCCAGAACTTGAACGTGTCGCCGTTGTTCAGCGTCAGCTCGGGCGTGATCAGCCAGGTGTTGAGCGTGGCCACGCCGGCGCCGTTGTTGTAGTTCATCGCGGCGTACGAAGTGGCCGTGCCCGCCTGAGCCGAGAACACGGTCGAATTGCCCTGGAAGACGGCCTGCGTGCCCGCGTTCTGGCTCTGGTTCTTGGTGAACCAGACGCCGCTGCTGAGCGTCACATTGGCGCCGGCGGTGTTCGGCGGCGTGGGCCAGGTGATGGGGGCCTCGAAGCCCTCCGAGAAGTCAGCGTTCGCCGCCGACACGAGTGCGGCGGCCGCGAGCGCGGCGCCGACGAAAAGACGGTCCTTGTTCACAACAACTCTCCTTGGATCTCTCCCTCGAATTCGGGTTGACGACGCTGTCTCCCCTACCGGGCACAAGAATGTCGCAAGCCCCGCCCCGGGCAAGCCTTGAATATCGTTCGAGGACCCGAATTCGTGCATCGATCCGAGGGCCGGGCCATAACCGGACCCCGTTCCGGCCCGAAACACGCTCCGGACCTCAGCCTGCGGTCACGGCCTTCTTATTGGCCCGTCCGGCGTCGATCCGGCGCTTGGCGTAGGCCACGGCCGCGTCGTGCGTGCTCGCGGCGTGTGCCGACTCCTTGAGGACCGAGCTGGTGGTGTGCTCGATGGCCTCCACCTTGCGGTCGATCTCCTGCTCGCTCATGCCCAGGTAGAGGCCCGCCAGCCGGATCAGTCCGCCCGCGTTGACCACGAAGTCGGGGCCGTAGAGGACGCCGCGCGACTTGAGGAGCGGGCCGTCCTCCGGCGGATGGTGGAGCTGGTTGTTGGCGGTCCCGCAGACGATCTGGCAGTCCAACCGCTCGATGGTCGCCCGATCCAGCACGCCGCCCAGGGCGCACGGGGCGAGAATGTCGCACTTCGTGTGGAGGAGATTCGCATCGTCGCGGACCGCCTCCACGCCGAGGTCGCGCGCCACGCGATCGAGCGCGGCGCGATTGACATCGGTGGCGATGACCTTGGCGCCGGCGTCGCGGCAGAGCTTGGCCAGGCGCGACCCGGTGGCGCCCACGCCCTGGATGGCCACGGTCAGTCCCGCGAAGTCCACCTTGCGGCCCAGGTGACGAAGGCACGACTTCATGGCGTTGAAGCAGCCCTGCGCCGTGAACGGCGACGGATCACCGCCGTGGCTGACCGTCTCGCCGCCCATGATGTGCGGCGTCTCGGTGGCCATCCAATCGCAGTACTGCGTGTTGACGCCCACATCCTCCGCGGCGATGTAGGTGCCGCCGAAGGTGTCCACGAATCGACCCATCGCCCGGGCCTCCGCCTCGGTGGGCTGCTGGCCGCCGCGGGCGATGATGACGCTCTTCGCTCCGCCCATGGGCAACTCGGCCGCCGCGCTCTTGTAGGTCATCCCCTCCGAGAGGCGGATCACGTCGCGGATGGCTTCGGCCTCGTCGTGGTAGGCCCAGCGGCGCGTGCCGCCCAGGGCGTTGCCCAGCACGGTGCTGTGGATGGCGATGATCGCCTTCAGACCCGTGGCCGGGTCGTGATGGAAGGCGACGCGCTCGTGTCCGTGGCTGGCGAGGAGCTCGAAGATCTTCATGGGATCGGGGAGGGTAGCGGGGGGTGCGGGCGCGATGCAACGCCTCGGCGCGCGGCGCCGGCGCGGCGCCGCGACGATCAGACCAACCCGAGCTTCGTGGCGTCGAACGTGCTTCCGGAGCCGAAATCCGGGATCGCGGGATTGGCGGGCGGGCGCCCGGTGCCGCGGGCCTCCTTCGCGGGCGTGCGTTCCGGGATCGAGTAGTCCGAGTTGGGGAGGCCGTCGCTTCGGCGCAGCGCCGCGTCGGCGGCGCGTCGCATCGTGTCGTCGGTGTTGGTGCGCAGCAGGCGGAGCTGCTCCTCGATGCCCTGGCCTCCCAGGGCCACCAGGTGCTCCACGACGCTCATCTCGTACTCCAGGTCCGCGCCGTCCAGGCCGGCCCGCAGGTTCCGATCGAGCTTGGAGAGACTGCAGGCGATGGCGTGGATCCAGAGCGCCACCATGGAGAGACGCTCGTGGATGCACTCGGCGTTGAGGATCGTCTCCTGGTGCTCCTTGAACATGAGCTTGACCTGGTGGCTGAACTCGCGGATCCGCATCATGAGCTCGTGGCCGAAGGAGGCCAGCCGCGGATCGAGGCGCGAGAAGGTCGGCAGCCCGCGGCGCACGCCGAGGTAGAGCTCCGATCCGATGCGCAGCGCGGCGCCGATGGCGCGCATGGGGTTGTCCTTGACGCCGAGCATCCACTCGCCGAGCTGCTTGGAGCCGTAGGCGAAGACGAACGAGTGCATGACCTCGTTGGCGCCCTCCACGATGATGTTGATCCGCGAGTCGCGCCAGATGCGCTCCACGTGGTTCTCCGTCATGTAGGACTCGCCGCCCATGATCTGCACGCAGTCGTTGACCACGCGGTAGCCGAACTCCGAGCAGAAGATCTTGCACATCGCGGTCTCCAGCATGATGTCGGAGTCGCCGCGATCGAGGAAGCCGGTGGTCATGTAGAGCATCGCGTCCATGGCGTAGACGTAGGCCCCCATGCGCGCCAGCTTCTCCTTGATGAGATCGAACTCGCCGATGGGGCGATCGAACTGGTGGCGGTACTTCGCCCACTTGCACGCCTGCTCGAAGGCGTAGCCGGCGCCCCCGAGCATGCCGGCGGAGAGGGTGCATCGACCGTAATTGAGGCAGCTCATGGCCACCTTGAAGCCCTGCCCCTCCTTCGCCAGCAGGTTGGCCTTCGGCACCTTCACGTTGGTGAGTCGGATGCGCGCCTGCCAGGTGCCGCGGATGCCGCACTTGCTGCGGTTGCGGCTGAAGATCTCCACGCCCGGCATGTCCGGCGTGCAGATGAGGGCCGTGACCACCTCCTTCTCCCTGCCGCTCTGCGGATCCTTGACCTTCTGCTTCGCCATCACCGTGAAGAGGCCGGCGAGCGCGCCGGAGGTGGCCCACTTCTTCTCGCCGTTGATGATGTAGTGCGACCCGTCGGGGGTGAGCTCGCAGCGGGTCTCCTGGTTGCCGGCGTCGCAGCCGACATTGGGTTCACTGAGGCAGAAGGCGCTGAGCGTGTCCTTGGCCATGCGCGGCAGGAAGCGCTTCCGCTGCTCCTCGGATCCGAAGAGCATCACCGCCTTGCAGCCGATCGACTGGTGGGCGGAGACGAGCACGGCGGTGGAGCCGCAGGTCCGGCCGAGCCGCTCCAGCACGCGGTTGTAGCTGGTGATGCCGAAGCCGCCGCCGCCGAACTCGCGCGGGATGGTCATGCCCAGCACGCCCAGCGCGAAGAGCTTCTCGATCACCCACTGCGGAATCTCCTGCTTCTGATCGATCTCGATCGCCGGGTGCTCCCTGCGGAGGTACTCGTCGAGGCGGGCCAGCAGCTGATCGCACCGGGCCGACTCGTCGGGCGAGGTCGTGGGGTACGGGAAGAGGAGCTCCTCGCGGAAGTTGCCCCAGAAGCAGTTCTTCAGGAATCCCATCGTCGACGGGTCCGGCCCGAGCATCTCCTGCGCCTGCTGGATCTGCTTGCGGTCCTGCTCCGAGATGTTCTTGAGGTTCTTGGCGAGGTCGGTGGTGGCCATGGCGGGGGTCCGAGGTCGGGAATTCCAGGGGAGCGGTGGTCGGCCGACGACGCCGGCACCGGGACGGCAAGCGTAGCCGCACCCCCCGCCGCCGCGGAAGTGGAGGCGCCGCGCGGAACCGGCCCCATCAGCCCCGAGGCGCCAGGCTCACCACCAGGGCCGCGGGAATCTGCACCGCGAATGCCGCGAGCTGGTGCAGTCGGAGGCGCCGACGATCCACGCGGGCGATGGCCGGCACCGCCATCGTGGGCAGCAGCGTCGCCGCCATGCACACCAGGGCCGGAGCCTGCGGCCGCCCGAAGGCCAGCAGGGCGGCGGCGCCGTCGAAGAAGGCGATGGGCGCGCCCGCGGCGGCGACGATGGCCAGGTGCATCACCCGCGGCGCCGACGCGATCCGCGCGGTGAACCGGGCGATGAACACCACGGCCGCCGCGCCCGCCAGCGCGGTGGCCACCGTGCCCGCGGCGGCTCCGATCGACGGCGCGGTGACGAGCGCCGCGATGAACGCCGCCGCACCGCCGGCGCCCAGCAGCGGGATGGACACCGCGGACCAGGAGCGGAATCCCGCCACGCGCAGGAGTTCCGTGCGGCTCCGCTCGTCGAGCGAGACGGAGACGATCGTCTCGCCCACGGGAGCGCCGCACTCCGAGCACGACGCCAGCGGAGGGCGCCCGCGCAGGTTGTAGCCGCAGTTCGCGCAGCGCAGATCGAAGGGAATGGGGCGCATGGACTGGGGGCCGTCTCCTGCGGTGCCGGGATCGCGGCGCGGGTCCGGGCGGTCGAAGGGGCGCCTCGATGCGGCGCCGCCGTCAGCCCGCGCGCCGGCGCTCGAGCGCGGGGATGAGCCTTCGGAGCCCTCGGCGGGCGATGCCGTCCCGGGCCAACGGCGAACGGCCGACCTCCATTTCCCAGAGCGCGCCGACGGCGAGTCGTTCCATCGCCCGAAGCGGCGCCGGGCGCCGCTGCACCTGGTCCACGATGCGGGCGGGCGTGGCGAGGGCGTCGATCGGCCGGGGGAAGCGTCGCGGCGGCGGCGCAAGCTCGTCGATCCGGGATGGCCCGGGGAAGAGGCGCCGGATCACGCGCAGGGCAAGATGCAGGTGCCGCGTGCAGCGCCACGCCGTCGCGGTGCGCTCCAGGTCGTCGCGATCGAGCCCGGTGCCCGCGACCTCGATGGTCCACGCCAGGTCGCAGAGGTGGAGGAGCCGCAGGTCCCAGCTCGGCGCCAGGTTCACCGCGTGGGCCGCCAGGTGGACGACCGACGCGACCGGCGAGAGCCCGATGACGGATCGGCCGCCGACCGTCGTGTCGATGCGGTCG
>CAZSVT010000076.1:0-12146 GCA_964610365.1 uncultured Isosphaeraceae bacterium
CTCCTGGTGCGGACCGTGGATGGGCCCCACGGGGAAGAGCCACGAGCCGCGTTCGAACCCGTCGATCGACTCGCGCACCTGGTACTCGAAGAGATCCGCGGCGAGGCGATCGTCCGGCGAGAGCCCGGCGCGATCGATGGCCTGGAGCCGCTGGAGGAAGCGACGCGACTGCGCCGCCCGCTCGGCGATCGCCTCGGGGCGTCGATCGGTCAGCCGATCGGCGTGCGTCGGCGCGCCTCGGCGGAGCGCATCCTCGGGGAAGGTCTCGTTGGTCCAGCGCTCGTGGTCGGCGAAGAGCGACGCCAGGGCCTGCGCCGGCGCGGTGGTCGGCGCGGCGGCGGGTGCGGCCTTCGCACCCTGCGACGCGAACGCGGGCTCGCCGCCGACCGCCGCGGCGATCACCAGCCATGCGGTCATCCATCGGTGCGACGGTGCGGCGGCGGGCGGACGCATCGGGGCAAGGTACCCTCGACGCCCGGCTCCATGTCCCCGCCGCGCACCATCACGCTCGCCCACAGCCCCGATCCCGACGACGCCTTCATGTGGTGGCCGCTCTTCGAAGGGCTCGTCGAGGCATCGGGGCTGCGATTCGAACAGGTGACCGCCGACATCGAGACGCTCAATCGGCGCTCGGCCGGCCCCGAGGACCAGCTCCTCGATGTGACCGCCATGAGCTGCGCCAACGCGGCGCGCGTGCGCGATCGCTACCTCGTCACCGCGTGCGGGGCGTCGGTGGGCGAGGGCTACGGCCCGAAGCTCGTGGCCCGCGAGCGGATGGATCTCCAGCGCCTGCGCGCCCCGAGCGCCCGCGTGGCGGTTCCAGGCCTGCGCACCACCGCGTTCCTGGCGGTGAGCCTCCTCCTGGGGCCCGGTCGCTTCACGCCGGTCGAGGTCGACTTCGAGCGCATCGCCGACGAGGTCCTCCACGGGGCGGTGGACGCCGGCGTGGTGATCCACGAAGGGCAGCTCACCTACGAGTCGAGCGGGCTGGTGCTGCTGGAGGACCTGGGGCGGTGGTGGCGGGAGCGCACCACGCTCCCGCTCCCGCTCGGCGTCAACGCCGTGCGCCGGGATCTCGACCGACTCCACGGCGAGGGCACGCTGGCGCGCGTCGTGCGCGCGCTCGACGCGTCGGTCCGCCATGCGCTCGCCCATCGCCGGGAGGGGATCGAGCGCGCCATGCGCTTCGCGCGCGGCGTGGACGGCGTCACCACCGACCGCTTCGTGGAGCTCTACGTGAATCGCTGGTCGCTCGACCTGGGCGACGACGGTCGCCGCGCCGTGGCGGCGCTGGTGGAGCGCGCCACGACCGAGGGCCTGCTGCCGATCGGCTCCGCCGTGGACTTCGCGCCGCGCGCCTGAGACCGCGCCGAACAACCCGGCGCGGAGGCCGGATACACTCCGCGCCGCATGAGCTCCGCGGTCCCTCCAGAGACGGAACAGGGCTACGCGCCCCCCACGGTCCGACAGTTCAGCGTCTTCCTGGACAACCGGGTGGGGAAGCTGCACGAGCTGCTGCGCCTCTTCGAGGAACAGGCGCAGATCCACCTGGCCGGCTTCAGCGTGCACGACGCCAGCGACTACGCCGTCGTCCGACTCATCTTCTCGAACGCCGACCTGGCGCGGAACATGCTGCGCAAGGCGGGCTACCACTTCTCGGAGAACGATCTGCTGGTGGTGGAGCTCGGCGAGGAGCAGTCGCTCAAGACGCTCTGCGTGCACCTGCTCTCGGCGGAGCTCAACATCCGCTTCGCCTACCCGGTGATGCTCCAGCGCGAAGGGCGGCCCACCGTGGCGATCTCGGTGGACGATCACACGCTGGCGGGCCAGATCCTGCTTCGGAAGCGCTACAACCTGCTGGGCGAGGAGGATCTGGCGTAGCGCCTCCGCGCCGTCGGGCGCGGCCCGGATTCGAGGCCGATCACGGCACCTCGCACCAGGTCTTCTCCGACTCCCAGACGCGCACGCGGCCGAGCCGGACGCCCGCCTGGCGCAGCGGTTCGAGCAGGCGATCGTGGCAGACGCGGGCGATGTTCTCCACGGAAGGATTGAGGGTGCGGAACTCCGGGCAGTCGATGTTGAGATTCCGATGGTCGTAGCGATCCACGATCTCGCGGCGGACGATCTCGCTCCAGGTCTCGATCCCCGGAGAGCCGGACGCGCTCCCGACCGGCGACGCCGCGCCGGCGGAAGGCGTCGAGGACGCGGCGACCGTCACGTCCAGGCGGTAGTTGTGCCCATGCCCCGACGGATGGCTGCACTTGCCGAAGAGGGCGAGGTTCTCCGCGTCGCTCAGCTCCGGAAGATGGAGCCGATGCGCGGCGCAGAAGTCGAATCGACGGGTGATGGAGGCCGTGTCGGGGGCGGTCATGGAAACCTCGAGCGCAAGCCGGTGATAGGGGGTCAGTCGAAGATGGAGCGACCGAAGGGATCCGCCGAGCGAATCGCCGATCGAGTGCGCGAGGCGGCGCAGGAGCTCCAGCCACGCCCGTTCGTCTCGCGGCGGCGCCGGCTCGATCTCCGCCAGGAGCGCCGGCAGTCGTTCGCGCACTGCGCCGTCGACCGCGGAGATGGACACGATGTAGCCGGTGCGCGGATCGGGCCGACCGGCAATCCGGACCTCGAGTTCGGCATAGAGACCATCCGCGGGAAGGACGGGCTGGCCTCCGGCCTGCACGAGCACGAGGCCCCCGCGCCGGCCGCGCTCGGCGGTCGTCGAGAACGAAAGAGGCACCGTCCTTGAGAGCGTCGGCAACGGAAACTCCAGGGTCGCGGCTGGTCCCCTTGTACAAGGCACGGGAGTGGCCCGCCAACGCAAGCGCTCCCGGGACTTCGACTTCGGCGCCCTGCCGGCAACGCGCTCGATCGTGGCTCCTCCTGTTTGCCCCGCATCAGGCCGGTGCTAGAATTGGGCCGTTGAGAATGCCCCCGGAAGGGCTCGGCGTGAGGCTTGCCTCCGCCGGGCCTTTTTCAATGGCTAGGCAGGTCGTGGGGCCCCTCCGATCGGCCGTTCTTGCGCTCCTTCCGGTGCTCGTCGCCGCCTGCGGGTCGCCGCCGGCTGCGGGAGCGGAAGCGCCGGACAGATCGTCCCCGGCGCAGCAGCCGGCATCCGGTGTTTCGACCACCGACGATCCGGCTCTCCCTCCGCCCATCACCGCGCCCGCGCCGGGGGACGGCACTCCGGCTTCCCCCGCGGCGTCCACCCAGGTCGTGCAGCTCTCGCCGTCCCTGCGCGTGGACACGCTGAAGGGCGTCGTGGAAGCGGACGGGACGCTCTGCCTGGACGCCGGGTACCTCGAGCAGGTGGCGTGCCGCAAGGGCACGCGCGAACATGAATCGCTGATCGTGCCCGACGCGATGCCCTCGGCCATCCACGCCGCGCTCCTCCTGGCGGGCTTCACGCCCGGTCATCCCGGTCGCTGGACGATGGATGCGCAGGGAGCGCTCACGCAGGTGCCGCCCGCGGGCGACGAGCTGGTCGTCGAGCTCCGGATCGGGAGCGATCCGCCCCGCCCGGTGCGCGACTTCATCCGCAACGGGCGCACGGGCGAACCGTTCCCGGAGGGATCGTTCGTCTTCGCCGGCAGCGAACTGCGGGAGCGCCCTCCGTCGCTGGGTCCGGGCGAGCTCTACCTGGCGGACTGGAGCGGGAGCGTGGTGGGGCTCGTCACCTTCGGCGACGAAGTGGTGGCCTGGCGCGAGGTGATCCCGGACTCCGCCGAGATCTCGGAGCCCGTCTGGGTGACGCGCTCCTCGGAACTTCCGCCACCCGGCACCCGCGCCACCCTCATCCTGCGCCGCGCAGGAGGAGCCGCTCCACGATGAGCCGTGCGCGACGCGCCCAGGCCCCGCCGGAGCGACTCCTCGGCGTCGACCCGGGGACCGCCAACACCGGCTACGCGTGCGTCGAGTGGAGTTCGCGCGACGGCGAACCGCGGCTCATCGAGGCGGGCGTGCTGCGACTGGCGGCGCGCCGATCGCTCTCGCACCGGCTCCTCGAGCTGGAGCGGGACCTGGACGCGGCCATCTCGGAGCTTCGACCGTCGCGCATCGCGGTCGAGCGCGTCTTCTCGCACACCCGCAATCTCAGGACCGCGATCGTGATGGGCCATGCACGCGGCGTGGTGCTGCTGGTGGCGGAGCGCCACGGACTGGAGCTCGTCGAGCTGGCGCCCGCCGCCATCAAGAAGGCGGTGACCGGCCGGGGCAACGCCACGAAGCGGCAGGTGCAGCTTGCGGTCACCTCGCAGCTTCGGTTGAAGAAGCCGCCCACGCCCAGCGATGTCTCCGACGCCATCGCCATCGCGCTGACCGCCGCCCGGCGCGATCGGGGTTGACGCCGATACGCTGCCCGCCGATGCCGGTGCCGAACCTCCTCGTCCGATCGCGGCGCCTCCTCTGCGATCACCTCACGCCGGTGGCCGCGTACCGGCGACTCGTGGCTCCGGACGACCGGACCGCGCCGAGCTTCCTCTTCGAGAGCGTGGAGCAGGGCGGGGCCGTCGGTCGCCACTCCATGCTCGGATCGAGGCCCGCCATCGAGGTGCTGGCGCGCGAGCGGCAGGTGACGCTGGTGGATCACCGGCGCCGGAGCACGCGGACGCTGGAGAGCGACGATCCGCTGGAAGTGGTGCGCTCGCTCTCGGCGTCCTGGATTCCCTTCGAGCCCGAAGGGGTGCCGCCCGCGTTCCACGGCGGGTGGGTCGGCGCGTGCGGCTTCGACGCGGTGCGCTGGCTCGAGCCGGGCAAGCTCCCGTTCGCCGACGCTCCCCGGGACGATCGCCGGCTGCCAGACCTCCATGTGGGGCTCTATCGGAGCGTGGTGGTCTTCGACCATGTGACGCGCCTCATGCACCTCGTCACCGCCGCGCCGCTGGAGGAGCACGCAAGCGAGACGGACGCGCGAAAGGCCTGCGACGAGGCGCTCTCGTCGCTCGAGGCGCAGATCACGCGACCGTCGGTGGAACTCTCGGCCCCCACGATCTCGCTCGACGCGGCCAGGTCCCCCGCGGTGCCGTCGGCATCGAGCTTCGATCGCCGCGGCTTCGAGGAGGCGGTGCGCACCGCGCAGGAATACATCGCCGCCGGCGACATCTTCCAGGTGGTCCTCTCGCAGCGGCTCGAGCGACCGACGATGGCCGATCCGTTCGAGATCTACCGCACGCTGCGGGTGGTCAACCCGAGCCCGTACATGATCTACCTCCAGACGGCGGGCGCCATCCTGGTGGCGTCGAGCCCGGAGATCCTCTGCCGCACGCGCGGCCCGATGGTGACCAGTCGACCGCTGGCGGGGACGCGCCCGCGCGGCGCCGACGCCGCGGCCGACGCCGCGCTGGAGGAGGAACTCCTCGCCGACGCGAAGGAGCGAGCCGAGCATGTGATGCTCGTCGACCTGGCGCGCAACGACCTCTCGCGCGTCTGCGCCGCCGGAACGGTGCGCGTGGACCGCTGCATGGAGGTGGAGCGCTTCTCGCATGTGATGCACATCTCCAGCACCGTCACCGGCCGACTCCACGACGGGCTCGGCTGCTGGGATGCGCTGCGGGCGTCGCTGCCCGTGGGCACGGTCAGCGGCGCGCCGAAGATCCGCGCCATCCAGATCATCGACGAGCTCGAGCCGGTGCGGCGCGGTCCCTACGCGGGAGGCATCGGCTGCGTGGGATGGAACGGCGACATGGACATGGCCCTCGCCCTGCGCACCATGGTGATCCCCACCACGCTGGAGCCGGGCGGGCTGGCGCTGCGGTCGTCGCCGCCGTGGACCGTCTGGCTCCAGGCCGGCGCGGGCGTGGTGCTCGATTCCGATCCGGGCCGCGAGTACGAGGAGACGGTGCGGAAGGCGGCGGCGCTCGGCCGGGCCATCGACCTCGCCGAAGCGGGATTCCACGGAGCCTGAGCCGGCTCAGTCCAGGGGAATCGGATCATCCGCCGCGCGATGCGCGGGGGCCGCGTCCGGCGGCCGATTCGAGCCCGGACGGGTCGCCGTCGCGGGGACCGCGCCGATCGATCGCGCGGGGCCGGCGTCGGGCGGTGGCGAGGCCGGCGGCTCGATGACGCCGTCGCCCGCGGACGCGAGCCAGTGGAGTTCGCTGGCCACGCCGGCCACCTGCTGCAGCGACGCGCCGAGCGTCCATCCCAGGATCGCCGACGGAATCCACGCGAAGAGGATGGCCGCCCCCAGCAGTCCGATGCGCCCGGCCGGGCCGAGATCGAAGGCCGGTCCCATCACCACCAGGAAGACGCTCATGGCCAGCGCCATCGGCAACCCGAAGGCGATGATCCTCGCCGCGTGGCTCAGCCAGCCGACCTCCAGCAGCGCTGCCGCGCGCCGGAGGAGCCATGTCGCCACGAGCACCTCGCTCCATGCCAGCAGTGTCCAGAGCCAGACGACGGCGATCGCCGCCGGCGTGCTCATCCACGGCGTCCACCGACCGAGCGCGTCGTGGAGCAGGGCGACCCCGGCGATGGTGCCGTAGATCGCCGCGACCAGGGCCAGGCCGCGCGCGAAGCGCAGCGGGGCCCGGAGCCTGAGCGATTCGAACGCTCCCGCCCGCCGGAGCCGCTCCAGGGCCGAGACGCGCAGGTAGCTGGAGCCGGCGATCACCACCCCGGCGAGGGGACCGAGAATCGGCCAGGTGAGCAGTCCCAGGAGCGCGGGAATGGCGAACTTCAGGCTGGTGCCGTAGTCCGCCAGCCCCGTTCGGGCGTAGTCCGCATCGTCGAGATAGGTGGCGCCGAGCGTCGACCGGATGGGCTCGCCGCACTCCGGACACTTCCCCGAGATGGACAGACCGCGCAGAAGGAACCCGCACGAAACGCAGGGAAGCTCCGCGGAGATCCGTCCCGTCGGTGCGATGTTCTTGACCGAAGTGTCCATCGGTCGAAGGAATCCCTTCGGAGGGGTCGAACCCCGGCCGAGTATAAGGGTATGCACCGGCATCCACGACACGGAGAGGCAGGAACCATGAGTCACCACGGCATTCCTCGAAGCGCTCGCCCCTTGCTGCTCGCGCTGGTCCTGGGCGCCGGCGCCGTCGCAGGCGGCACGCTGCTGCTGACGCGCCCGGTCTTCGCGGCGAGCCCGCCCGCGGCGCCGACCGCGACCGCCACGCCGCCCGCGACCACCACGCCTCCCGCGGCCGTCGCGCCGACCTCGGTCGCCGAGTGGTCCAACGCGGTCTGGTCCGCGGCGCTGGCGTCCGACATGGCGAAGGTGGACGCGCTGCTGGCGAACCCGCCCGCCGCCGCCGGTGATCTCGAACTGGCACGACTCCATGAGCGCCTCGCGCAGCGCCAGGCGCACCAGAAGACCACCGGCGAGCGCATCGACCAGGAGATCGCCCGCAAGCGCGCCGAAGTGCGCCGCGCCCTGGACGCGAAGGATCTCTCCCGCGCCATGGTGGCCGCCGCCACGCTCAAGTACCTCTGCAAGGAGTGGGTCTGCGAGCTGGAGAACAAGGACATCGCCGAGGCGATCGCCCGCACGGAGGAGGCCGCCGCCAAGGCCGACGCCGAGGGCGATCTCCTGCTGGCCCAGGAGTACTACTTCCGGCTGCGCGGACTCTACGAGAGCACCACCGAGGCGGAGCGGTACCGCAAGTGGGACACGCAGCTCGATCGCGTGAGCCGGCAGATCGCCCTCATGGCGTCGTACGCGCCGAAGCAGCTCACGGAGCTGCGCAAGGCCGCGAACGAGCGGCGCACCATCTCGGAGCGCAACGCCGCGGTGGACGCCGCCGCGGAAGCGAAGGCCGAGGGCCGCGAGGTGGACGACGCCACGAAGGCCATCCTGGACCGCAAGGAGGACGAGGACCGCGAGTTCGTCCCGCCCACCGGCGACGAATGGCGCGACGAGGTGCGCTACATCACCGAGCCGATGCTGCTCCAGGCCCTGCGCAAGCTGGCCACCGAGCACGTGGAGAACACCGGATGGAAGCCGCTGCTCGCCGGCAGCCTCGACGCCCTCGAAGTCTTCGGCGCCACCGCGGCGCTCTCGGAGACCTTCCCCAGGATGGCCGACGCCACGGCGCGCGAGACCTGGCTCAAGGCCGTGCGCGACTACGAGAAGAAGCTGGAGGCGCTCGACGCCGAGCAGGCAGGCCGGCCCTTCTACCGCGAGATGCTGAAGGAGCTGCGCGCCGTCAACGCCAACTCCATCCAGATCCCCGACGAAGTGCTGCTCAAGGAGTTCGGCGAGGGCGCCACCCACGTGCTGGGTCGCGACAAGGAGGATCCGTACAGCGAGATCATCTGGCCCGAGCGGCTGCGGCGCTTCCGCCAGGCGGTGGACGGCAAGCTCATCGGCGTGGGCATCCAGATCCGTCACGACGACAAGCGCGAGATCATGGTGACCATGCCGCTGGAGGGTTCCCCGGCCAAGCGCCAGGGCGTGAAGGCGGAGGATCGCATCATCGCCGTCGACGATCAGCCGACCCTCGGCTGGTCGCTCAACCGCGCGGTGGAGAAGATCACCGGCGAGCCAGGACAGAAGGTGAAGCTCACGGTGCGTCGCCAGAAGGAGGACGGCAGCGGCACCAGCACCGTCGACTTCGACCTGGAGCGACAGGCCATCAAGCTCCGCTCGGTGCACGGCTGGTGGAAGAAGGAGCTGAATGCCGACGGCGACCCGGTGTGGGACTGGTACATCGATCCGCAGGCCGGCATCGGCTACGTCCGGCTGGCCAGCTTCAACGAGGACAGCTTCGCCGACTTCCTGGCGGCCGTGCAGCAGATGAACAGCGAGCGCAAGCTCAACGGGCTCATCCTCGATCTTCGCGGCAACCCCGGCGGACTCCTCCAGAGCGCCGTGGAGTTCGTCAATGCCTTCGTCGATCGCGGCGAGATCGTCAGCTGCCAGGATCGCCTGGGGCAGAAGGTGGCCAAGATGACCCGCACCGCGCAGCCCAACCGGGCGCTGCTCCGCGGATTGCCGATCGTGGTGCTGGTGAACGAAGGTTCCGCCAGCGCCAGCGAGATCGTCTCCGGAAGTCTCCGCGCCCACGGCGCGGCGGTGGTGATCGGACAGCGGACCTTCGGCAAGGGCAGCGTGCAGGAGGTGGCGCCGATCACCGACAAGGACGCCAAGGACGAGAACGGAGAGGTGCGCGGCGATGCCCTGGTGAAGGTCACCACGCAGCACTACGTGCTCCCGCCCGGACCGGGGGAGACCAGCAGCCGCCTGGTCCACAAGAAGCCCGGCGCCACCGACTGGGGCGTCAACCCGCACATCGACATCCGCATGAGCCCGGAGCAGCTCGAGAAGAGCATCGAGCTCCGCGCCAACGCCGACTCGATCGACGACGGTCCTCCCACCGCCACGCCCAAGCCGCGGCCGCAGGTCGCCGATCTCCTGGCCAAGGGGCTCGACCCCCAGCTGGAGTACGCGCTCCTGCTCCTCGAGGCCCGGGTGCTTCGGGAGGATGCCAGCCGGATCGCCCAGGGACAGGGCGAGAAGTCGGCAGCGCCCGTCCGCTGAGGGGCGGAGCGGGGAAGATGGCGGGGCGGGGACTGGAGGGATCTTCTCCAGTCATTGCCCCGGCCGGGCCGAACCCCTATAAATCACGGTTCGCGCCCAGCCGGCCGCCGCGTAGGGGTCGTGCGGCCCCTTGCGGCTCCAACCCCCCATGACCCGTCTCTCGCCCTCCGCCGGCCCCCGACCCTTCGATGTGCACGGGGCCAACCAGAAGCCGGCCGCGCCGCCCCCGAAGCACGCGCCGGCCGAGGTCCGGCTTCCCGCCGAATCGCTGCTCCGCTGGTTCCGCGAAATGATGCTGATCCGCGAGTTCGAGGTGCGCTGCATGCAGGCGTACCAGGACAAGAAGATCGGCGGCTTCTGCCATGTCTACATCGGGCAGGAAGCGGTGGCCATCGGCTGCACCTCCGCGGTGGAGCCGGCGGATCCCATCGTCACCGCCTACCGGGATCACGGCCACGCCCTCGCCCGCGGCATGAGCGCCCGCGCCTGCATGGCGGAGATGTTCGGGAAGATCGGCGGCTGCGCGAAGGGCAAGGGCGGCTCGATGCACATGTTCGACCGCGAGCACAACCTCTTCGGCGGTCACGGCATCGTCGGCGCCCAGACGCCGCTCGGCGCCGGGCTCGCCTTCGCCACCAAGTACCAGGACGAGGTCATCAACGGCGGTCGATCGAGCCGCGTCACGCTCTGCTTCCTCGGCGACGGCGCCCTCAACCAGGGCGCCTTCCACGAGGCGATGAACCTCGCCGGGCTGTTCAACCTCCCGGTGATCTTCGTCTGCGAGAACAACGGCTACTCGATGGGGACCTCCATCCATCGCGGCACCACGATGGGCCATGATCTCCCGGTGAAGGCCGCGGCCTACGGCATCGGCGCCACCGTGATCGACGGCATGGACTTCTTCGAGGTGCACTTCGGCATGTCCAAGGTGGTCGCCGAGGTGCGCCGCTCGTCGCGACCGTGGTTCGTGGACATGCGCTGCTACCGCTACAAGGGTCACTCGATGAGCGATCCGCGGAAGTACCGCACGCGCGAGGAGGAGGAGTCCTACGAGGCCGACGATCCGCTCGGCCGCATGGAGCAGTGGCTCCGCGCCCGCACGCTCCTGGACGACGACGGCTTCAAGTCGATGCAGAAGTCGGTGCGCGAGGAGGTCCGGGACGCCGTCCAGTGGTCCGACGCCCAGCCCGCGCCGGGCCCGGGCGAACTCCACCACGACGTCTTCATCGAGCCCTCGGGTCCGTACACCGGCACCTCGGTGCCGCCCATGCTCCGGGAGCGGGGCATCTCCGTCCCGTGGCGGCAGGAGGAGGCGCCGTGAGCGAGCCGGGAACGATGGAGGCCTCCGCGATCGCCGCGGGCGAGCGCGAGATCGAGTTCCGCGACGCCCTGCGCGAGGCGATGAGCGAGGAGATGCGGCGCGACGCCCGCGTCTTCCTCATCGGCGAGGAAGTGGCCCAGTACAACGGCGCCTACAAGGTGAGCCGCGGCATGGCCGACGAGTTCGGCGAGCGGCGCGTCATCGACACGCCCATCAGCGAGTCGGGCTTCGCCGGCATGGCGATCGGCGCCGCGATGCTCGGGCTGCGGCCGATCGTGGAGTTCATGAGCTGGTCGTTCTCGCTGGTGGCGGCCGACCCCATCCTGAACAACGCCCCCAAGATGCTCTACATGTCGGGCGGCCAGTTCGGCTGCCCCATCGTCTTCCGCGGCAACGACGGCGCCGGCGGACAGCTCGGCTCGACGCACAGCTGGTGCGTGGAAGGCCTCTACTCGAACGTCCCCGGGCTGAAGATCGCCATCCCCAGCTGTCCCTACGACGCCAAGGGCCTGCTGAAGACGGCCATCCGCGACGACGATCCGGTCTTCTTCCTGGAGAGCGAGCGCATGCTGGCCATGAAGGGGCCGGTGCCGGAGCAGGAGTACCTGGTGCCCTTCGGCCAGGCCATCGTCCGCCGCGCCGGGCGCGACTGCACGATCGCCTCGTGGGGTCGTCCGGTGAACTTCTGCCTCGAGGCGGCGGAGGCGCTGGCGAAGGAAGGCATCGACTGCGAGGTGATCGACCTGCGCACGATCCGTCCGCTCGACCTGGACGCGGTGGTGCGATCCGTGCGCCGGACGAACTGCTGCGTGGTGGTGGACCAGAGCTGGAGCTTCGGTTCTCCCGGCGGCGAACTCGCCGCGCAGGTCCACGCCGCCTGCTTCGACGACCTGGACAACTTCGTCCACCGCGTCCACTCGGCGGATGTTCCCACGCCGTACGCCAGCAACCTGGAACAGGAATATCTGCCGAACGCCCGCCGCATCTGCGAGGCGGTTCGTCACGCCACCTACCGGGCGTGATCGGCACTACGCTCCCTCGCCATGCCCGTCGACGTCACGATGCCCCGACTCTCCGACACCATGGAGGCCGGCACGGTGGTGCGCTGGCACGTGAAGGAGGGCGATCCGGTCAGCAGCGGCTCGATCGTGGCGGACATCGAGACCGACAAGGCCACGATGGAGATGCAGGTCTACGACGACGGCCGCATCGCCCGCATCCTCGTTCCCGAGGGCCAGTCGGTCCGCGTGGGCACGAAGATCGCGGAGATCGCGGTGGAGGACGAGGCCGGGACCGCCGCGCCCGCCACGGGCCCCGCGAAGCCGCTGATGAGCCGCCCGATCATCGTCG
>CAZSVT010000077.1:0-11972 GCA_964610365.1 uncultured Isosphaeraceae bacterium
CCGGTACGAAGCGGTGAGCGGCTTCGGCGCCACCATCGATCTGCTCCTGCTCGCCGCGCCCGTCGCGGCGCTGGCGCTCCTGGTGGCGCTGTGGCTCCTCCTGCCGCGCGTGGAGGCGCTCCTGCGTCGACCGCGCACGCGCTGGATCGTGGCGGGCTCGGCCTTCATCCTCGTCCTCGCCGCGGGTTCCCCGATCCTCGTCGCGTCGATGGATCTCTCGTCCCAGTGGCGCGGCATCATGCGGCAGCTGGCGCAGGCCGATCTCAAGGAACGGAACCCGATCACCGTGGAGATCCTGGAACGCGGGCGCGTGACGGTGGGCGAGCGCGTCTACGAGTCGGTGCACCTGCGCCGCGCAGGTGAGGACGCCTTCGACAGCCGCAGCGGCAAGCTGGAGCACCAGGAGCAGGTGGCGGAGCTGCTGCTGGCGCCGGTGATGCCGCGGTGGGCGCCGCCCTCCATCCTCGACACCACCGGCGTGGTGATGGTGCTGATCGCCGCCGCGGCGCTGGCCGGCGGGGCGGTGCTGCTGGGGCTTGCGCCGCTGCTGCTGGCGGTGCTCCTGGTGGCCGGGGCGGCGGCGGCGATGGCGCTGCTGGGCGGTCGGATGCCGCTGCTCATCGCCATCGCCGGCATGGTGGTGCTCGTCACCGGCTACACGGTGCTGGCGGCCCTGATCCAGCGGATGCTGGCGGGCCCGCGCACCACCACCGCCGTGGCGAACATCGTCATGCGCGAGTCCACGCGCCGCTGGTACACGGGGGCCTTCATCCTCATCCTGCTGGTGGCGCTCCCCCTGGTGCCGCTGGCGATCGAAGCCAACGATCCGCTGCGCTATCGCATCCAGACCTTCCTGGGCTGGTCGCTCAGCACCGCCTTCGGCGCCGCGGCGCTCCTCACGCTGGTCCTCTCCTGCTCGACGGTGGCGCTGGAGATCCGCGACCGCCAGATCTGGCAGACGCTCACGAAGCCGGTCGACCGTCTCTCCTACATCGTCGGCAAGTGGCTGGGCGTGATCTCGGTGACCTTCGTCATGCTCGCCGTGAGCGGGCTGAGCATCGTCCTCTTCGTGGAGTACCTGCGGACGCAGCCGGCGCAGAATCTGATGGACGGCGTCGCCGTGCGCGACGAGGTGCTCGTGGCCCGCCTGGGCGCGCGGCCCGCCTACCGCGTGCTGCCGAAGGACCAGGTGGACGCCGCGGTGGAGGAGAGGCTCCGGGCCGATCCCACCATGACGGAGGACATCGCGGAGGGGCGCCGGCGCGAGGTGGACGTGCGCCGCATGCTCGCCGAGCAGATCCGCACCGAGGACTTCTCCAGGCAGCGGGCGGTCGAGCCCGGCCAGTTCCAGACCTATGTCTTCGAGGGCCTGCAGAAGGCCCGCGAGCTCGGCGGGGCGGTGACGCTCACCTACTTCTTCCACATCGGCGCCAGCGATCCGCACACGCAGCACCCGGTGATCTTCCGCTACAAGGACGGTCGCTGGACCGACCGCATCTTCGTGCCCGCCCAGCGGCACGTCCATCTCATCCCCGCGCAGTACATCGATCCGGACGGGAAGCTCGAGATCGCCATCGGCAACATGGGATTCCGCGAGGGCGAGTTCTTCCCGGGACAGAGCACGCTCATGTGGGACGCCGACGGCGTGGAGGTGCTCTACAAGGTGGGCGGCTTCGAGGCCAACTTCCTCCGCGCCCTGCTCCTGGAGTGGATCAAGCTCGCCTTCCTGGCGATGCTCGGCTGCTGCTGCGCCACGGTGCTGAGCTTCCCGGTGGCGCTCCTCTTCACCGCCACGGTGTTCATCATCGGATCGCTCACGCCGTTCCTGGCCGGTGCGATCGAGTACTACTCGATCGACGAGAACGAACCGATGGCGGTCCAGGCGTTCCACCTCTTCGTCCTGGGGATCGCCAAGACCGCCCACTGGCTCCTCTCCGGCTTCGGGAGCGTGAGCGGCGAGACGCTGCTCGTCGAGGGTCGCCTCGTGGCGTGGTCGATGGTGGGCCGGGCGTTCCTCACGCTCGGCGTGGTCTGGTCCGGCCTCGTCCTCCTGGTCGGATGGCTGGCGTTCCGGCGCAAGGAGATCGCCATCTACAGCGGGCAGGGCGGCTGATGCGCGACCGGGTCATCCAGCTCATCGCCCTCCTGGTGCTCGTGGGGTGCCTCGTGGGCGCGGACCGCCTGCTGCCGCGCATGCACGCGGAGGCGACGACGCTCGGCTTGCGCTACACCGCCGATCCCATCGAGGGCGCGCCGCCGATCATCGCCCTGGCCAACGCCATCGGCGCGATCCGTCCGCTGGTGGCCGACTACCTCTGGATCAAGCTGGCGGCGATGAAGGAGAAGGGGCAGTTCTACGAGGCCAGCACGCTGGCGTCGTGGATCACCAAGCTCCAGCCGCGCTTCCCGGAGGTGTGGGGATTCCACGGCCACAACCTGGCGTACAACATTTCGGTCCTGACGAACTCGCCGCAGGAGCGCTGGTCGCTGGTGAACCGCGGCATCGATCTCGTCCGCAATCAGGGGCTCCGCTACAACCCCAACGATCTCGGGCTCAACAAGGAGCTCGCCTTCTGGTTCGCGCACAAGATCGAGGGCGTCAGCGACGACGCCCACCTCCACTACAAGCGCGAGTTCGCCCGCGAGTGGCAGTTCCTGCTCGGCGTCCCGCCCACGGACACCGCCGAGCGCGAGAAGTGGATCCAGCGCATCGCCGACGCGCCGGACACCTACGAGGACCTGGTGGCCCGCTACCCGGCGGTGCAGACGGTGGTCGACCGGCTCACCGAGGGCCTCTCGCCCTTCGAGCGGCAGTTCAACTTCAAGCTCGATCGCAATCTCCTGCTGCTCTACGGGCAGTGGGAGGCGATCCAGGAGTCGCCCTACGCGAAGCTGCTCCGCGTGGACGCGTCGCGCCGCGCCGGCGATCCGCTCTACGCCGCCCTCTCCGATGTCTTCACCGATCCGGCGCTGCACGATCCGCTCCTGCGGCTGGTGGCCTTCCTGCGCAAGAAGGTGCTGCGCGACGACTACAACATGGACGCGGCGCGCATGGCCCGCTACACGAAGGAGGTGGGGCCGTTCGACTGGCGCCACCCGCAGTCGCACGCCTTCTACTGGGCGAAACTCGGCTCCGAAGTGGGCGCCGAGCGCTACCAGGACGTGGAGGACATCTACAAGGCCCTCAACAACGACCGGCTCTACATCCAGGCGATCCAGGGGCTGGCGCAGAGCGGCCTCATGTCCTTCGATCCGCTGAGCAACGACAATCCCACGCGCCTCAACGATCCGCGCTGGATCGCGGCGGCGTCGAAGTACTTCCGCACGCTCTACAAGGAGTACTACTCCAAGGCCCGCGGCGGCGGCCCCGACTCCTTCGCCGAGGGCTACGAGAACTTCCTCGCCCGTTCCGTGCGCGAGTTGTGGCGCGCCGGCGAGGAGGAGGCGGCGAAGCAGCTCATGACCGAGCTCGACGAGCTCTTCGGCACCGGCGGCGTGCGCCCGAACACCAAGTACAAGCGCCCCATCGAGGTCTTCGTGAAGGAGACCACCGAGGGCGAGTACGAGTACACGCCCGACACCGCCCGCACGGACGCCTTCATGGCCCTGCGCAACGGCTTCATCCAGGCGTACCTCCGTGAGCAGCCGAAGCGCCTGCAGGCGGCGCGGAACTTCGCCGCCGGCGTGATCGAGTTCTTCAAGTCCACGCACTACTTCAACTTCGTCAACAAGTTCGGCGAGGGACGCATGAAGGATCTCCTCGGCGACCTCGACCGCACCGAGGAGGATGTCTTCTCCGCGCTGATCCGCGACACGGCGCTCTCGCTCATGGACCGGCTCACGATCTACAACCGGGCCCCCGAGCCGGTCCGTCGCTTCGCCTACGACGACGCGAAGGTGCAGATCCGCAACGAGCTCGCCGCCAGTCCCATCGGCATGGACATCGCCGCCCGCGTCCAGGCGCAGGGGCGTCCCGCCGCCGAGGCGGAGAAGGAACTCGACCAGGCGCTGGCCGCGCTCTTCCCGGAGCCTCCGCAGATGGAGGAGTGGCGCCTCTTCAAGGCTGAACGCCAGAAGAAGATCGAGGAGGAGCGGAACGCGAACCGGGCGGACTTCAAGCAGCGCTGAGCCGCGCCGCCGCCCGAATCCAGGCACGATCGAGATGAACACCCGCCCGCCCGCCATCCTCTGCATCGGACGCAATTACGCCGAGCATGCCGCCGAGATGGGCGCGGCGCCGCCGGCCCACCCCATGGTCTTCATGAAGAATCCCGCGGCGGTGGCGGGCGCGCAGGACGAGATCGTCATCCCGCGGATCTGCGCCGAGCACGGACCACAGGTCGACTGGGAAGGGGAGCTGGCGATCGAGATCGGCCGTGCGGCGCGGGATGTGCCGGAGTCGCAGGCCCTCTCGTTCGTGGCCGGCTATCGCGCCGCGAACGACGTGAGCGCCCGCTGGTGGCAGAAGGAGGGGAGCGGCGGCCAGTTCTGCCGCGGGAAGAGCTTCGACACCTTCTGCCCCATCTCGCCCCTGCGGTCGGCGCGGGAGGTTCCTTCCCCGCAGTCGCTCACCCTTCGCACGCGGCTCAACGGCGAGGTGATGCAGGAGGCGTCGACGGGTCTCATGCTCTTCCCCGTGGCCCGGCTGGTGGCCGAGCTCAGCCGGGGCACCACGCTGCTCCCGGGCACGCTCATCCTGAGCGGCACGCCGTCCGGCGTGGGCGCCGCCCGCACGCCGCCGCGCTTCCTGCGGCACGGCGATGTCGTCGAGGTCGAGATCGAAGGCGTGGGTTCCATCCGCAACCGCGTCCGCGAGGAGGCGGCCCCATGAGCGCCGAGCCGACGGCGCCGGCGGCCCCGTCGCGAGGCGCCCGCGCGGCCTTGGCCGGCGTGGGCTGGTACCGGCGCTGGCTCGCCCCCACGCTCGGGGGACGATGCCGATTCGAGCCGTCGTGCTCCTGCTACGCGGAGGAGGCGCTGCGGCACCACGGTCTCCTGCGCGGCTCGGCGCTGACGCTGCGGCGGCTCCTGCGCTGCGGCCCCTGGTGTCGTCCCGGCGTCGATCCGGTCCCGCCCGCTCAGCGCGCCGCCCGACGCAGCACCTCGCGATAGTCCGCGAGCGGTCGCTCGCGGTGCGGCCGCACCAGCACCACCAGGTCCAGCCCCGGGGGCATCGCCGCCCGCTCCAGCCGGAAGGCTTCGCGCAGCAGGCGCTTCAACCGGTTGCGCGCCACGGCGCCGCCGAACCGGCGGCCGATGGAGATGCCCAGCCGCGTGTGGGGGCGATCGGTGCGGAGCGCAAGCACCACCACCGCGCCGGCGTCCTCGCGACGACCCTCCGCCCGCGCCCGCGCGAAATCGCGCGGATGGCGGATCCGGTCGGCGGCGCGGAAGCGCCCGGTCGGCGGGATCGGCGGCGGCGGCCCGGACCCGGTGCTCATCCGAGCCGCTCCAGCTCTCCCTGGTATCGCCGCATCAGGCGAGCACGGCTGGCCACGCCCAGCACGCGCCGCGTGGCGGGATCCACCACGGCCAGGCTCTGCACATCGAAGCGGCTGAAGCGATCGAGGGCGTGGTCGAGCGTCTCGTCGGGTTCCAGCGCCGGGATGTCGCGCCGGGCGATCTCGCCCGCCTGCAGGAGCGGCAGCGCCTCGCGGAAGACGAGCGCGGAGCGGAGATCGCCGGCGGTGATCATCCCCAGGTAGCGCGACGCCTCGTCCACCACCACCAGCTCCTCCGAGTGGGAGCGCTCCGCCACCTCCAGGAGCCGCGTGCCGGAATCGGACGGTTGCACCGACTCGGCGTCGTCCAGGGAGAGATCCCGCACCGAGAGACGCCGAAGCGCCGCCAGGTCCCCCGACGGCGCCATGCGCACGCCGAGCATCCGGGGTTCGAAGGTGTAGATCGAATCGCGATCGAGCCGCCGGGCCACGGCCACCGCCACCACCGCCGCCAGGATGAGCGGCAGCATGAGCGTCGGGCTCAGCGTGAGTTCGTACACCAGCAGTACGCCGGTGAGCGGCGCGTGGGTGGTGGCCGCCACCATGCAGGCCATCCCCACCAGGGCGAACGAGGGCGGATGCGCGCCGGGGATGATGCCGGTTCCGTTGGCCATCGCTCCGAAGGCGCCTCCGCCGGCGGCACCCAGCATCAGGCTCGGCGCGAAGAGGCCGCCGGCGCCCCCGGATCCGAGCGTCGACACCGATGCGACGATCTTGAGCAGCGTCCAGGCGATGAGCACGAGCGACGCCTGAACGAAGGCGGCTGACGAGCCGCTTCCCTCGCCGGCGGCGTACCAGGAAGGATCGAGCATGCGCCGCACTTCCGCGTACCCCGTGCCGTAGAAGGGCGGCGCCGAGTGCGTTCCCTCCGCGCCTCCGCCGAAGGGCATGAGCGCCAGGAGGTAGAGGCCGCCCAGGAGGGCCAGGGCCGCGGCGCCCCAGATCGGTCGCACGCCCGCCGGGCCCGGGACGCGCTCGAAGAGTCGGACCGACCAGCGCATGGCGCGGATGAGCACCACCGCGACCACGCCGATCACGACGGCCAGCAGCAGGAAGCTCGGGACCTGCGCCACCGTGAAGGTCGGGGGGGCGCCCTCGAAGAACCCGGGCCCGATGCCGAAGATGGGACGACGACTGCCGAGCACCGTCTGAGCCGTGGCGGTGCCCATCACGCTTGCAATGACGATCGGCGTGAAGGTGCGGAGCGAGAAGTCGCGCAGCAGCACCTCCAGCACGAAGAAGATTCCGGCCAGCGGCGCGTTGAAGACCGCGGCCACGCCCGCCGCCGCGCCGCAGCCCAGCAGCGTGGTCATCTCCGACGGCGACGCGCCCAGCAGGCGCCCCAGCACGCTGCCGAAGGTGGCCCCGATGGTGACGATGGGGCCCTCGGGTCCGGCCGAGCCGCCGGAACCGATGGTGCAGGTGGCGCCGAGCCACTGACGGGCACCGAGCCTCGCGGGGAGCTGCGATCGCTCGCGGTTCAGGGCGTACAGCACCCAGGTCATGCCGTGGCCGCGCGCGGGGAGGGGAAGCAGGGCGAAGACCAGGCTCGTGAGGATCGCCCCGGCGATGGGGGCGGCGAGGATGAATGCCACCCCGAGTCCGCCCACCTCCTCGAATCGGCCCTCGAGCCATTGGATGGGCCAGAGGAACGCCAGGGCCGCCAGACCCATCATGATTCCCACCATGGCGGCGACCACGAGCAGCGCCCAGTCGCGCTCCAGCCCCAGCCGCGCGGTCATGCCCGGCAGGAGATCCTTGAGGGCTCGGCCCGCCATGCGGCCGAATCTACCCGTTCCGTGGCCCGAGGGGATCGATCGGACCGGTTGGCGGACCCGCCGGGCTCGGCTACACTCCGCGGTTCGCCGCATCCGGAGAGCGCCCTCGTGATCGAAGCCCTGCTGAGCGATGAGATCGTGGAAGCCATGGGAGGTCGGTTCAAGCTGACCGCCCTGATCCAGCGACGACTGGAAGAGGTCATCGGCGGCGCCCGGCCGCTCGTCGACCGAATCACCGCCGACGGCCGAGCGCTCACCAACATCGAGCTGGTCATCGAGGAGATCCGGCAGCAGAAGATCACCGTGGACTGGGAGGCCAGCGGCCTTCCGGTGCCCGGCAAGCCCCGTCGCTGAACCGACCGGAGCCCGGCCCCTCCGGCTCCGCACGGAGGCCGCACTGTTGGTCCGCAAGGTCCGGGAGTCGCGCGATCTTGGATCGCCGCGCCCGAAGTGCGCCGTCGGCATGTCCCTCGACTTGGCAGGGACGGGCCGCGTGATACGCTCCCGCTGCCGGTTGCATCTCTCCCGGGGGCAGGAGTGGTGACATGCCCAGGACTTCCCAGAGCTTCGCGTCGCTGTGCTGCATGGTGGCCGTGCTGGCGGCGGCGCCGACGACCTCCGTCTTCGCCGACGACGCGGAGGTGCCGCACTTCGATCCCGTTCCAGTGATGCTCCGCGCGCTGGCCGAGCTCAGCGCGTCGATCGGGCAGGGCGGATACGAGGGTGGACTCGCCGACTGCGCGCAGGAGGTCAGGACCTACTCGAGCGCCAACTTCGCGGGCGGGGCCTTCACGGTGCAGGCCGGGTTCTCGCAGGGCGAGATCGCCGCGGTCTCGTTCGCCGTGCCGGCGGACCAGTTCCCCATTCGCATCGACCTGGCCGAGATCATCTTCGCCACCAGCTCCACCAGCGTCACGACGACCACCTGGTGGAGCGTCCTCTTCTGGGAGGGAACGCCCGCCAGCGGTCAGCTCAAGGAGACCTTCAGCTCCGACGGCACCATCCTGCCCCACATCGTGATTCCCCCGGGCACCAACGGCGTCAACCTGAACTTCACCGTCGATCCCGGCGATCCGGAACAGATCATCCTCAACGACAACGGCAGCCACATCATCTCAGTGGGCTTCCGCATCGACAAGCACAACAGTCTTCCGAACGGGCCGTGCGGAACGATCCCGACGAATTCCAACGCGTTCCCCACCACCGACACCAACGGACTTCAGACCGCGGCCAGCAACTGGCTGTACGCGATCTCCTGTCCGTTCGCATGCCCGGCGGGATGGCACTCGTTCAACCAGCTCAACATCCTGTGCAAGCCGTCGGGCGACTGGAACATCCGCCTCAGCTACACGGGCCTGGGCTGCGCACCGCCCCAACCCGGCGCCTGCTGCGTGCCGGACGGATCGTGCCAGATCGCCAGCCCCGCGGATTGCGCGCTCATGAACGGGACCTTCCAGGGCGGCGGCGTCACCTGCGACCAGGTGACCTGCGTTCCCACGGGCAATGTCCCGTGCTGCTTCCAGTCGACGGGCGGCTGCCTCACGCTCAGCTACGGCAACTGCCAGCTCGCCGGCGGCGTGCCCGGGCCGGTGGGCCAGACCTGCGCCGGCTATGTCTGCTTCGCTACGGGCGCCTGCTGCAAGCCCGACGGAAGCTGCAGCGTGATGAGTCCCGCCGATTGCGCCGCCGCGGGCGGCACCTACCAGGGCAACTTCACCACCTGCGCCGGCGTGAACTGCCCGCAGCCGCTCGGCGCGTCATGCTTCCCGAACGGCTTCTGCCTGATGCTCTCCGAGGTCGATGCCGGCCTGGTCGGCGCCACCTGGAACGGCTTCGGCTCCACCTGCGACGACTTCGACGCCAACGGCACCGCGGATGTCTGCCAGGGTCCCACCTGCATCCCGGCGGATCTCAACTGCGATGGGGTGGTTGATGGCGATGACCTCGGCTCCCTGCTGGGCTCCTGGGGTCAGTGCTTCAGCTGCGACGCGGATCTCAACGGTGACGGAGTCGTGGACGGCGACGATCTCGGCTCGCTCCTCGGCTCCTGGGGCTGATTTCCCCGCCGCGGGCGCCCTCGGACACGAGCTCGCCCATCGCCCAGTCATCGACCGCGCCCGGACTTGCGGCCCGCTCGATTCCTGCTCCAATGAAGGGCCGGCCGGTGTCCTGCCGCGTGGTGCGGAGGGCCGACCGTCCTGGAGGAGCCGCCCATGGCTGGTCCCAACAAGCTCGTCCGAAACATCGTGGTGATGGGGGGTTCAGGCACCGGGAAGACCACCCTCATCGAGGCGCTGCTCCACGCCGCCGGCGCCATCCCCAAGCAGGGGAAGGTGGAGGAGGGGAGCACGGTCTGCGATCACGATGCGGTGGCGAAGGAGCTCCAGCACTCGGTGGATCCGGCCGTCGTGCATCTGAAGCACGAAGGCGTCACCATCAACCTGATCGACACCCCGGGACTCTCCGACTTCGCCGGTCGCGGCATCGCCTGCATGCCGGCCGCGGACTTGGTGCTTCTCTGCGTCGACCCGAAGACCGCCGTCGATCCGATCTTCCGCCGCGTCTCCAAGATCGCCGAGGAGCGGCGCCTGCCGCGGATGATCGCCATCACCAAGATCGATCGAGGCGACGATCCCACCGAGGCGCTCGAGGCGATCAAGGAGTTCGTGGGTCCCGTCGTGCGAGCGCTCGACCTTCCCGCCGGCCACGGCCAGAGCGTCGTCGACTGCTTCGAGAACGAGGCGGGCGAGAGCGATCTGGGCGAGGTGAAGTCCTACCACTCGCAGCTCGTCGACCAGGTGGTCGAGGTGGACGACGCCCTCATGGAGCAGGTCCTCGAGGGCAGGAGCGCCTCGCCCGAGCAGCTCCATGACCCCTTCGAGAAGGCGCTGCGGGAGGCGCATCTCGTCCCGCTGGTCTTCGTCTCGGGCCGCAGCGGCGCGGGCGTGAAGGAGCTGCTCTCGGATCTCGTGCGGCTGGCGCCGAATCCGTCGGAGAGCAATCCCCGACCGTTCGAGATCCTCGACGAAGGCAAGGAGCCGCAGCCCTGGGTGCCGAGCCACGATCCGAGCGATCCGGCCATGGCGCATGTCTTCCGCGTGACCGTCGATCCGTACGTGGGACGACTCGCCTTCTTCCGCCTCCACCAGGGGACGATCCGCAAGGATGCGGCGCTGCATGTCGACGACAGCCGCAAGCCGGTCAAGCTGCACCACCTCTACAAGGTGATGGGCAAGCAGCACATCGAGGTCGATCATCTCGACGCTGGCGACATCGGCGCGGTGCCGAAGCTCGAGGAGGTGCGGGCCGGATCGATCCTCCATGACGGCTCGGTCTCGTCGAACATGCGGCTCCGGCCGCTGCCGCTTCCGCGTCCCGTCCAGGGCCTGGCGGTGCAGGCGGCCACGAAAGGCGCGGAGGCGAAGCTGGCGGAGGGGCTGGCGAAGCTGGAGCTCGAGGACCCCACGCTCAAGGTGGAGCATGTGGCGGCGACCGGGGAGACGGTGCTGCGCGGACTGGGGGATCTGCAGCTGCGCATCGCCATGCGGCACCTCAAGGATCGCTTCGGCGTGGAGGTGGCCACGCATCCGCCGAAGATCGCGTATCGCGAGACGGTGCTGGGCAAGGGCGAAGGCCACTGCCGGCACAAGAAGCAGACCGGCGGCGCCGGACAGTTCGCCGAGGTCTATCTGCGCGTGGAGCCGCTGCCGCACGATCATCCGAGCTGGCCGCTCGAGTTCGTCGACGACACCTACGGCGGCAGCGTGCCGAGGCAGTTCCTGCCCGCGATCGAGAAGGGCGTGCGGCAGGCGATGACGCACGGCGTGATCGCCGGGTACCCGATGCAGGGCGTGCGCGTCAGCGTCTATGACGGCAAGCATCACCCCGTCGACAGCAAGGAAGTGGCGTTCGTGACGGCGGGCAAGCACGCGTTCGTCGACGGTGCGCGGAAGTCGAAGCCGGCGATCATGGAGCCGTTCGTGTCGCTCGAGGTGGTGGCGCCGGCCAACGCGCTCGGAGCGATCGCGTCGGATCTCTCGTCGAGGCGCGGCCGGATCATCGACACGCAGACGCTGCCCGGCGGACAGGTGCTGGTGAAGGCCGCGGCGCCGCTGGGCGAGGTGAGCACCTACGCCAGCAGCCTGAAGAGCATGACCGCCGGCGCCGGGAGCTTCACCATGGAGCACAGCCACGACGAGCAGGCGCCGCACGATGTGCAGCAGAAGCTCATCGCCGCGTGGAAGCCGCAGGAGGAAGTGCTGGCCTGACGGCGCGGTCGGCGGCGGGTGCGGGGTGCCGGTGCCGCGGCGGTCTGCTATCGTTTCCGACCCGCCGGGTCCGTCCGGCGCTGGAGAGGTGCCTGAGCGGTTGAAAGGGCCGGTCTCGAAAACCGGTAGCGGGCTTGTCCTGCTCGTGGGTTCGAATCCCACCCTCTCCGCTTGCTTGCGAGCGGAAACGAACGGAGGCACGCGGCGAACCCCGGAGTTCGGCGCTGTCGGTGCCTCCGTTGCGCTCCCGCTCGCGGCGCTGCGCGTCGAGGGCTGACGGAGCGTCGCCGCGGCCCGGTCCGCGAAGCGCGGCCCGTGCCGCCGGCTCCGCTCCGTCTGCGTCCTCGCTCCTCGCCGCGAGGCGGCGCTGCGCGGCGCCTCGCGGCTCGTCGCTCGTCCGCGGCGCCTCGCGGCTCGTCGCTCGT
>CAZSVT010000078.1:0-11897 GCA_964610365.1 uncultured Isosphaeraceae bacterium
CGCGCTCTATCGAGGGCTCCTCGGAGGTCGCGTCGAATGAGCGCGTCCGGTCCGAACGCGGTGACGGCCGCGCCGACCTCCGCGTCGGCGCCGTCGGCGCGTCCGCCCGGCGCCGTGCGCAGCGCCGCGGCGGTGGCGCGGCGCGAGTGGATGTCGCTCGTCCTGGCGCCCGTGGGCTGGACGGCGATGGCCGCCTTCGCGCTGCCTCCGGGCGTGGCGTTCGCGATGGGGGCCCTCGTTCCGGGTGCGCCCGTCTCCATGCGCCTGCCGCTGACGATCGCGGCGTGGTCGCTCTTCGTGGTGGCGCCGGTGCTGGCGTGGCGCAGCGTCGGCGAGGAGCGCCGCGCCGGCACCTGGGATCCGCTCCTGGCATCGCCGGCGGGCGCGGCGTCCATCGTGATGGGGAAGTTCCTGGCGCTGGTGGCGTTCCTGGTGCTCCTGCTCCTTCCGCTGGTCGCCCAGTGGGCGCTCCTCTCGATCGTGGCGCGACCCGATCCCGGCGAATTCGCCTGCGGCCTGCTGGGCGTGCTGCTCGCCGGGACGATGGTCCTCTCGAGCGCGTTCTACTGCTCGCTGATCGCCCAGGGCCCGGCGGCGGCGTACCTGCTGGCCATCGGGCTCTGGTCGGCGTGGATCCTGCTCGGTCGGGCGCTGCCGCTGGTGGTGCCGCCGCACTGGACGGCGGCAGCGCACGGCATCGATCCGCTGCGCCGGGTGGACGACTTCCTGCTGGGCATGATCGACCCCGCGGGCCTGGCGTTCTTCGCCGCGATCGCCGCGTGGTTCGTCCTGGCCTCGATCGACGCGGTGGCCGACGGCGTCCGAAACGGTCCCCCCGCCACGCGACGGCCGGCGCGCCTGGCGCTCCTCGCGGGCGTGGCCGTGGCGGCGGCGGCGCTGATCGCCGTCGCGTCGCAGCCGCCGCTGCGGGCGACCGTGGATCTCACGCGCACCCGCGCCTGGACGCTGAGCGAGCGCACGCGCGGGCTCGTGGCGGAGCTGGACGGCGACTGGCGCATCGAGGCCTTCGCCGGTCCCGACTCCGTCGATGCCTCCGCCCTCCGGCAGCTCGACGAGGTCCTGGCGCGATTCGACGGACTCGCCACGGCCAATGGCCGCGTGCGCGCCCTGCGGATCGATCCCGACGATCCGTTCCAATCCGGCACCTACGACGAGGCGCTCGAGCGCCTCGAGCGCACCTTCGCGGCGCCGCTGGCGGAGCAGCGGGCGGCGATCGACGCGGGGCTCGCGTCCTTCGAACGGCTCGCGGCGTGGGCCGGCGCGGAGGCGAACGCCCTCACCGCGCTCCTGGCGGCGCTGCCCACCCGGAGCGAGTCGGCGGCGGCGGGGGCGGAATCCGCGGCGGCCGCTCGACCCGCCCCGGGCGTGCTGGACGACGCGGACCGGGCGGCGCTGGAGCAGTGGCGGGCCACCTGCGCCAAGCTCGCCGCGGATCATCGACCGTTCGTCGAGGCGCGACGGGCGCAGGCGCGGAGCAGCGCCCAGTCGCCGCTGGGAGATGCGGCCGGCGCCGCGGCGCAGGTGGAGACGGCGCTCCGCGCCTGGATGGAGCAGTGCGCGTCCATGGAGCAGTCGCTGCGCGAACTGCGCCGGCGCGAACGACTGCCTCCGGAGGTGATCGAGTACCTGCGGGACGCGCCGAAGCGCAGCGTGGACATGGCGCAGCTGCTGGCGACGGCGCAGGATCGACTGTCGCGACTGCCGGAACTGGCCCTCGCCGAGGTCGCCGCGGCGCTCAAGGGCGGCGAGGCGATCGTGGTGAGCGGCCCCGACCGCGTGGCCGCCATTCCCGGCTGGCAGCTCCTGCCGCCGCTCGGCGCGTCCCCCGGCGGCGGCGCCCCGGTGCGCGCCTTCGATCGCCGATTCCGGGGCGAGGAAGTCATCGCCTCCGCGGTGCGCTCGTTGCGCCGCGGGGTGGCGCCGGAGGTGGTGATCGTGCACGCGGAAGGGCGTTCCATGCTGCGGCCGTCGCCCGACCGCGCCGATGCGTCGGCGATCGCCGACGCCCTCCGATCGGCCCGCTGCACGGTGCGCGAATGGCAGCCGGCGGCGGAGCCCAGGCCGATGCCGCGACCGGGACGCCAGACGGTGTGGCTGGTGATCCCTCCGCTCCGCCGCGCGGGCGTGGAGATCGAGCCGCGCGAGCGGCGACTCCTGGACGCCGCGTCGCGTCTCGTCGATTCCGGCGAGCCCGTGCTGCTGGCGATTGCGCCGAGCCTGCGCCCGCTCGTCGGTCATGACGATCCGTGGGAGGCGCTGGCGCGGCGCCTGGGCGTGGAGGCGCGGAGCGGCGCCACGCTCCTCGAACTGACCGCGACCTCGGAGCGCACCCGGGAGGTGCGGGCCTACTTCGAACTCGACGCGGACCCCGGGCACGCCGCCTCGCGCGGTGCCTCGGGGCTGGCCACGCTCGTCTCCGAGCCGGTGGCCTTGCGGCCCGGCGCGGGCGCCGACGCGGCGGTGCTGCTGCGCGTGCCGCCGGCGGCGAATCGCTGGCTGGAGGAGGATTGGCGCAGCGCCGCCCGGCGCACGGTGGAAGTGCCCGAGACCAAGCGATTCCAGGAGCCGGTGCCGATCCTCATGGCGGTGCGCGGACCAGGCGATCGACGCGCCGTCGTCTCCGGCGGAGCGGCGTGGATGCTCTCGGGTCTGGCGGACCTGACGGGATCGCTCGGCCCGGAGCGCGTCTTCCTTCGATACCCGGGGAATCGGGAACTCCTCGTGGGCACGATCGGCTGGCTCGCCGGCCTCGACGACGGACTCGCATCGGGGAGCGGGCGCGAAGTGGAGCGTGTTCCGGCGCTGGAGCCCGCCGCGCGGTGGACGATGTCGCTGGCGGCATCGGCGGGCCTTCCGATGGTGGCGCTGGCGGTGGCCCTCCTCGTGGCCGTCGAGAGGAGGCGTGCGTGAGCGTGCCGTGGAGACCGGCGATCGCGGCGTGGGGGGCGGCCATCGCGCTCCTGGCCGCGCTCGCGGCCCTTCGGTGGATGGATGGAGGCGCCGCCCTCCCCGGTGGCGCCGCGGCCGCGGGGCGCGAGGGACCGGCGCTGGTCTTCGCCGCCGGGACGCTGCCGGTGGAGCGGGTGGAGCGCCTGGTCGTCCGCCGCGAAGGGACGACGCACGAGTTCGCGCGCGGCGCCGACGGCTGGCGGCAGACGAAGCCCTTCGAGCAGCCGGCCGATGGGGCGCAGCTCCGCGACGTGCTGCTTCGCGCCGCCGATCTGCGGGCCACGCGCTCGCTGCCCGCGGAGTCGGTGGATCGGGCGGCGCTGGGGCTCGAGCCCGCGGCGGCGGAGGTGGAGGTGCAGTGGCCGGGCGGATCCCATCGGCTGCACTTCGGGCGCCGGGGCGTGGGCGGCCGCGCCTGGCTCCGCGTGGACGACGGGCCGGCGCTCGCGGTGGACGCCTCGCTCCACGAGTCGATCCTCGACGCCGATCCGCGACGATGGCGCTCGTGGCGTCTCTTCGACGCGGTCGGCACGGGCACCGACCGCGTGGTCGTGGTGCGATCGCCCATCGAGGAGGGACGCCCGGCGCAGCGGCTGGAACTGGAGCGTCGCGACGGTCGCTGGCGGCTCACGGCGCCGGTGTCGACGCGCGCCGACGCAGCGGCGGTGGAGGCGCTGCTCGGCGCCATGGCGCGCGTGGAGCACGCGGGATTCGTCGACGACGCGCCGGGCGAGGCGGCGCTTTACGGACTGGAGCGCCCCATCGCCACGATCGAGGCGTCGGGCGCCGACGGCGCCGCGGCGCGCCGCACCGAGACCATCGAGATCGGCGCGGGCCAGGTGAAGGGAGGCGCCCTCTGCGCCCGGCGCACCGACCGCCCGCCCATCGTGCTCCTCGATCCGCCGGCCATCGCGGCCCTGCTGCCCACGCCCGCGTCGCTGGTGGACGGGCGCCCGTGCGGCATTCCTCCCTCGGAGGTGCGCGCCCTCCGCGTGCTCGAGCCGGACGGCGCGCCGCGCTTCGACCTGGTGCGCACGCTGGACGGCTGGCGCCTGGACGAACCCGGCGGCGCGTCGTCGCCGGCGCGCGAGAGCGCGGTGACGGCGCTCCTGGAACGGCTCGGGGCCACGCGCGCCCAGGAGCTGGCGATCCAGTCGATGCCGGCCGAACTCCAGGTGGCGTCGATCGTGGTGACGCCGTCCAACGGCGCGCCGGTCACCGTGCGCCTGGCGCGCGAGGGTCCGCAGGGTCGCTGGGCCCTGGACGAATCCGACGAGGTGCTGCGCGTCTTCCCGCCGTCCTTCGATCCGCCGCTGGATCCTCGCGCCTTCCGGGCCCGGTGACGCGGCGCCGGCCGCTCAGCGGTAGAGCAGCACCATCTCGTCGCCGCGCCGCCACGAGCCGACCAGGCGGCGGACGGGCATCGCGCTGACGGCGAGCGGCTCGAAGCCTCGCACCGGGCGGCGGGCCATCGCGTCGCCGGCGATGCGCGGCGTGACGACCACCCAGCATTCGTCCACCAGCTCCTCGCGCCAGAGCGCGCCCAGCAGCCCGCCGCCGCTCTCCACCATGAGTCGCGACACGCCGTGATCCGACGCGAGCGCGCGAACGAGCGCGGTGAGCGGCGCCCCGACCTCGGGCAGCTCCAGGATCCGCACGCCCCGCGATCGAAGCGCCGCGCATCGATCGGCGCGGCCGGCGATGACCGAGGGGTTCGCGGCGACGAGGACGGGCGGACCGTCGCTCGCTCCGCGCGCCAGCGCCGAGTCCGGTCGCATGGCGAGACCGGGATCGACGACCACGCGGATGGCGCGGCGCCGAGTGGTGACGCCGCGCGCGGTGAGGGCCGGATCGTCGGCCATCACGGTGCCGATGCCGGTCATGACGGCGTCCACGCGACCGCGCTCGCGGTGCACCGCGCGTCGGAGGCGCTCCGAGGAGATCCAGCGGCTCTCGCCGTTGCGGCAGGCGATGGCCCCGTCGATCGACTGGGCCCATTTCGCGGCGATCCACGGTCGTCCGTCGATCACGCGGCGCAGGAACGGGGCGTTGAGGAGTTCGGCGGCGCGGCCGGGGCGCACCTGCGTCTCCACGCCCGCGGCCCGCAGCGCCTCGGCGCCGCCGGAGGCCGCCGGATGGGGATCCCGGGCAGCGAAGACCACGCGCGCCGCGCCCGAGCGCACGATCGCCTCGGTGCAGGGTGGCGTACGCCCGTGGTGATTGCAGGGCTCCAGCGTCACCACCACCGTGCCGCCGCGGGCCCGTTCGCCGGCGCGGCGCAGCGCCTCCACCTCCGCGTGATCGCCGCCCAGGCGCCGATGCCAGCCCCAGCCGGCCGTCTCGCCGTGGCGATCGAGGACCACGCAACCCACCATGGGATTCGGCTCCACGCGACCGTGCCCGCGCACCGCCAGGCGCACCGCCAGCGCCATGGCTCGGTCGAGGGCGGCGGGTGGGGGATGGTTCATGCGCGTCGCTGACGCGGTTCAGTGCGTTCCGGCGGGGGCCATGGCCGCGGCGGGCGCTGCGGCGGGCGCCACGCCGGGCGCCGCGTCGCTTCGGATCTCGCGGAGCGTGGAGGCGCGGCTGATGGTCTGCGGGATCACGCGCGCGGTGGGCGCGAGCGCCAGCGTGGCGATCAGCAGGTCGTCGGTGAGCACGCCGCCCGACCACTCCTCGATCTGGCGGCCGAGGAACTCGCTCCAGCGCGGTGGCGCCGGATTGCGGCTGCACGCCTCGCGCAGGCGGGACTCGCCGAAGACGCGGCCGCGCCGATCACGGGCCTCGATCACGCCGTCCGTGACCAGGACCACCATGTCGCCGGGCGCCAGGTGGGTCACCTCCTCCGTCACCTCGAAGTCGCCGTGCGACATGGCGCCCAGGAGGAAGGCCGTGCTCTCGTGCGGCTCCACGGCGCCCGAGGCGCGGCGCACCATGGCGGCGGGATGGCCGGCGTTGGCCACCGTCAGCCGTCCGGTGTGGGAATCCAGCTGGGCCGCCACGGCCGTGCCGAAGATGATGTGCTTGGTGAGCGTCAGGTGGATGTACCGGTTGAGCCCGGCCAGCACCGCGGCGGGGGAGATGAGCGGATTCTCCGCCCGCAGCCGGTCGAGCTCGCCGGCGATCCGGTTGACGGTCATGGCCGCGGCCAGTCCGTGTCCGGTCACGTCGATCACCACCACGTGGATGCGGTCGAGCGGATCGATCCACGCCTGCACGAAGTCGCCGCCGAGATCGCGCATGGGCCGGTAGAGGAGATCGAACTCCACGCCTTCGTGGCGGCCGGGCTTGGGGAAGAGGCTCTCGTGGATCTTGCGCGCCTGCGAAAGTTCGCGCCGCAGCTCCATGAATCCCTGGCTGGCCATGCGACGGCCGAAGCGGCGCATGTGCCGTCGCAGGCGCCACCAGCAGGCGAACAGGCCCGGCACGAGGACCAGCGGCAGCAGGGCGCTGCGGATGGTGAAGGCGAGCCACGAGAAGTGCTGGATCGCATCGCCCTCCGGCGTGATGGCTCGGATGCCGCGCGGCGAGAGCAGGAAGTCCGCCACCAGGTAGGCGCCGATGAGCGGCACCATCGGCCGCGCGCTCTCGCGCGGGGACCATGGCAGCACCAGGCACGCCAGGAAGTGCCAGAAGAAGATGCTCCAGGCCGGGTTGAAGAGATCGGCGGCCGCGAAGACCGACAGGACCGACTCGGCCGCCAGGTGGAGCCCCCCGAGGAGGACGATCATCCAGCTCGCCTGGTGCACCAGGCCCTCGCGCGATTCGACGCGCCGCGCCCGCACCAGGGAGAAGTACCCCAGGACCAGCAGCGTGGCGCCCGCGCTGAGCACCAGTCCCCAGAACGCCGAGCCGGTGATCACCTGTTCCAGGGCGCGGCTGGGATCCTCCGCGCCGCGCGGCACGCCGTCCTCCCTGGAGGCCACCGTCAGGAGTCGGGCGAGCGTGGCCCAGGTGATCGCCAGCAGCTCCCATCCGCCGAAGAACGCGCAGAGGATCTGGAAGCGCCGCCGGAACCACGACTCCATCTCGCGCTCGTACTCCCCGCGGAACATCACCGGCACGGGAGGCTCGGCGGCGGGCTCGGATGGAACGGGGCTGCCGATCATGGCGCGGTGGGCGGGCTGGTTCGGAAGGGACGGCGCCGCCGTTCGTCGCATGGGGCCGACGCACGAGGCTGCGCGAACGGGACGAGCATGGTCATCGCCAGTATCCCACGCCGTACGCGATCGCGGACGCGACCGTTCGCCCGAAGGGCGAAGCCGCGCCGCGAGGCGACGATGCGCCGAATTCCGGCCTCCGCCGTCAGGCCTTCGCCAGCACCTCGTCCTTGAGGCGGTCCGGCATGATGCGATAGGTGTGCGGCTCCATGCTGGAGCTCGCGCGACCCTGGGTCATGGAGCGCAGCGAGGTGGTGTAGCCGAAGAGCTCCGCCAGCGGAACCTCCGCGTGGATGACGCGCGTCACGCCGCGCAGTTCGCTGTCGATGATGTGCCCGCGCCGCGACGCCAGGTCGCCGGAGACGTTGCCGAAGAACTCGTCGGGCGTGGTGACCACCACCTTCATGATCGGCTCCAGCAGCGCCAGCCCCGCCTGCGTGCACGCCTCGCGGAAGGCCAGCGCGCCCGCCTGTTCGAAGGCGATCTGGCTGGAGTCGACGTCGTGGTAGCTGCCGTAGACGAGCTGGGCGCGGACGTTGATCACCGGATACCCGCCCAGGATGCCGCTGGCCGCCGCCTGCCGGGCGCCGTACTCCACGCTGGGGATGAACTCGCGCGGGATGACGCCGCCGGAGATCTTGTCCTCGAAGACCACGCCGTCCTTCATCTCCAGCTCCTCCGCCGCCGCCTGCTCGGGGGTGATGGGGAAGACGGTGAGGTACGCGTCGCCGTACTGGCCGCGACCGCCGGTCTGCTTCTTGAAGAGCCCGCGGACCTTGTCGGCGCGACCGACGATCGTCTCGCGGTAGGCCACGCGCGGCTTGCCCACGTTGACGCCGATCTTCATGTCGCGCGTCAGCTTGTTCTTGATGATCTCCAGGTGCAGCTCGCCCATGCCCGAAATGATCGTCTCGCCCGTCTCGTCGTTGTAGTTGGAACGGAACGAGGGATCCTCGCGTCGGATGGTGGTGAGCGCCTCGCCCAGCTTCTTCTTGTCGTCGGCGGTCACCGGCTCGATGGACATGGAGATCACGGGCTCCGGGAAGACCATGCGCTCCAGGATGATCGGGTGATCCGGGTCGCAGAGCGTGTCGCCGGTGAAGCTGTCCTTCAGTCCGACCACCGCCACGATCTGGCCCGCGCCGGTCTCGTCCAGGGCCTCGCGGTCCTGCGCGTGCATCTCGTAGAGACGGCTGATGTTCTCCTTGCGTCCGTTGCCCGGGTTGAGCACGCGGCTGCCCTTGGTGAGCTTGCCGGAGTAGACGCGCAGGTAGGTGAGGGTGCCCGCCACGTCCGCCACCACCTTGAACACCAGCGCCGAGAAGGGGGCGTCGTCCTTGTGGGGCCGGGAGAGCTTGATGCTCGGATCCTTGGGGTCCACGCCCTCCACGTCGCGACGCTCGGTGGGATTCGGGAGGTACTCGACGGCGGCGTCGAGCACCTTCTGGATGCCGACGTACTTGAGGGCCGAGCCGCAGAGCACGGGGAACGCGCGGAGCTCGATGGTGGCCTTGCGCAGCGCCTTCTTGAGCTCGGCGGCGGTGATCGACTCGTGATCGTGGATGTACTTCTCGGTGAGCGATTCGTCCAGCTCGGCGATGCGCTCCACCATCTGGGCGTGCCAGATTTCCGCCGCGTCCTTCCAGTCGGCGGGAATCTCGGCCTCGGTGATGGTGGCGCCGTCGTCCTCGGCGTTCCAGTAGTAGGCCTTCATCGCCATGAGGTCGATGATGCCCTTGAAGTCATTGCCGTTGCCGATGGGGAGCTGGATGGCGATGGCGTTCGCGCCGAGGCGCGTGCGGATCGAGTTGAAGCTGAACTCGAAGTCGCCGCCGAGCTTGTCCATCTTGTTGATGAGGCAGAGGCGGGGAACGCCGTAGCGCTCCGCCTGGCGCCACACCGTCTCCGACTGCGCCTCCACGCCTTCCTTGCCGTCGAACACGGCGCAGGCGCCGTCGAGAACGCGCAGCGAGCGCTCCACCTCGATGGTGAAGTCCACGTGGCCCGGCGTATCGATGAGGTTGACCTTGTACTCCACCCCGTCATGCGTCCACGGGCAGGTGGTGGCCGCCGACTGGATGGTGATGCCGCGCTCCTGCTCTTCCTGGAGGCTGTCCATGGTGGCGGTGCCCTCGTGGACCTCGCCCATGCGATGGATCTTGCCGGTGTAGAAGAGGATGCGCTCCGTCACCGTCGTCTTGCCCGCGTCGATGTGGGCGCAGATGCCGATGTTGCGAACCTTGCTGAGATCGGTGGCCATGGCGTTCGAGCTTTCCTGCTCCGAATCCTTCGGCGGAGCCTGCGTGCGATGCGTGCGGGATGAGCGGAGGCCCCACGCGGTCGGGCCCGGGACGACGCCTTCCCTTCGGCGAAGAATCGGGCACTGTACCGGGACCTTCCCGGCAGAGTCAAGGTTTCCGACGCGGTGCCGGCCGCCGCGGAGGCATGGCCGGACCGGCCGGGGCGCCGTGGCGGTGGCGGTCAGGCGTTCCGCACCAGCATCGCCCGATCGAGACCGATCCTCGGCAGGTGGGGCTCCACGTCCGCCAACCACCTTCGACCATCTTCGACATACCCGGCCGTGGGCTTGAGCTCGGGCATGATCCGCGCAAAGAAGCGATTCATGCGCGCCATCCAGAGTTCCCGAACCAGCTTCGCCGCCATGCTGGCCAGCGCCACCGGGAGATGCTTCGACTCGGACTCGACCTCCCATGACGCCTGGATCCGGCGACCGTCGTGACGGAGCTCGTACGCGCTCCGCGTCTCCGACTCCTCGAGCACGCGCATGGCGGCGCCGGGGAAGGTGAAGCCGAGTTCCTCCCGGTAGTGCACGCGGCCTCCGTGGCGGTCGAGGGCCACCAGCAGATCGTCCTTCGGATGGCGCCGCGCCACGGCCAGCAGGTGTTCGAACGCGGCGCTGGTGTTGATCGCCGCCTTGCTGCGCGTGCGCTGGAGGGCGCCGTTGAACGCGGGAGCGTCGATCGCCGCCACCCGGATGGCGTGCAGCACGACGCGCGCCTCCGAGAGCGCGCGGGCGAGCTGCGCCGCGGCGATGCGCAGCAGCGACGGATCGTTCGCCAGGGGCAGCGCGGACGGGTCGCCGCTCCACGGCGGCACCTGCGACGGCGAGGCGCCGAGCGCCTCGAGCAGCGCCAGGTCGTCGGCCGGCCATGCGGCGTCGACGCCGCGGGCGACGGCCAGGCACGGGAGCACGCCTCGCTCCAGGTGTTCCAGGGGATGTCCCGCCGAGTCGTTCGGACGCTTGAGCTTCTTGCTGTCTGCGATGGCGATGCGCCCGCGGCGATCCCGGGGCTTGCGGCAGACGGCGGCGGCGAGCGTCGACCAGAGATCCGGCGGGTCCGCGCCGGGCGCCGAATCTGCGCCGAAGACCGCGATTCCCACGCAGAGCGGCCCCAGGAGCGGTCCGTAGCCCGCCTCGTCGATGCCCACCAGGATCGGCACGGCGAAAAAGGGTACCCGAGGGGCTTGCCAAGACGCGGGCGATGCCTGCTATACTCCGCCTCGGATTCGCGAAGGCTGACCCGATCGTACGAGTGGCCGCAGCGTTGAATCAGCCGTCGCTTGACCTCGCCCGAGATCTCCGCCGGTTGCAATGGAATTCGGGCAAGGATCGATTGCGATGAAACTGTATGTCGGGAACCTGTCGTTCAAGACGACCAATGACTCTCTGCGCCAGCTCTTCGAACAGCACGGCTCCGTGAGGAGCGCCGAGGTGGTGACGGACCGGATGACCGGTCGGTCGCGCGGCTTCGGATTCGTGGAGATGGATGACTCCGGCCAGGCCCAGGCGGCGATCGCCGCCCTCAACGGCAAGAACATCGATGGCCGTGACCTGACCGTCAACGAGGCTCGTCCGCGCGAGGAGCGCAGCTTCGGTGGCGGCGGCGGCGGTGGTGGCCGCGGCGGCTTCGGCGGCGGCGGTGGTGGTGGTCGCGGCGGCTTCGGTGGCGGCGGCGGTGGCCGCGGCGGCCGTGGCGGCGATCGCGGCGGCTGGTGAGCCGCGGCGGCTCCGGCCGCACCCATCGTCGGCCTCGTGCCGACTGAATTGGATTGAACGACGCGGGCACGCGTTCTCGCAGCGATAGGCTGCGGGCGCGTGCCCGCGTTCGTTGTGCACCAGGCTCGGTTTGGTGCGCGGCTCAGGCGCATCGTCGTCTCCGTCGCCGTCCTGGCGGCGGGGTCGCTGTCCTCCGAGGTGGGCGCCCAGGTCCATGCCACCGCGCTCGACGGAGCCGGGGTTTCCCTCTCCATCCGCGACCTCGAACGAGTGCTCGTTCTCGCCGGGATCCGGGTCGACCCCGAGCGGATCTGGCGCTGCCACGGGGAGTACCTCGCCTCGGTGCTGGAGATCGACGAACAGGCCCGCGCCGCGGTGGCGCCGCTCGGCGTGGACGGCCACGCCTGCTGGCAGCGCTACCTGGGCGCGTTCGACGAGGTGCTGGTGGCGGCGCGAACCGCCGAGGTCGCCGTCGCGCCGACCGACCTGCCGCGCGTCGAGGGACCCGGCGGCGCGAACGTGAGCAAAGATGCCGCGAACAAGGCCGCGGCCAGGCAGATGTTCCGGCTCCTTTCGGAGCATTACCGCACGCGGCTGCGGGCCGCCGCCGATGAACGTGGAGTAGAGCAGGCTGGAGCCGTCCGGGATGAACTTGGTAAAGAAGAAGTCAGAGTCCCCGCCGCCGTACGTTTCCTGGAACGCCCCAGGCGTAACGGGGAAGTCCGGCGCGCCGGTGGAACCCAAAATAT
>CAZSVT010000079.1:0-4741 GCA_964610365.1 uncultured Isosphaeraceae bacterium
AATCGTCTCTCCCAGGTGCCACACGCTGAGAAATCCATTCGTCCCATCGAACACCGCAGTGCCCGACGACTCGCTCTTCGCATCGGGCTTGCCCCAGAAGATTCGCAGCTCCTGCCGAGTGTTCCCCTGGATCTTCGGCACGCGCACCCAGACCGCCGCCTCGCCGCGCTCGGCGTCCCAATCTTCGATCTGATACGGCAGCGGCGCGCCGTCGCTCCCGGCAAACCGCAGATCCTCGCCGTGCGGCTGCGCCTTTGAGAAATCGAACGACTCGCGGTTCAGCCGCACGAGCAGCGGGAACCCTTCCACCGACGCCGTCTCCGGCAGATCGGCCCCCTCGGGCGTCGTGAGGACGAACACCGAGCCTGACTGCCGCCATTTGGCGTATTGCGCTCGAGCGGGTTCGGTTGACAGCAGGAGCAGCAGCGCGGTCAAGACCGGGAGGCAAATGGGCTGCGGACGACGGGGGCCGAGTTGCGAATGACCTCGATGGATTTCGGCGTCGGCGACCATCAATTCATCCCCGCTGATTGGCCGAAAGCGAGTCAGGCCATGCCTGAACATCCGCAGTGTTCTTGTACTTCTGGCCGACAAAAAGGTATCAAAACAGGTATCTCCGAGGCCAAAGAACGACGAAAGCCGCTTTCGCGGCCTCGTTGCAACCTATTTCAGGATTTAGGTTTGTGTCAAGTCGGGGTGACAGGATTTGAACCTGCGACCTCTTGGTCCCGAACCAAGCGCTCTAGCCAAGCTGAGCTACACCCCGCATGGGGCCGTTCGCGCCGAACGCCGTCGGCGAACGGGCCATCCTACGCGGAATCCCCCGCGGCTGCTGCCGCCGATTCGTCGAAGCCTTCAGTTCCGATGGCAGTGGGCGGTGAGGGATTCGAACCCCCGTAGGCGTAAGCCAGCAGATTTACAGTCTGCCCTCGTTGGCCACTTGAGTAACCGCCCCGAATCGAATTGTCGCCGCCCGAAGGCGGGTGGGGAGTGTACGGGGCCGCGCGGGCAGCGGCAAGGTGCCGAGCATCGCGCCGCGAATCGCCGAGGCCGTCGAGGCCCCGCGCGCCGAGGCGCCTCGACCGCGACGCGATGCGAGCCGTGCGATGGCCGCCATCGATTCTGCCGATAGACTTGAACACGGTGCGACCGCGTTTCGGGATGCGCCGCCATGAGAGCGCCGGACACGATGCCAACACGACCCGCGATCCCTTCAACGACCCCGGGCCGCCGTCGCGGAGCGATCGGCGCGGTGGTTGCCGCCGCGGCATTCCAGGCGGCCGCGCCGGCCGCCACCATCAGCTTCACCGATATCTCGCTGGCCGCGGGCATCAACATGACCTACGCGCCGAACGCCATGATGGTCCCGGGCCCTGACGAGTGGATGCTGGGCGGCGCCGCCGTCGCCGACTTCAACAACGACGGCTGGCCCGACATCTTCATCCTCGGAACCGGAGGGACGCCGGACCGGCTCTACATCAACAACGGCAACGGGACGTTCACCGATCAGGCCGGGTCGTGGGGGGTCGCCGCCAGCCACGGCGGCGCCGCCGTCTGCGCCGGCGACTACGACCGCAACGGCTGGGTGGATCTCTACGTGCTGAGCTACGGCTGGATCACCAACAACATCGGCGAGCCGGGCAAGAACCGGCTCTATCGCAACAACGGCAACGGGACTTTCACCGACATGGCGGCGTCGGCCGGCGTGGCATTCACCGGCGCATCCACGCCCGCCGGGAACGGCGGCTGCTTCGGCGACTACGACCTCGACGGCGACCTCGACCTGGCCGTCGGCGCCTGGAAGGGCACGGCCAACGGCAACAAGCTGTTCCGCAACAGCGGGAACGGGACGTTCGTGAACGTGGCCGGCACCGCCATCACCTTCCCGGCGAACACCTGGGGCTTCACGCCGCAATTCGCGGACATGGACAACGACGGCTTCCCCGAACTCCTGTTCGTCAGCGACTTCTACACCACGCGCTACTACAAGAACAGCGGCGGCACCAGCTTCGTCGATCTCTCCGGTCAGTTCGGTTCCGCGTTCAACATCGACGGCATGGGTCAGTGCGTGGCCGACTTCAACAATGACGGCCTGCTCGACTGGTATGTCACGAGCATCTACCTGCAGAATCCGAATCCCGGCTTCTACAACGGGAACGTGCTCTTCACCAACCAGGGCAACCATGTCTTCACCGAGGGCGCCGCGGCGGCGGGCGTCTCCAACGGCGGCTGGGGATGGGGCTCCGTGGCGATCGATGTCGACAACGACGGCTGGCGGGACATCGTGGAAGTGAACGGTCGGCCGGTCGGCGAGTGGCAGAACGTGCGCGAGTTCCTCTGGCGGAACAACGGCAACAACACCTTCTCCGAGGTGCTCCAGCAGGGCTGGAGCTTCGTCAACGGCGAGGGGCGCGCGGTGGTGACGCTCGACTACGACCGTGACGGCGATCTCGACCTCCTGATGATCTACAACAACGGTCCCGTGAAGCTCTACCGCAACGACACCTCGGGCGGAGGCAAGTGGCTCCAGCTCAAGCTCTCCACGGGCAACAACGATCGGATTCCCCCCAACGGTCGACTGGCGAAGGTCACGGCGAAGATGGGCTCCGTCACCCGGGTGGTGGTGCAGGACGGCGGCCACAGCTACGGCAGCTCCAGCGAGGACCTGATCCAGATCGGCCTCGGGAACGCCTCCATCGTCAACGAGCTGATCATCGAGTTCCCCCCGGGCTACACGAAGAAGTTCCTCAACGTCTCGCCGAACCAGCGCCTCGCCGTCACGGCGCCCAACGAGGGCGATCTCGACGGCGATGGCGTCGTCGGCGGGGGAGACATCGGCACGCTCCTGGGCGTCTGGGGCCCCGTCTCCGGGCCGACGCAGCGCGTGGCGGACTTCGACCGCAACGGCATCGTGGACGGCGCGGATCTCGGGGCGCTGCTGGGCTACTGGGGGCAGTAGTCGCCACCGGGGCGGGCCCGGCTACTGCGGACAGACGGCCACGCGCGTGTCGTAGAGCCGCAGCCACCGGGCCGGGGCGCGGGGCAACCGCTTGCGGGTCATGCGCGCCTTGAGCCACAGGTGGAGGAAGTACATCAGCACCACGAAGGCCACGGTGACCGCAACGCCCACGGCGATCTGGTGGGAGAGCCGCGTGACGCCGGCGTTCGAGGCGGCCTTCGCCGCGAACCAGCCCACCGCCATCTGGAGCGGCGCCGACACGAGCACGCAGGTGAGCTCGACGAGCAGGAACTTCCACCAGGGCATGTGCAGGACCCCGCCCATGGTGATCACGGGCGTGCGCGTTCCGGGGATGAACCTCGCCGCCAGCAGCACCAGCGCGCCGCGCTGATCCATCTGGTGCTTGATCTCCAGGAGCCGGCGGGGATGCATGATGCGCTTGAACCACCGGCGGTGCAGCAGCCTCGTGCCGAAGGTTCGGCACATGAGGAACCAGCCGGCGTCGCCGATCACGATCCCCAGGTACGCCCAGAACGCGAACTCCCAGAAGAGCCGGACCGGCGTGTGCGGGTCTCCGGCGGCGATGTAGCCCGCCGGAATGAGGATCAGGTCCTCGCTCAGGTGGAGCCCCACGCCCGAAACGATGAACGCGAAGAAGACGGTGATGGGTCCGTAGCGGCGGACGCCCTGTTCGATCCACTTCGGCAGGCGATCCCGGCCGTCGGGCGTGACCTCCGCCCACTCGTCCGTCTCGGAGCCTTCGCCGTCCCAGGTCACCGGCGCCGCGGATGGCGCCGCGGTCGGTGCCGCGGACGGTGCCGGCTCGGCAGCGCGCGGCGGTGCCGTCGCGGACCGGGCCGGACCGTCGGATCGTGCCATCGTCGCGCCCGTCGACGCCGCCGCGAGCGCGGCGATCAGGATGGCGAGCGTTCGGATCGGGCGCATGGGACGCGGAGTATATGCCCGTGGTCGGGCGGTCACGCGGCGCCCGGCATGCGCCCGGCGCTCAGGCCTTCCGGACCTCCGCCGGGATCCGCATGGAATAGAAGCTGCGGTAGACGAAGACGAGCGCGATGGCGAAGAGGACGCCGCCGATCCAGTACTTGTACTCCTGGACCTGCGGCTGGATGGCGATCTCCACGGCGAGCAGGCCGAAGAGCGTGGTGAACTTGATCACCGGGTTCAGGCTCACCGAGCTCGTGTCCTTGAATGGATCACCCACCGTGTCGCCCACGACGGTGGCGGCGTGCAGGTCCGTGCCCTTGGCACGCATGTCGACCTCGACGATCTTCTTCGCGTTGTCCCAGGCGCCGCCGGCATTGGCCATGAAGATCGCCTGGAAGAGGCCGAAGAAGGCCATGGCCACCAGGTACCCGATGAAGAAGTAGGGGTCGAAGAAGGGGAGTCCGAGCGCGAGGCAGAAGATCACGATGAAGATGTTGATCATGCCCTTCTGCGCGTAGACGGTGCAGATGCGCACCACTTCCTTCGAATCCTCCACGCTCGCGGCCGCCTTGTTGAGGTTGATGTTGTTCTTGATGAACACCACCGCGCGGTAGGCGCCGGTGACCACCGCCTGCGTGCTGGCGCCGGTGAACCAGTAGATGACGCTTCCGCCGACGAGCAGACCGAGGAGGACGGCGGGCCGCACCAGGCTGAGCTGGCCCACCACGTTCCCGAACTGGCGGTCGAGCAGGAGGATGATGCCGAAGACCATCGTGGTGGCGCCCACCACGGCGGTGCCGATGAGCACCGGCTTGGCGGTGGCCTTGAAGGTGTTGC
>CAZSVT010000079.1:4751-11865 GCA_964610365.1 uncultured Isosphaeraceae bacterium
GTTGCCCGCGCCGTCGCCCTTCTCCAGCTGGTGCTTGGCCGTCTCGAAGTCCGGGGTGAAGCCGAACTGCTTCTGGATCTCCTCGCGGATCCCGGGCCGCGACTCGATCTGGCTGAGTTCGTAGACGCTCTGGGCGTTGTCGGTGACGGGGCCGAAGCTGTCCACCGCGATCGTCACCGGGCCCATGCTCAGGAAGCCGAAGGCGATGAGACCGAAGGCGAAGATCGGGCCCGCGAAGTCGTACTGCGCCGGCATGAGGGCCTTCACATCGGGCTGCATCGCGGCCCACCAGCCGATGCCCATGAGGCCCGCGATCACCAGTCCCATCCAGAAGGCCGAGAAGTTGCCGGCGACGAATCCGGAGAGGATGTTGAGGCTGGCGCCGCCCTGCTTCGAGGCGTTGACCACCTCGCGCACATGGCGGCACTTCGTGCTGGTGAAGATCTTGACGAACTCCGGGATGATCGCGCCGGCCGCGGTGCCGCAGCTGATGATGATCGAGAGGATCCACCAGAGGTCGTTGAACTGGTGGGTCACCGTGGCGGTGGTCACCGCCACGCCCTCCTTCACGCCGGCGGGGGTGGTGAGCACGGCCGGGGTGGCTCCGATCACCTGCGTGACGCTCTCGGTGATGCGCCCGAGCAGCAGCCAGCTGGCCGCGAAGGTGATGACGATGGAGACGACCGAGGTGATGATGACGAGCGAGGTGAGCGGCGCCTCCTCGTGGAAGTCCTTCTTGCCGCCGAAGCGGGCCTTCGACCACGCGTCGTTGACGAAGTAGCTCAGGAGGCTGGTGACGATCATCAGCGCCCGCATCGTGAAGAGCCAGACGATGAGCGCTGCGCACATCGGCGTCTCGCCCAGGGCCAGCGCCAGGAAGGCGATGAGGGCGACGCCCGTCACGCCGTAGGTCTCGAAGCCGTCGGCGGTGGGGCCCACGGAGTCGCCGGCGTTGTCGCCGGTGCAGTCGGCGATGACGCCGGGATTCTTCGGGTCGTCCTCGGGCAGCTTGAAGACGATCTTCATCAGGTCGGCGCCGATGTCCGCGATCTTCGTGAAGATGCCGCCGCAGATGCGCAGCGCCGACGCGCCGAGGGACTCGCCGATGGCGAAGCCGATGAAGCTCGGACCGACCAGGTGCGCCGGCAGGTACGAGAGGATCACGATCATGAAGAAGAGCTCGACGCTGACGAGCAGCAGACCCACGCTCATGCCGCTGCGGAGCGGGATGCCCAGCACCGGGAGGAAGTCACCCTTGAGGCTGGCGAAGGCGGCGCGGCTGTTGGCGGTGGTGTTGATGCGGATGCCGAACCAGGCCACGCCGTAGCTGCCCAGGATTCCCAGCACGCTCGACGCGAGGACCACGCCGACGCCGCCCCAGCCCATCCACGGATGGGCGGCGTCGCTGCTCTGCTGGCCCAGGATGCCGAAGTAGTAGAGGATGCAGGCGCCGATGAGCACCCACAGCACCACCAGGAACTTGCCCTGCTGGAAGAGGTAGCTCTTGCAGGTCTCCCAGATGATGTTGGAGACGTCCGCCATCGACTTGTGGACGGGGAGCGCCTTGGTCTGGGCGTACTGGTACCAGCCGAAGATGGCGGCGAGCAGGCAGACGAGCAGCCCGACCATCATCAGGTGCGAGCCCTGGAGGTCGAAGTTGCCCACCTTGTAGACGGCCTGCGAGACGGGCGGCACGCGGAGGTCCGCCTCGCCGGCGAAGACCGATCCGGCGAAGGCCAGGGTGGCGAGGGCGGCGGTGACGGCGAGGCGACGCGGCTTGAGGATGCTGTGCATGAAGGGCCTGACCAAGGGGTGCTGGTTGCGTGCCGGGCCTCGGCAGAGGCCACGGCTCCCGCGGGGAAGGGCGGGGATGGTACCGAAGACGAAGGTGTTGCGAACCGCCGGCGGACCACCCGCCACGGGCCGGCGGCGGGGACTATATCGGACGAGTGGAATCCATGCTGGCCAACCGTCTGTCGAAGCGTCTGAGGCATCTGCGCGGCTGGGCCGAGGCCGAGGGAATCACCTGCTTCCGCCTGTACGAGAAGGACATCCCCGAGTACCCGCTCATCGTCGACTGGTACGACGGCGACACGGTGGCGTGGCTCCTCCCGCGCACGCGCGACGACACCCCGGAGAAGCGGGCGCAGTTCGGCGAGCGGGCCCGGACGGAGATCCTGCAGGGGCTCGCGATCGCGCCGGAGCGCCTCTGGGTCAAGGACCGCTCGGGCCAGCGCGGCGACGACTCCTCGACGCAGTACGAGCGCGTGGCGGAGCGCGGCGTCACGCGCGTGGTCGCGGAGCAGGGGCTCCGCTTCGAGGTCAATCTCTCCGACTACCTGGACACCGGGCTCTTCCTCGATCATCGCGTGGCCCGCGGGCTCGTCCGGCGCTACGCGCAGGGAAGGCGCTTCCTGAACCTCTTCGCATACACGGGAAGCTTCACCGTCTACGCGAGGGCGGGCGGCGCGGCCGCGAGCACCACGGTGGACATGAGCAACACCTACCAGGAGTGGACGCGGCGGAACTTCGCGCTCAACGGCCTGCGCGAGACACCCGAACACCGGCTGGTGGCCGCCGACTGCCTGGCGTGGCTCGACGCCGGGCCGGCGGCGGGGGAGTCCTACGACCTGATCGTCTGCGATCCGCCCACCTTCTCCAACTCGAAGCGCATGGGCGGGCGCACGTTCGCGATCGATCGTGACTGGCCCGCGCTGCTGGAAGGCGTGGCGAAGTTCCTCGCGCCGGGCGGGTACTGCTATTTCTCCACGAACTCGCGCGGATTGAAGTGGGACGCGGCGATGGTGCCGGCCGGCCTGACGGCGCTCGACCTCGGCGATCGCACGGTGCCGCCGGATTTCCGCAATCGGAAGATCCACCGGTGCTGGCGATTGCAGCGGCTCTTGGACGAGGTGCGGTCATGAGCGGCCGCGCGGAGGTGCCCGGGTGACGAGCGATCGGCCGCCGAAACCGTTCCTCACCGCCGAGTGGCGCCATCTGGCGATGGTGCACTACGCGATCGATCCGCGCGTCCTGGCGCCGTTCGTCCCGCGCGGCACGGAGCTGGACGACTGGCACGGCACCACCTTCGTGAGTCTCGTTGGATTCCTCTTCCTGCGCACGCGCGTGCTCGGCGTGCCGATTCCGTGTCACCGGGATTTCGAGGAAGTGAACCTGCGCTTCTATGTCCGCCGACGCACGAACGACGGCTGGCGCCGCGCGGTGTCGTTCGTTCGGGAGATCGTGCCGCGCCGCGCGATCGCCGTCACCGCACGGCTGCTGTACGGCGAGCCGTATGTCGCGCTTCCGATGCGACATCGAATCGATCGGACTCCGGGAGAGGAGATGCCGCGCGGCGTCTCGTACGCCTGGTGGTCGAAGCGGCGCGAGCATCGCCTCGACATGTAGGTCGACGGCGAGGCGTGCCCGTCGACCCCCGGGAGCCGGATCGAATACCTCATGGAGCACGCGTGGGGATACTCGCGCCGTCGCGGCGGAGGGACCGCCGAGTACCGCGTCGAGCATCCTCGCTGGCGCGTGCGGCCGGCCTCCAGGGTCGAGGTCGACTGCGACGCCGGCCGGCTCTATGGTCCGGGGTTCGCGGAGTGTTTCCGCGGCGCCCCCGCATCGGCATTCCTCGCCGACGGCTCGGCGGTGACCGTCTTCCGCGGGCGTACGCTTCGGTGCTGAAGGGACTCCGATGGACCCGAAGGGCTGGGTGCTCTACGACGACTCCTGCGGAATCTGCCGGCGCTGGGTTCCGTTCTGGCGGTCGACGCTTCGCCGCCGGGGATTCGAAATCGCGCCGCTGCAGGCGGATTGGGTCGTTCGCCGACTCGGCGTCTCGGACGAGGATCGGCTCGGCGATCTCCGCCTGCTGCTGCGGGACGGCGGGCAGCTCCGAGGCGCCGACGTCTACCGCCACCTGATGCGGCGCATCTGGTGGGCGTTGCCGCTCCACCTCTTCGCGGCGGCGCCTCTCACGCGTCGACTCTTCGACTGGGGCTACCGCACCTTCGCGGACCACCGGCATCGGATCTCGAACGCGTGCCGACTGCCGGCGAAGTGATTCAGCGCAGGCTCATGAGGAACTCGGGGTCGTCGGGAAGCTTCTCGACGAACGGATGCGGATCGAGCTGCCCCTCGGGCATCTTGAAGCGCAGGATCGACTTTCCCTTGCGGTTGCCCACGTAGAGGTGGTCGCCCTGCACCACGATGGCGCTCGGCGCGTCGAGTCCGCCCGTGCCCGGCTTGACGAATTGCACCAGCGCCCCGCCGTCCAGGTCCTTCCGCCAGACGCAGTTGGCGCCGTTGTCCCCGATGAAGAGGTAGTGGCCGTCGTCGCTCACGGCGAGCTGGATGGGGTGCTTGAGACCGTCCTTCTCCGACGCGATCACCGCGATGCGCTTCCCCGTCTCCGGGTCGTAGGCGGAGACGGTGCTGGCGGAACGATCGGCCACGAACAGATGCCCGTTCGGTCCGAAGGCGATGCCGCGCACCTCGACGAGGCCGTCGGGCGAGGTCTTGCGGTTGGGAATGAAGGTCCCCGGGGCCAGGCTGCCGAAGTTCGCCAGCGCCGGCGGCGGCGGAAGCGGCGCCCCGGGCGTCTGGGCGCCCGGGCCCGCATAGCGCGTGACGGTGTTGGAATCCTGGTTGGAACAGTAGATGGATCCGTCCGGCCCCACGACCACCGAGTAGGTGTGCTGCATGGCCGGATTCATCGTGCCGCCCTTGATGAACACGCCGGCGAAATTGCGGACGCCGTCGGTGCCCGGGGCACCGAAGTGGATGATCCGCGTGTCCTGCATCCAGGCGTTGACGACCAGCATGGAGCCGTCGCCGAGGAGGCACATGCCGCGCAGGTCCTTCAGGGTGTCGCCGGACTCGCCGGGCGGCGCGCCGCGCAGCACGCTTCCCTTCACCACGCCCTTCTGCGTCAGGCCGGTGACGGTGTTGCCGCCCTCGGCGCCGTGCATGGACACGTAGAAGACGATCTGGTCATCGGCCGCGTCGTGGCCGTGGGCCCGCTTGGACGCGTCGTCGCCCGCGGAGCCGGCGCCGGCGGGCGCTGCACCGCTTCCTGATCCCGCGTCCTTGGAATCGTCCTTGTGATCGTGCTTGCCGTCCTTCTTGTCATCCTTCTTGTCGTCCTTCGTGTCGTGCTTGTCATCGTCACCGCCGGCATGGGAGAGCTTGTCCTCGGTCCGCCTGGTGGCCGACTCGGGCGTGCCGTCGGCCGAGCGATGGTCCTTCCGTTCCTTCCCGGCGGGGGCCGTGGTCGCCGGCGCGTCGTCGCATGCGACGAGCGGGGCGGAGAGGAGGGATCCGCAGATCGCTGCGGCGGCGATCGTCGCGAGGCGGTTGATCGGAAGTCGACGCGTGGTGATGCTGGCCATGGGAAGAGCCCGTCCTGGAGCCTGGTTGTGGAGCGGATCGCTTTGGGGGAGGATATCCCCGCCTCGGTGGTACCGAGGCGACACCTTCCCGTGGAGCGATCGATGCGCCGGATTCCGTTGCTGCTCGCGTGCCTGCTGGTGCTCGTCGTCGCGTTCGCGGGCGAGACGGCCTTCGCGGACAAGGCGACCTCGGCGGCCGCGGACCTCGGCGCCGCCCCCGCCGCGGGCGAGGGCGCCAGCGGCTGGGACAAGATCGCGCAGAACGCGTCGAAGTTCTATCACTGGGGCTTCATCACCCGCCTGCTCCTGGGCCTGAGCCTCTCGGTGCTCTGCGCCTGGGTGATCGCATGGCATCCGCGCCGCAGCACCAAGGTCGACCCGCTCTCGGATCTCGAGGAGCGCAAGGCACTGGTCCTGCTGGGCATGGTCGGCGCCGTGGCGGCCGAGCTGGGCATCGACCAGAACATGGCGTTCGTGATCTTCGGCATCGGGGCCCTGGTGCGATTCCGCACGGTGCTGGAGAACCCCAAGGTCACCGGCAAGGCGATCCTGGTGGTCATCATCGGCCTGGCCTGCGGCGCCGGCGAATGGGCGATGGCCACCTTCGTCACCGCCGCGTCGTGGGGCCTCATCTACTGGCTCGATTCGCACATCTCGGCGCGCATCCGGCTGCGGCTCAGCCCCAAGCTCGACCTCAAGCATGTCTACGGCGACGTGCAGGAGTACCTGCAGCGGAACCACTGCCGGGTGAAGAGCGCCAGCGTCTACGAGCAGAAGCGCCAGATCACCATCCTCGCCCACATCCCGGCGGACCTGGATCCCGTGGAGCTGGAGACGGGTCTCAAGGCGAAGCTGCCGAAGGCCGCCGACGGCTGCGATGTGGACATCCGTGTCGGCTGACCGCGGCGCCGCCCCCCTGGGCGTGCGCGTGCGCGGCGTGGGTCGGCGCTTTCCGGGCGTGGAGGCGCTCCGCGATCTCTCGCTCGATGCCGCGCCGGGCGAGCTCCTGGCGATCGTGGGCGCCAGCGGCTGCGGAAAGACGACCCTGCTCCGCATCATCGGCGGCCTCGACCGCGCCGACACCGGGCGCGTGGAGTTCATCGACGAGTCGGGATCGTCGGTGCGCCCGGGCCCCTTCGACCTGGGGTTCTGTTTCCAGGAGGCGCGGCTGCTGCCGTGGCGCTGCGCCCGCGACAACACGGCGCTGCCGCTGGAGCTGGCCGGCGTCCCCCGCGCGGAGCGCCGCCGACGGGCCGAGGAGGCGCTGGCGATGGTGCGCCTGGGTGATCGTTCCCGAGCGCTGCCCGCGGCGCTCTCCGGCGGCATGAAGATGCGCGTGGCGCTGGCGCGGGCCATCGTCTCGCGACCGCGCGTGCTGCTCCTGGACGAGCCCTTCTCATCGCTGGACGAAGTGACGCGCCTGGAACTGGACGGCGAACTGCTGGCGCTGCGCCGTGCCACCGGGGCCACCGTGCTCCTGGTGACGCACGCCATCAGCGAGGCGGTGCTGCTGGCCGATCGGATCGCCGTGCTCGGGTCCTCGCCGGGAACGCTGCGCGCGATCATCGAGGTCGATCTTCCGGAGCGCGGCCTCGAGCGTCGCGGTGCGCCCGGCCTGGCACCGCTGGCGGCGCGGATCCTCGACCTCATCGCCGAGGGCCGGTCCGGCGCCTCGGGGGCGGCGGCGTGAGGCGCGCCGCACAGGCCATCGCGCCGCC
>CAZSVT010000080.1:0-11774 GCA_964610365.1 uncultured Isosphaeraceae bacterium
AGTCGCAGCGCGGGTCGAAGTCGGGCACGCCCCACGACGAGAGCAGCACGCCCAGATCATCGCCGTTCACGGCGCAGTCGCCGTTCAGGTCGGCCGGTGACCAGCCGATCGGCGTGAGCAGTCGCGGGCCGCCGCCGCTCAGCATCTGCCCGACCTCGTTGATGGCCACGATCAATCCCGCGCTGGGCGAACCTGGCAGCAGTTGCGAGTTGAGAAGAATGGGCTCGCGGTCGATCCAACAGACCGGCGTTGCGGGCAGGCCAGGACCGCTGCATGATCCCACCACCACCCCCGCGTCGTTGATCCTCGTCGCGCCGCCTGTGGTGTAGCCGGGAGGGAGCGGCAGCTCGATCGGGAGGTCATCGATCCAGATCGTGGGCTTGCCGGTCACCGGCGAACCCGTCGTTCGCGACTGACCTGCGACATGGCCGAACGAGTTGATGCCGTTCGCATTGGAGACGGGGAAACCCTCCAGCGGCTCGAGGAGGACGAGCCGACCAGCTTTCCACCGGAAGGCCCTGGCATCCTGATTGAGATTGCCGAAGACCCCGGTCACGTGGCCCGAGTCGGCGATCTGTCGGGCCGATCCGTTGCCGAGACCGGGATCCGGGATGATCGTCATCAATCCGTCTTCGAGCACGTACGGATGACCGTTGGTGTAGCCCACGATCACTCCCGCCTCGTTGATGTCGGTGGCCACGCTGTTCCCGACCCCGCTCAACGGCTCGATGACCTCCCCCGGTCCGCCGGGCGGCCAGATCACCCCTACGAAGTACTGACTCGATGATCCCGTGTACATGTAGCCGACGACGACTCCGGAGTCGTTGACGGCGTTGGCCCGCGCGCCATCCTCGCTCGCGCCCTCGGGAATCGGCAGCACCTGCGGCATCCCGCCGGGAGGGCAGTAGACCGGCAGCCAGCCGTCGCCTTCCTCCCAGCACATGAAGCGGTAGCCGCACCAGGCGCCCAAGTCGTTGAGGCCCGTTCCGGTGTAGCTGTTCGGCGGATGCGAGGTGCATGGAGCCGCGCTCCAGACGGTCACGGAGTACTGGCACTGCGCGCCGGCGCTCGGTGACGGCGCCAGGACCGCCAATAGCGCCGCCACGCTGCCGACGAATGCTCGCCCCGCGAGTTTCGTCGTCGATGGGTGGAATGGAGTCATACCGCGTCGCTCCGATCGATCGGCCCGCGGACCGGCGCTCCCGGGCGCCGGCCCGCGGCCATCGCGTCCATCAGCCGCCGAACAGCCCCTCAAGCAGGGCACTCATGCTCTCGAAGTCAAGGCTCGAGAGGCACGCAGCCAGTTCGTCGACGCTCTCGATTCCCGTTTCCGCCGCCAATGCCTTCCGCCCGGGACCACTGGACGCCTCGTGGAAATGGGCCGCAGGTTCCCGGAGTGCGGCGGAGGCATGGAACACCATGCCCACGACCCGCGCCATTGCAAGAGCGCACGATCCCCAATGCGGAGGAGCTCCGCGGTGAGCGACGAGTCAGCTGACTTTCGAGCCGGGTTTGACGGCGCGATCGGGCATCAGCACCACCACATCGCGCTCGCCGGGGCCGCCCGGGGATCCCCCCGCCGGCGCGCCATCCTTGAGGTCGCTCGCGGCCAGCACCATTCCCTGGCTCACTTCGCCGCGGATGGTTCGCGGCGCGAGATTGGCCACGATGATCACCTGGCGGCCGACGAGCGCCGCGGGGTCGTACCACTGGCGAATGCCGGCGCAGACCTGGCGGCCCTGCGGCGTCCCGTCGTCGAGCTGGAGCTTGAGGAGCTTGTCGGCGTTGGGGTGGAATTCGGCCTGGCGGATGGTGGCCACGCGCAGGTCGATCTTGAGGAAGTCGTCGATGGAGATGGAGGTGGGCCCGGCGGGCGCGCTCGGCGCGGCCGGCGGAGGCGCGGCGGGCGCCGAAGCGGATGCGGGCACGACGGGCTTGACGGGATCGTTCATGGATGCCTCCGCGTGCGCGGTCGACGCCGCGCCGGTTGAGTGACTCGGATCACGCCACGCCCACGGCCTCGGCGTCACGATCGGAGAGCAGGCCGCCGTCGGAGCGAGGCTTCACGGTTCCGTCCCGGCGCCAGCTCCGCTCGCAGCGCGGCTCCTGGCGCAGGTCGTCCACCCTCGGCTCGCCGATCGTTCCATCGAGCCGCACGCGGCTCACGCCCAGGAGATCGGACAGCTCGGAGACGAACGGGGCCAGCACCCGGTCCGGGTCGGGGATCACCACGCCGGCGTCCAGCGGGTTCTCGATGCCTCGGCCCTTCGCCTCCTCCAGCGCCTTGAGCACCGCCGGCCGGGCCGCGAAGACCCGCGCCCATCCCGGGTCCGCGACGAACTCCACGCCGCGATGGCGCTCCAGCTCCAGCCTCGCCGCGGGATCTCCGCGCAGCGACTGGAAGGCCTCGTTGGCGGTGTGCGGCACGAAGGGCGAGAGGAGGCGGCAGAGCACCTCCAGGCACTCCCACATCACGCGCTGCGTGCGGCGCCGGCGCGGAGCATCGGCGCGATCGCAGTAGAGACGGTCCTTCGTGGCCACGCAGTAGACGGAACTCAGCGTCTCGTTGCAGAAGTCGAAGAGGGCCTGCGACGCGGCGCGGAAGTCGTAGGCCTTGAGCGACGCCCGCACCGCCGCCTCCAGCCGCGCCAGCTCGGCGAGGGCCCAGCCGTCCAGCGACTGGGGAGGAACGGAGAGGAGCGCCGGATCCTTCGCGCCGCGCTCGATCGCCGCCTGCCGCGCCGCGGCGGGGAAATCGCCGAGGTTCGAGAGCAGGAAGCGGAGCGTGTTGCGCACCTTCCGGTAGCTCTCGCCGGCGAGCCGGAAGAACTCCAGGTCGGCGCGCACATCGGCGTCGTAGGCGATCGAACCGACCCACCAGCGGCAGACCTCGGCGCCGAAGTCGCGGTAGAGATCGTTGAGGGCGATGGCGTTGCCCTCGGACTTGCTCATCTTGCGGCCGTTCTTGTCGACGATGAATCCGTGGGTGAGCAGCGTGCGGTACGGCGGCGCCCCGGTGGTGGCCAGCGCCGGGAGCAGGCTCGACTGGAACCAGCCGCGGTGCTGATCGCTTCCCTCCAGGTAGAGATCGCACGGGAAGCCGAGTTCGCGCGACACCATCACCGCGAACCATGTCACGCCGGATTCGAACCAGACATCGAAGATGTCGTGGAGCTTGGTCAGGGACGCCACCTCCACGCCGGGCGGCGCGTGCGGATCCTTCGCCGGGTCGTACCCCACCAGGAGCTGCGCCGGCGTCTCGGCGCACCAGGCGTCGGAGCCCGCCTCGGCCACGCGGCGGGCCACGGCGCGGACGCTGGCGGGCGTGAGAAGGATGGCGCCGTCGGGGGTGCGGAACGCCGGGATCGGAAGGCCCCACGATCGCTGCCGGCTGATGCACCAGTCCGGGCGGCTCTCCAGCATGCCGCGAAGGCGATTCCGCCCCCACTCGGGAACGAACCGGACCGTGCGCTCCACCGCGTCGAGCGACATCTCGCGCAGCGATCGGCCGCGCGTGGCCGTCGGCTTGTCCACCGCGATGAACCACTGCTCCGTGGCCCGGAAGATCACCGGCGTCTTGCTGCGCCAGTCGTGCGGATAGCTGTGGGTGAATTCGCCGGCGTGCACCAGGTGCCCGCTCTCCTCGAGCCGGCGGATCACCATCGGATTGGCGTCCCAGACGCTCCGACCCCGGAGCCACTCCGGCACGCTTTCGTCGTAGGTCCCGTCCTCGCGCACCGGGCAGTAGATGTCCAGGCCTTCGCGAATGCCCGTGCGGTAATCGTCGGTGCCGTGGCCCGGCGCGGTGTGGACCAGGCCGGTGCCGTCCTCGAGCGTGACGTACTCGGCGGCCAGCAGCCGGCCGCGTCGATCGCAGAAGGGATGGCGGTACTCCAGCCCCACGAGCGCGGCGCCATCGCACTCGGCGAGGCGCTCCACCGACTGCGCTCCCACCCGCTTCGCCACCGCGTCCACCAGGTCGCTCGCCACGATCGTCTCGGCGCCGTCCATGCGCACCAGCGCGTAGCGGGCGCGATCGAGGACCGCGATGGCCAGGTTCGCCGGCAGCGTCCAGGGCGTGGTCGTCCAGATCATGAAGCTCGGCGTGGAGTCGAGTTCGACGCCGAAGGCCCCGGCCACCGCCTCGCGATCGGCGGCCTCGAAGTCCACGAAGATCGACGGATCCTGGCGATCCTGGTACTCCAGCTCCGCCTCGGCCAGCGCCGTGCGGCTGGCGATGGACCAATGGACGGGCTTGAGGGCCCGCGTCACCAGCCCCTCCTCCACGATCCGCGCGAACTGCTCGAGCGCCGCGGCCTCGAACGCCGGCTGCGTGGTGAGGTAGGGATGCTCGTAGTCCGCCAGCGTGAGCATGCGGCGCAGCTGGCCCCGCTGGAGATCCACGTAGCGGTTCGCGTACTCCGCGCACTGGCGTCGGATCACCAGCCGCCGCTGATCCTCCGGCAGCGACCCGATCTTCTCCATCTTGCCCTTGGACTCCAGCTCCTTCATCACCTGGTGCTCGATGGGCAGACCGTGGCAATCCCACCCGGGAACGAAGCGGCAGCGCTGGCCCTCCATGAGCGAGGCGCGCACCACGATGTCCTTGAGTCCCTTGTTGAGCAGGTGGCCGATGTGGATCTCGCCGTTGGCGTAGGGCGGTCCGTCGTGGAAGACGAACTCCGGCGCTCCCTCGCGCGAGGCGATGACCCGTTGGTAGAGCTGCTCGTCGGCCCATGCCTTGGCGCTGCGCGGCTCCGCCTCCGGAAGGTTGGCCTTCATGGCGAAGGCCGTCTTCGGCAGGTTCAGCGTGCTCTTGTAGTCCTTGCGGGTCTCGGGCATTGCGGGGCGGCGATCATACACGCGGCGGCCCCGCGGACCGCCGCGCGACGAGGCTCAGGTCTCGGGCTCCTCGCCGGGTTTCACCGTCTCGTCGAGATAGCGCTGGAAGTCGGCCATCCTGTAGCTGATGAAGCAGAACGCGTGGTGGAGCGCGAACCACTCCAGGTCCTGCGGATCGCGCTGGAGGTCATTGCGGAGTCGGTTGAGCTCGGCGAGCACTCGTTCGGCTTTCATGGCATCCTCCGTGATCGATTCTCCCGCGGCGCCGCGGCGCTTGGTCCGTCGGCCGTCGCGTCCCTCGCTCAGCGCGTCGGCGCGGCCTCGGGTGCGCGGGCCGGTGCGTGGTCGTGATCGTGCGCGTGGTCGTGATCGTGGTCGTGCGCGTGGTCGTGGTCGGTGCCCACGGCGGCCGCCGAAGGGATCGGTCCATGGCCGTCGAACTCGCTCTCCACGAGCCCGATGGCCCACGCCATGGCCAGGCCCAGCACCAGCGCCGCCGAGAGGATCCCCCGATCGTGGCGATGGAACTGCAGCTCGGGCAGCAGGTCGCTGGAGGCGATGCAGAGGAAGGTCCCGGCGCTGAACGCCAGCACCAGCGGCACCACCGCCGTCGACTCCAGGAACGGCGCCGCCCCGATGCAGAAGATCGCCGCGCCCAGCGGCACGATCAGGGCGAAGACGAGATTGAGCAGGAGCGCGCGCCCGGCCCCCGCCTCGTTGCCGGAGGCGTGGAAGAGCGTGAGGAGGGTCATCGAGTCGAAGGGCTTGTGGAGGAGGATCACCAGGAAGACGCCGAGTCCGGCGATGGCGCCGTGATCGTGTCCATGGCTCAGCCCGGCGCCCGCCAGCACGCTGGCGGCCAGCGCCACGCCTTCGAGCAGCGCATGGACCGAGAGTCCCGCGAGCGCCCCCACCCACTGCGCCGTGCTGGTGGCGGGCTGGTCCGGGGCGGCACCGCGCGCTGCATGCGCCCGTCGCCCCTTCCCGGGGCGGTCGCTCCGACCGTGGTGGTGGCCGTGTTCCGCGTGGTCGTGCTCCCCCGCTCCCGGCTCCATCGCCTCATCGGGCTCGTGCCGGTGGAAGTGGGCGAAGCGCTCCAGCAGGAACATCACCAGGAATCCCGCCACCATCGCCACCGTCAGGCGGTCGAACTCGGCGTGGCCGAAGGCCTGCCCGTTCCGCTGGCGGCTCGCGAGATCCTCGAGCACCGCGTGCGGGAGCATGTGGAAGAGCGCGACGCCGAGCATGGCGCCCGCCACGAAGCTCAGCGCCACCTGGAGGCGCCGATGCGTCAGTCGGAGCAGTCGCGGAAGCACCCCGCCCAGCAGCGACGCCCCGATGATGCCCAGGCAGTAGATCGCAAGCAGCGTGTAGGACACGGGGCGTGCGAGGGTAACCCCGTGCGGCGAAGGCCGCCACCGCTGGCCGGCGCCCACGATCGCGGCTACACTGCGGCCCGTGTTGGGGTGGTAGCTCAATTGGGAGAGCGCCTGAATCGCATTCAGGAGGTTGTGAGTTCGATCCTCATCCACTCCACTGACCCCGCGCCCGGCGCGGGGTTTTTCATGCGCCGCCAACACGCATCCGTAGACTCCCGCCCGTGAGCCGCTCCACGACGCCCCCCGAACAGCGCGGAATCGTCGATGCGGAGGGGGCGACACCGGGGGCGCCGCCCGGTCGCGATACGCCGGCGATGCGGCAGTACTACCGCTTCAGGAGCGAACATCCGGGCTGCCTGCTCCTCTTCCGGATGGGGGACTTCTACGAGCTCTTCGACGACGACGCGGTCACCGCCCACAAGGCGCTCGGCATCACGCTGACGGAGCGCACCAAGGGCGTGCCGATGGCCGGCGTGCCGTACCACGCGGTGGAGGGATATCTGCGTCGACTCATCGACCAGGGCTTCCGCGTGGCGGTGTGCGAGCAGATCCAGGATCCGCGCGACGCCAAGGGCGTGGTCGACCGCGCCGTGACGCGCGTCCTCACCCCCGGGACGCTGGTGGACGAATCGCTGCTGGAGGAGGGCGTGGCGAACCTCGCGGCGGCGCTCCTTCCGACGGGCGATCGCGGGGCTCCGTTCGCGCTGGCGCTGGCCGAGCTCTCGACGGGCGACTTCACGCTGGTGGAACTTCCGAACGCCGAGCTCGAGGGCGAACTGGCGCGCCGCGCACCGCGGGAGGTGCTGATTCCCGAGGCGATCGACGACACCCTGCGCCGGCGGCTGCGGTCCGCGGCCGATCGATGCGGCGCCGCGGTGGCGGAGCGACCGGGCTGGCAGTTCCGCGCCGAGGAATCCTCGGAACTCCTGCGCCGCCACTACGGCGTGGCGCGCCTCGACGCCTTCGGCCTGGCGGAGGCGCCGGCGTTGACGGCGGTGGCCGGCGCCCTGCTGGCCTTCCTCCTGGAGACGCACGGTCGAGGCGCCGACGGCGCGGGCGCGGCCAGGGGCGCCGACGCGAACGCCGGCGCCGAGCGCGCCGATCGGACCCGTCCGCTCGGCCACCTGCGCCGGCCGTCCATCGAGCGCCGGGGTGAGACGCTGGAGATCGACGCCGCCACGCTCCGGAGCCTGGAGATCGAACGAACCAGTCGTCACGGTCGCGAAGAGGGCTCGCTCGTCTCCGCCCTCGAGCGCCCGGCGACGGCCATGGGACGCCGACTGCTGCGGCGCTGGCTGGCCTTCCCGCTCGCCGCGCGCGAACCCATCGAATCGCGGCTCGACCGCGTGCAGACGCTGGTGGAGGATCCGTCGTGGTGCGCCACGCTCGTGGAGGTCCTCTCCGGCGTGCAGGACCTGGCGCGCATCGCCTCCCGCGCGGCGCTGGGACGAGCCACGCCCCGCGACCTGACGGCGCTGGGCCGGAGCCTGGGCGCCGTGGACGCGCTGCGCGGACTGGTGGAGGATCGGCCGGCGTTCCGCGCCTCGGCCGAGGCCCTCGACGCCGCGGCCTCGACGCTGTCGCCGCTCGGCGAGCGGATCCGGGCCGAGTGCGTCGAGTCGCCGCCGGCGCACCTGCGCGACGGCGGACTCTTCCGCGACGGTGTCGATGCGGAACTCGACGAGGCGCGGCTCCTCGGCCGCGACGCCGACGCCTGGCTCGCGCGGCACCAGGCGGAATTGATCGATCGAAGCGGGATCGCGTCGCTCAAGATCGGCTTCAACCGCGTCTTCGGCTACTACATCGAGATCACCAACGCCCATCGCGACCGCGTGCCCGCGGAGTTCACGCGCACGCAGACGCTCAAGGGGGCGGAGCGCTACACCACGCCGGAACTGCGGACCTTCCAGGCCCGCGTGGAAACGGCGGAGCGTCGGGCGCTCGACCGCGAACGAGCCCTGTTCGACGCCCTCGTCGCCGCGGTCTCCGCGGCGGGCGAAGCGCTCTGGCGCACCGCCGAGACGGTGGCGTCGCTCGATGTGCTGGCGGCCTTCGCGCGCACTGCGGCCCGGCGCCGCTGGTGTCGTCCCCGGCTGGTGGAGGAGGCCGTGCTCGAACTGACGGAGTCGCGTCACCCGGTCCTCGAGTCCCTGCTCGAGGATCGCTTCGTGCCCAACGACTGCGCGCTGGGGACGGAGGAACGGCCGCAGCGGCTCGCCCTCATCACCGGTCCCAACATGGCGGGCAAGAGCACCTACATCCGCCAGTGCGCGCTCATCGTGCTGCTGGCGCACGCCGGTTCGTTCGTGCCGGCGAAGGAGGCGCGCCTGGGTCTCGCGGACCGACTGCTCTCGCGCATCGGCAGCGCCGACGAACTGCACGCGGGGCAGTCCACCTTCATGGTGGAGATGGTGGAGACCGCGGCGATCCTGCACTCGGCCACCGGGCGGAGCGTGGTGGTCCTGGACGAGATCGGTCGCGGGACCAGCACCCTCGACGGCCTGAGCCTGGCGTGGGCCATCGCCGAGTCGCTGGCGGCGCGACGCTGCCGCACCCTCTTCGCCACGCACTACCACGAGCTCACCGAGCTCGCGGACCGCCTGGAGGGCGTCACCAATCTCCAGGTGCGCGTCCGCGAGTGGCAGGACCAGATCGTCTTCCTGCACCGCATCGAGCCGGGGCGCACCGATCGCAGCTACGGCCTGCACGTGGCGAGACTGGCGGGCGTTCCGGCGGAGACGGTGGCGAGAGCACGCGAGGTCCTGGAGAGCCTCTCCGTGCAGCACGCGGCGCCGGCTCCACCGCCCGGCACGGCGCCCGCGCAGCTCTCGCTCTTCACCGAGTACCTGCCGCACCCGGCGCTCCAGGCGCTGCGCGCGGTGGAACTGGATCGCCTTTCGCCGCTGGAGGCGTTCGATCTCCTGCGTCGCCTGCGGGAGCAGGCGGGGCGGTGAACACCGCGGCGCCCCGCCGGGGCGCCCGCGGAGTCACGGCGACGGGGACGCCTTGACTTCCTCCGTCACGATCGCCCGCGAGCAGCGCGCCGAATCGAAGATCCGCTTCGCCGCGGCCGCGAGCGACTCCCGCTCCAGCGCACGCAGCGCCGACGCCCGCGCCGCGGGATCGATCCCCAGCATCGCGTGGCGTCCGAGGGCATAGGCGGCGCCGTAGGGATTCGCCGCGATCACGGCGGCGCCGATGGCGGCCTCGCCGGTCATCCAGCCCTCCCCTTCCAGGAGCGACTCCTTGAGCGACTGGAACTCCTCGGCGCTCATCTCCGCGACGCCGGTCAATCTCCGCTCCATCGCCTCGAGCGCCGCCGCCGGATCGCCGCCGCATGGACGGATGAAGACGAACGGCGTGGTCGGATCGAGGAAGAGCGTGAGGAAGGACGGCGCGTCGGCGCCTTCGAACCAGCCCTCGCGCTCCTCGAGCATCCGGAGCCGCGCGGCGAGCAGGATGTACGCCGCCGAATCGGCGCCGTCGAGGGCCGGCGGGCGCACCGCGATGGCCACCGCGCAGCGCCCTTCGGCGCCGGCGGCGGCGGGTGCATCCGGGGCCCCGCGATCGGTGGTAGGCGTCAACGGTGGCGCCACCACGATCCGACGCTGCTGGATGGGGAGCGGTCCCGCGGGCGCCGGCCGGGCGGCGGGTGCGGAAGGCGGCGCACCGGCCCCCGCTTCGACGGTGCCGACGGCGCCGCTCGGTGGGAAGAGCGCCCGCAGTCGACGCTCCGCATCGGCGGGATCGAACGCCCCGGCGAGCACGATCGTGGCGTCGGCGGGCGCGAAGGCGCGGCGCAGGAATTCGCGAAGCTCCGGCAGCGAGAGCCGCGCCGCCTGCTCCGGGACGCCGCCGGCGCTGGCGCCCTCCGGCAGCGGCGAGACCGCCTGCCTCGCCAGGTGCATGGCCGCGTACCCGGCGTGCTCGCCGTGCATGGATCGGACCCGCCTCTCCAGCCGCTGGCGCTCGCGGTCCAGGTCCTGGTCGGTCAGTCGAAGATCGGTGAGGCGTGCGGCCAGCTCCTCGAGTTCACGCTGGAGGCGCTCGGGAGCGACGACGAAGCCGATCACCGAGTGGTCGGCGTAGGTGGCCGCGCTCCAGCCGTTCGGGTATCGCCTCCGGGCGTCCGCGTCGCTCCTGGCAGGAACGCCTCCCGCCGCGCCCGTCGCGAGGAGCTGCAGCGCCAACTGCGTCCTTCCGCTGCGGTCGGCGGGGTCATGGAGCTCACCCACCGGCATGATGGTGACGATCGCCAGGTCCCTGGTGTTCGCGCACGGCGCCAGGATGACACTCGGTCCGCCCTCGATCCGGAAACGGCGGTACTCGACCGCGCCCGGCATCGAGGTTGCCGGGGGTGCCGCAGCCGCAGGTGGCGCCGCGCCGGGCAGCGGATCGCCGGCAACTGCCGCGATGGCGCACGCGGCGAGGGGCGCTCCTGGGAACGCCGACGCCGGCGCCAACGAGCAGGCCGCGAGGAGCACCGAAGGGCCGAAACACCGCAGGTTCCGCATCCTTCGCATGCTACTGCCCAGGGGACTCGCCTCCCCGTCCGGAAGCGCGGCGGGATCCGGCGGCGGCGCGGCCTCCGTCGATCGGATCCCGAAGCGGCCGGGGCGGCGACCTTCGCTAGAGTGGGCTCCCATGGATCGGTCGCTGCTTGCGGAGAGTTTCGCCGCCGCCGTGCCCTACGAGGCCTACCTGGCGAGCGATCCCTCCCGCGCGGCCCCGTGGCGCCGCATGGAAGCGCAGGTCCGGCTGACGCCCGCGCAGCGAACCCTGGTCCGCGGCTTCATTCGACGCATGAGCGTCCTCGTCGTCAGCGGGATCTGGTGCGGCGACTGCTCGGCGCAGGGACCCATGCTGGCGGCGATCGCGGCGGAGCAGCCGTCGATGATCGATCTGCGCTGGGTGGACCGGGACGAGCATCCGCGCCTGGCGGACATGGTGCGGATCTGCGGCGGGCATCGCGTGCCCACCGTGATCTTCATGGCCGAGGACCTCGAGTTCGTCTCGCTGCTGGGTGACCGGACGCTCTCCCGCTACCGAGCGATCGCGGCGCGACAACTCGGTCCGTCCTGTCCGATTCCGGGGGCGCCGATTCCAACGGATGAGATCGAGTCGACGCTCGCCGACTGGCTGGACGAATTCGAACGAGTCCACCTGCTCCTGCGGCTGAGTCCGCGTCTCCGCGCCATGCATGGCGATTGAAGGATGTCCCGATGACCACCACCCTCGCGGCGCTCGTCCTGCTCCTGGCCTCCTCGTCGGCGATGACCGCCCCCGCGGCGCGGCCCGCACCGCCGGCCGATGCGTCACCGGCCGGCGCGCCGGCGCCCACCGCCCCGCCGGCGACCCCGCCACCCGCGGCGCCCGCCGGACCGCTCGCGGCGCCCGTCGCGCCCGGAGACGAGGGAGCGGTGCCGGCGCTCGATCGCAGCCCCGTCTGGAGCCTGCGGGCGATCGCCTGCATGCGCCTGGAATCCTCGACCGACGAAACGGCCCGGGGAATCCTTCACGAACTGTCGCGCGACCAGGATGCGCGCGTCCGCG
>CAZSVT010000081.1:0-11642 GCA_964610365.1 uncultured Isosphaeraceae bacterium
CCGCGCGCCTGGAGCAGCTGGTGCACTCCATCGCGCGGCGCCGACTCGAGGACGGCCAGTTCGATGAATCCCCGCTGACCTTCCGCGAGCTCAGGCTCGTCGAGGAGTCGATCTCGAAGAGCCTCGGCTCGATCTACCACGGGCGGATCCTCTACCCGTCGACGGAGGCGGAGGCTCGGGCGGACGACGACGACGATCGCGACGACCGCGACCTCCGGCCAGGCGAGTCGCCCGATCCGCGCCGACCGGGGACGCAGCCGTCGCCCGGCCCGCGCCGCGCGGTGGCCTGAGCCCGCGCTCGGCCGTCTCCAGGACGCGACGCACGAGATTCGAATGGGGGAACTGCGCCAGCCGCCGGCGCTCCACCCACGCCCGCTCGGCGCCGGATCCCCCGCTGCCCGACGGCGCGACCGCGGCGGGCGCCGTCACCCGGTGGACCCGCACGCGGAACTCCCGGTGGGTGGCCCGATGGACGAATTCGCCCGCCGATTCCAGGCGCCAGCCGCGGTGCGAACCCGGGCCGGCCAGTCGATCCCTCAGCGCCGCCCGGATCTGCGCCGTCGATCTCGCCGAGGTCGATTCAAAGGTCGGCGGCTGCCAGAGTCCCGCCCACATGCCGCGCGGCGAGCGTCGCTCCAGGAGCAGCCGTCCGCCGAGCGCGACGATGCACGCATCCATGACCACCGTGGGTCGGCGCCTCGCCGGCGGCGGCGCGGGAATCCGCGCCTGGCGTCCCTCGAGCCGCGCTCGGCAGTGCGCACGGAGCGGGCACGCGCCGCAACGCGGATTCGCCGGCGTGCAGACGGTGGCGCCGAGCTCCATGAGCCCCTCGTTGAGGGCGCCGGGATCCCCGCAGGCGTCGACCAGCGACTGCGCCTCGCGCCAGCAGCGCCGCAGCGCCTCCGGATCGCGCAGCGGTCGTGCCACGCCTCCCACGCGCAGCAGCACGCGCGCCACGTTGCCGTCCACGATCGCGCTCCGCTCCCCGTGGACAATGCTCGCCACGGCGCCCGCGGTGTATCGCCCGATCCCCGGGAGCCGCTCGAGCGCCTCGGCGCGCTCCGGCACGCGCCCGTCGAAGTCCTCCACGATCGCGATCGCCGCGCGGCGCAGCAGCACGGCGCGGCGGTAGTAGCCCAGGCCCTGCCACTCCTCCAGGATGGCGCCCTCCGGCGACGACGCGAGCGCCGCGGGCGTGGGGAAGCGCCGCATGAAGCGCTCGAACCGCTCCGTCACGCGCGACGCCTGCGTCTGCTGGAGCATCACCTCCGAGACGAGGGAGCGCCACGGCGTCCGTCGACGGCGCCACGGGAACGGCCGCGCATGCCCCTCGAACCAGCGCTCGATCCGCGCCGCCAGCCGTCCGTGCGATGCCTTGCGGGTGGCGGCGATGGGGCATACTCTACGGGCATGAAGCTGTTCTACACGCTCGAGGAAGCGGCCCAGAAGCTCGGCAAGAGCACCGACGAGGTGCTGGCCATGGCCCGCAGCGGCCAGCTCCAGGAGTTCCGCGACAAGGACAAGCTGATGTTCAAGGTCGAGTCCATCGACCTCCTCGCCGGCGGCGACGAGGAGATCAAGCTGGACGACCTCAAGCTCTCCGACAGCTCCGCCGGCGCCGGCGGCTCGAGCATGGGCCTGGGCCACACCGACGCGCCGGGTCTCAGCGGAACCGGCGGCAAGGGCAAGTCGCGCGCCGGCCTCGCCGACGAGATCAGCCTCATGGATTCCGGCGACACCTCCGCCAAGGGCCAGAAGGCCGGCAGCGCCTTCGACAGCATGGGCAGTGTCGCCGGCAGCAGCGTGCGCCCCGGCCAGGGCGAGCGCATGAACATCGAGACGGTCGGTTCCGGCAGCGGCATCCTCGACCTCACGCGCGAGTCGGACGACACCACGCTCGGCGCCGAGATCCTGGACCAGGCCTTCCAGAGCGACGACGCGCCCGAGCCGCTGCCCAACGCCAGCGGACTCTTCGAGCGCGGCGACGCCGAGAGCGGCGGCAACCTGGTGGGCGCGGGCGCCACGGCGGGCATCGCGCCGATGCCGCTGGGCATGATCCAGGAGACCTACGACGGCGCCTGGTCGGGCGTGGGCGTGGCCGGAATGGTCGCGGCCCTCGTCGGACTGGTGGCGATGGGTCTCGTGGTGATGGTCTCCCTCGGCGGCGGCACCTCGCCCCTGGCCAAGATGTTCAGCGAGGGCTGGATGTACTGGACCGGCGGCCTGGCGCTCGTCGCCGGCGTGCTGATGGCCATCGGCTACTTCGTCGGCAAGGCCACCGAGTGATGCGGCGGCGCCCGGCGCCGGAGCGCCCGGCGCGGTGCGCGTCCATCACGCTCCCTTCGCCCGCATGATCGTGCTGTCCCGCTACGGCCTGCGCGAGTGGCTGGGGCTGACGCTCCTCCTCGCCCCGCTCGCGGCGCTCGCCGCGTGGGCGGCCCTGCGGATCCACCCCGCGTGGTGGGCGGCGGCGGCGGTGGCCGCGATCCTCTGGTTCGCGGGGGTCATGTTCTTCCGAGATCCGCTCGGCCGACGACCCGAGTCCGACGATCCGCGCGACCTGCCGAGTCCCGCCGACGGTCGCGTCTCCGCCGTCCTGGTCCTCGACCATCACGACGCGGTGGGCGGACCGGCGCTCCTGGTGCGGATCTTCCTCAGCGTCCTCGATGTCCACCTCAACCGCGCACCCTGCGATGCCACCGTGGAGCGGCTCGACCACCGGCCGGGTCGCTACCTCGACGCGCGGCTGGAGGAAAGCGCCCGCGTCAACGAGTCGCTGCTCATGGTGCTGCGGAGCGACCGCTTCGGAGCGATCGGCGTCCGGCAGGTCTCGGGGGCGATCGCCCGGCGGATCGTCTGCGCCGTGCGGCCGGGGGATCGGCTCCGTCGCGGCGAGCGCTACGGGATGATCAAGTTCGGTTCCACCACCGAGCTGATCGTGCCGCGCGGCGGTGCGGCGGCGCCCGAGGCGCGCGTGCAGGTGGGCGACCGCGTCGTGGGCGGCGTGACGACCCTCGTGCGCCTCGGCTGATCAGTCGTTCTCGGTGGGCCACCACGGCAGGTGGCGCGAGTGGACGCGCTGGATGCGCGCCAGCTGCTCGGCGAAGACCCGGCCGAAGTCGGCGAGCGCGGGGACCGCCTCCGTGCAGAGCCGGGCGTCGCCGGAGTGCAGGATCACGAAGATCGCGTCGCAGGTCCGCGCCACCTCGCACGGCACCACGATGGCGCCGCGCCGCGAGAGTTCGCGCACGGCCTCGGCGTCCATGTCGGAGACGCCGGGCGCCGCCTCGTCGATCCGCGCCGCGTCCGCATGCACGCACGGTCGACCGTCGAGCGCGGCGGCGATGCAGACGCTCCCGGACCAGCGGGCCAGCGCCGTCTCGATCGAGGCGCGGGGAAGATCGGCCCGGGCGTAGGCGGCCAGGCCGAATCGGGCGTTGCCGGTGCCGAGGTAGACGGCCACGTTCACGGGTCCCAGCTCGTCCACCAGGTGCTCGATGGCGGCGGTGATGAGACCCTCCGGGTCGAGCTGCTGGCTCGCCGCGTCCTCGAAGCTCGCCGTCCGCGCGGACGGCGCGGGCGCCGCGTCCTCGGCGCGATCGGGCGCCGCGTCGTCGGAGCGCTCGGGTGCGGCGTCCTCGGCGCGATCGGGCGCCGCATCCTCGGAGCGATCGGGCAGCGATTCGAACGACGGGAGTTCGGCGGGCGCGGAGGCGCCGTCGGCGGCCAGCATCCGGGCATTGAGGCCGAGGCGGACCATGCGGTCCAGCCGCTGCCGGAGCTCGCGGGATCGGCGCACCGCAGCGCGGATCCGCCGGCGCACCTGCGGCACGGGCAGCGTGCCTCCGAGGACGTCTCCGATCCCGGCCCGCATCGCCGAGAGCACCGTCTCCACCGTCACCGTCCGGCTGCGGAGGATGCAGATCGTGGCGGGCGACAGTCGCGAGACGAGCTGGACCACTTCCAGCGCTCCGCCGGCGAGGGAATCGAGATCCAAGAGGATGGCGTCGTAGCGCGACTCCAGCACGCGGCGCCGCGCCTCGAGCGTCGACGGCGCGCGATCGCATCGATGACCGTCCGCCTCCAGCGTCTCGCCGAGCAGGGTCGTGAGCACCTCCTCGCCCACCAGCAGGAGGACGCCCGCCCCATCCCTGTCGTCACCTGGCTCGTCGTCGTGCATGCGACCTCCGGACGCGGAGATCGGGCAACTCCGGCCGGCCCTGCAACTCCGATGCCGCGCCGTGCGCCGGCCCGGCGGCGCCGTTCGGTCTGTGCGCTCTGTGCGCCGCGATGGGCGCGTTCCGAGACCGACGCCTAGCGGCGCGACCCGGCCGCCCGCTCGCGCCAGAGGCGCACCGCTTCGGGCTCGCGCGGGTAGAGCGGCAGGAGGGCCTCGGCCGCGATTCTCGTGCCCGGATCGTCCGCACGGCAGCGAAGGTCCCCTTCGACGAGGCACGCCCGGGCGCTCGGCTGCAGCGCGCGGCGGGGCAACCCGCGTCGATCCGCCACCTCGGCGAGCGAGGCCGGCAGGAACTCGTCGCAGACGAGGATCGGCGGCGCGGCGATGGCGTCCGTGCCCGCGCTCGCGCTCCCGGCTGCGCCCGTCCTCACGTTCGTGGTCGCCCCTGCGCTTGGAGACCGCGCGAGCATGGCGGCGAAGCCCGCGGCATCCAGGATCCCGGCGCTCAGGATCCGGCACGGTCCGTGCGCGCCGAGCTCGATCTCGCTGATCCATGCGTCGTCGCCCTTCCCCGCCAGGGCCACGATCATGGAGTGCGTGTCGCGCTCGCCGGCCGCGGGCGCTTCGCTCCGCGCCGACGAGCCCGGCGCCGCCTCCGCCGCGCTCCGCGCCGCCACGGCGGCGCTCGGCACCGCCGCCACCCGACACCGAGTGGCGAACGCGATCGCCTGCGCCGCGGCCGTGGCCATCCGCAGCCCGGTGAATCCGCCCGGCCCGATCGAGACGATGATCGTGTCGAGCTCGGCCGGCCGCGCGCCGAGGCCGCGCATCGCCCTATCGATCGCCGGCATCAGCCGATCGCGGTCCGGGTCGGGTGGACCGAGCTCCACCTCCACCAGCGATTCCGGCGTCCCGTCACCCATCCGCGCCGCCGCCACGGCGCCGAGGCGCTGCGACGCCTCGATGGCCAGCACCACGCGACGCACCGCGTCGCGGCTCACGACATCGCCCCGAGGCTCGCCACCGGCACCGCGCGGAAGAGCATCTCCCCCGCCGGCGGCGGATCCTCGGCCAGGTCCAGCGGCAGCACCATCGCCTGCTCGTGATCGCTGTTGAGCACGATCAGTCGGTCGCTCACCGCCTCCACGCCGCTTGGCACATGGGCGTGGCCGGTGAAGAAGAGACGCACGCCCCAGCGCGACGCGAGGTCATCGATCTGTTCGCGCGTCTGCCCGCGTCCCCACACCATGAGCCAGGCGCTGCCGCCGTTGGCGGCGTAGTCCCCATCCTCCAGGGCCCGATCGAGGATCGAGGGATCGAACCGCTTCATCGCCGCGGGCGCCGGCAGGGAGTGCGACACCATGCAGCCGCTCTCGCTGCGCAGGGCGAGCGGCATCGCCCGCACGAAGGCGCCGATCGCATCGGCCACCAGGTCCGCGTCGTCGCCGAAGGCCCATTCCAGCCCGGCGTCGAAGAGGGCGACGTTGTCGCCGGCGCCCTTGGAGACGCTCTGCCGGAAGGCCTGTGCCAGTTCGTGATTGGCCAGCAGCGGATGGACCCGATCCGGATGCGCGAGGACCAGCGACGCCACGCGCGCGAGCATCCGGTGGCTCAGGTCGATGCCGTTGACCAGTCGATCGCCGTGGATGAGTTCGTGCAGCACCAGGTGATGATCGGGGCGCTCCAGCCTGGCGTACGATTCGATGCTCGCGAAGTGGACCGGGTGATCGTGCAGGTCCCCGGTGACCAGGAGTCGGCCGCGACGCGGAAGGTGCACGCAGCAGCCGCGCCGCAGGGCGCCGGCGCGCAGCGCCTCCGCGGCCTGCTCCATGTGGGCGGCGACCGCCTGGGCATCGGAGAGGTCGACGCTCACTTCGCGCCGCCGGCCGGCACGCTCGCAACGAGATAGAAGAGTCCGGAGCCCGTCTTCGTCTTGAGCTCGATGGGCGCGTAGATGCATCGGCCCGCCGAGGACGCCGACGGCGTGAAGCGGAACCGGATCACCACCTTCGAGCCGTGCAGATCCGTTCCCAGGAGCTCCGCGCTCCCGTCCGGCGAGGCGCTGGTCAGCGACACCACCTCGTCCCATCCGGGCGGCGGCGGCGCGGTCGAGCCGCGCACCGGGTTGTAGGGGGAGAACTCGACGACGCCGTCGTAGGCCTGTCCCGCCGGGAGTCGTCCCGCGTTGACGAGCGAGTCCCCGAAGATCCAGAAGCGCTGGTTGCGCTTCTCGTCGAAGCGCACGCCCGTCATCTCGTGGCGGACCTGCACGGGAACCACCGGGCAATCGTCGCGACTGGTCTCCACGATCCAGTACTGCATCATCCGGTCGCCGGGGATGCCGCGGAAGTCGGCCACGATCTCCCACTCAGCCTTCGACTCGCCCGCGGCGGCGGCGGCCGAATCGCCGGCGCCGAACTTCGGCGCGGCGCCGCCGGCGCTGAGGATCTTGAAGGGCTTGCCGTCATGGGCCTTGACGCGCACATTCTGAAGGAGCTTGCCGCCGCGGATGTCCACGAAGGTGGGCACCGCCTCCACGGCCATCCGCACCACCGCCTTGATGGTGGCGGTGAGCGGCGGCGCATTCTCATCCCAGATGATGAAGATGTGCGCGTCCTTGTCGCCGGGGAGCGCCGGCGCGTCCATCGTGGCGTCGATCGTTGCAGTGCCGCCCGGCTGGAGCACGGTGCCGGCCAGCGAGGTGATCGCGGTGCACTTGCAGCTCGACTTCGACTCGATGATGGTCACCGGCTGCTTCGAGACATTGCGCACCGTGAACTTCACCGGATGCCGGGAGCCCGGATCGACCGTGCCCAGCGCGATCTCGCGCGGCTCCACGCGCAGCGGCCCGGTGCTCTGCTGCGGCGCCGCGGGAGCGGCGGGAGCGGCCGGCGCGGATGGACGGGCGGGAGGCGCCGCGGGTCCCCGGCCGGGCGGCGTGGCGCGGGGTGGAGCCGACGGAGGAGCGGCGGGCGGCGCGGAGGGCGGCGCCGCGGGGGGCGCGGACTGCGAGGCGTCGGCCAGGGCATCGGCGAGCGGCGCAGGCGCGGCGCCGACGACCATCGAGAGAATCGAGGCAAGGAGCATGGGGGCAAGTGTAGAGGCGCGGCGAACCGCGCCCACGGCCGCCCCCCCGCTCGTGGCAGCGGCGAGACATTCCGAGTTCCCGGAGGCGAGGGTCGCTAGCGGGGCGCCTGTCCCGTGGAGGAAAGCTTGGTCCCCATCTTGAAGACCTCCACGATGGGCTGGTTGAGGCCCGGGTACCAGAACTTCCACTCGCCGTCCTGCACCCCCAGGACATAGCGGCCTTCCTTGTTCAGCGATCCGTCCTCGTTCCAGGTTCGCCACATGCCGTGCTTGACGAGCTTGCCCGTCTCGGGATGGCGGACCATCGGGCAGCGCGTCTTCGGTTTGCCGTTGGGGAAGTTCTCCTTCCACTCGCGCTCGATCACGTAGCCGTCCTCGGAGAGCGGCTTGCCGTCGGCGGCCTTCGGCGCCGAAGGATTCGCCGCTCCCGGCGCGTCGCTCTTTGGTGCGGCCGCTCCCGGCGCGTCGCCCTTCGGTGCCGCCGGGGGCGCTGCCTCCCCCTTCGGCGCTGGGGCGGGGGCGGGCGTCGCGTCACTCCTGGGCGATGGAGTGGCGGCCGGAGCGGGCGCAGCCGGCGCGGTGGCCGGCGCGGGCGCGGGCGCCGCTGCGGGAGCGGGAGCAGGGGCCGGCGCCGCAGCTGGCGGCGCAGGCGCGGGCTGCGGGCGATCGCACGCGGAGATGGTGATCGCGAAGCAGACGCTGGAACAGATCGCGGCGAGTCGTGACGAAGCCTGCATGCAGTTTCTCCTTGCCGACAACGGTGTCAGCCTATCGAAACTCGCGGGGATCCCATCTCCCCCACCTAGACTCTTCCCCGGTGGAAACCGTCGATCACAGGGAGTTGAAGACGCTGGCGATGGCCTTCCTCACGCGAATCGGCTGCGTGGCGATGGCCACGGAGGTCGCGTGCCCCATCGCCCGGTTCCGCGTGGATGTGGCCGCCTGGGGCGAATGCGGCGACGAGCCCTTCGAGCGGCGTGACTCGCGGATCAGCCGAAGCACGCTCTGGAGCGGCTCCGTTCGACCCGAGCAGCCGGCGCGCGGGGGCATGCGGAGCGCCCGCACGGTGATCGCGGAGTGCAAGCAGAGCCGCGCCGACTTCCTCCGCGACGACGCCCGCGGCGACGATCTCCTGCGCGAGCGGGAACGGCTCCGAGCGCGCCGGAGCGAGATCGAAGAGACGCTGGTCAAGCGGTACGAGCCCCAGCTTCGCGTGACCGGTTCGAGCCTCTTCGTGGAGTGCGAGGAATGGCGCTTCGAGGAGAGCCGGCTGGCGGCGTATCGGCGCGTGCTGCTCTCGCTGAAGAAGGTGGACCGCGAGCTGCACGGGCACACGAAGTTCTGCCTCCTGGCGAGATATCGACTCGCGGATCGCCTCTACCTGGCGGCGCCGACGGGGCTGGTCGCGCCGCGGGATCTCCCCGCCGGCTGGGGATTGCTCGAGTGCCGTCGGCGCTCGCTCCGCGACGGAAGGCTCCGCGTGGGGGAGCTCGACGATCTGCCGGTCAACGAGACGATCCGCGCTCCGGCCCTCTCCAGCCCGGAGCATCGGCGGCTGCGACTGCTGAGGAACATCGCGGTGGCGGCCACGCGATTCCACCGCGATCGCATCGCGGCGGAGTTCGGCGGCGTCGAAGCGGCCGATCGCGCGGCCGACGATCCCGTCGAGGATGCCATCGATCGCGCGTAGACTGGTTCCGCTGGCCTTTCCCGAACGCAGGGACGCGGGCCAGCCGAAGCGCCGACGCGATGGCGCCCGGATCGCGGGACGCCGACGACGCTTCGGACGAGGAGTGGCCCGGATAGCTCAGTTGGAATAGAGCAGCCGCCTTCTAAGCGGCAGGTCGGCGGTTCGAGTCCGCCTCCGGGCGTTTCCTTCATTCGGGCCGGAACGGATCCGAGCGCCACGGCGCTCGCGCTGTGGCGACCGAACCCGGCGCATCGGTCCGCGACATCGTGCCCGCCGGACGCGCGGTCCTCGCCATCCGCGATGTCCGCCTCGTCCGCCCATTCGCGACTCGGAAAAAGAGCAGCACGACGGCGACGACGAAGTGGACGCCGCTAGGTTGCGTCGCACTCGCCGTGCCGCGCGTCGCGTGTTGCGTCGCCACGGCGAACTCGAACCGGGGGTGTCGCATGGATCAATTCGTGAATGAGCATGGTGGGGTGGGTCGACTCGAGCGCCGCGGAGCGGCCGTCGTGCGGGGAGTGCCCGCCGCGGCCTGGGCGCTCGCATGGTCGCTTCTGGTGATGGGCTCCATCGGCGGCTCGCAGGCCGGCGCTGCGCCGCCACCCGGCGGACTCGGTGGGCCGCCGTCGCCGCCGGATTGCCCGTACTCCGAGATGCCCTGCGATCTCCTCCCGAGCCACAGTGGAGATTCCCCGGAGGGCGGCCCGAGCGCGCCAGCGATCCTCTGTCCGTGCGGGCCGGGCGCCTGGGTGCAGGGCGTCGCCAGCACGCAGATCGATCCGCCTGTTCCCTTCGAGGAGTCCAAGGCGTCCGGACTCTTCGACATCTACCGCAACTTCCGCGCCACGCCCAGCTCCGCGCTCGCGCATGTGAAGGGTGGCGGCACCAGCCCCTGCTTCTTCGGATGCAGCACGGGAGCCACCTCCAGCACCGGGCGTTCGTCCTTCTCCTTCGCGGAGGCGCAGTACTGGGAAGGTCTGACTCCGGCGTGCCCTCGCGCCGTCTCGCTCGCCGCGATGGGAACCGCCACCCAGGCGGTGGGCGTCTCCACCACCGCCAGCATGGGCTGTTCCGCCAGCGCCAGTTCCAGCGTCGCCGGCTCCTGCTCTTCCCTGGGCAATGCCAGCGCCCAGTTCGGTCACAGCATCATCGCCCAGGCGCAGTTCAACGCGGCCAGCAGCACCGTCAAGCTCAGCGGCAACATCGGCGCCATGGTTTCCGTCGAGTCCGTGAGCGTGCAGGGCTCCTGCTCCAAGCTCGATGCATGGGAGACCAGCGGGGTGGGCAGCGCCACCGGGACCGCCAGTTTCACGGTGAAGCCCGATCGAACCTACTGCGCCTTCACCAACAAGGCCTTCACGAAGCGCGCCTCGGGAAGCACGGTCGTGGTCGGCGTCGGCTCGCTCGCGTCGGGCGGCGCCGTGGCGTTCGAGGCGCTCGGCCACATTCGGATGTGGGTCCAGTGAGCGTGAAGGATCCACGGAGGTAGTCACCATGCGGCGATCGAAGTTGGGCATGCTTCCGTCGCGCTCGTTCCGGGCGGTCGCCGGACTCGTCGCGTGCAGCCTGCTGTGCGCGGCGGCCCGGCGCCCCTCGGGCGATGATGCGGCGCCACCGCCAGCCGACCCGACGGAGTCCCTCCGGGAACTCCACCTGGCGGCGGTCTCGGACACCCGCCTGCGGCTGCGGTCGATGCTCGACTCGCGCGTGGCGGAGGAGGCCGCGGTCGATCGCCGCTCGCTCGTCTCCCGCAAGCTCGCGGTGGATTCGGCGCTCATGCCGGCGGTCTTCCTCCTGGAGATCGCCGGAAGCGGCCGGGCCGAGCCGCTCTCCATGCTGCGAGTGGACTACGACCATCACGAACTCCTCCTGCGGGGGCCGGACGAGCCGACGGTGGCCGCCATCGCGCTGCTCGGCGCCGCGTGGCAGGAGGCGCTGGGGCGCGGCGTCGGATTCGAGTACCGCACGCAGCGGACCGGAGCGGCCGAGGATGATTTCCCGGCGCTCATCCACTGGAGAGCGCTCGCCCAGCCGAACTCGCTTCAACTGCGGGCCCACTGGTTCGAACCGTTCCTCGCCCAGCGCCGACTGGACTTCCCGCTCAATCCCGAGGCCCTTCGGGTGGACTTCTCCCCGGACGGCGCCTCCGTGCGGTCGCCCTTCCCATCGCCGGTCGCTTCGGCGCGCTCGTTCTCCGCCACGCCGCCACGGCTCCGGAACCCCGAGGATCTCTACGACCTCTTCGACTCCCTGGGCCTGGCCGGCTTCGCGCTCCGCGCCCCTGCACAGACGCGCCTCGCCCCCGGCTCCTCCGCCTCGCTCATCGACGACAAGGTGGACGAGGGAATCTCCCTTCCCGAGGAGATCAGAACCGTCGACTGGATCGTGCACGAAGGAAGCGCACGCGCCGTGGCCATCTGGCAGCCCGTGGCGTTTCTCCGCTATGAGTCGCCGCATCAGCTCATCGGTGAAGCCACGGTCAACGGCGAGCGCGTGGGCGGTGGCGTGCGGCGCTCCGCGGCCTCGCTGACCTGGGGTCCGGCCGGTCTTCACGCCCGAGTGCTCCTGCGGGATCTCCAGCCTGCGTTGGACGAGATCCCGGGCGCCGACGGTCTCCTCGGGACGCTCCGCGTGCCGGAGACGGTGACCATCTCCAGCCATGGACAGCCGCTCGCCATCGCCGAG
>CAZSVT010000082.1:0-3771 GCA_964610365.1 uncultured Isosphaeraceae bacterium
CTGGCGACCTTCCTGCTGGCGACGGGCTGGATTCCCGCGGGGGCGGATCCGCTACTCCTGTTCCAGCTCTGCCTGTGGTTCATGCAGGTGCTGCTGCTGACGGGGACGTGGCTGTTCCTGGGGCGGTACGCGCCGCATCCGGCGGCGCGGGGAAGGATCTCGAATCGGATCGGCACCTCGCGGTTCCCTGCGGTCCCTAGCGCGAGCCCGCGCGGCGCAGCGTCTCCTGCTCCGACGCCGAGAGCGACGCGAGCCCCTGCTCCGAGACCTTGCGCAGGATGCGATCGACCTCCGACCGGTCCACCGGACGGACGGCGCGTTCGTCGCCGGCGCGCAGCGGTTCGCCGGCGGCGCGGGCCTTCCGCGAGCGGCTCGTCGGATCGACGCGGCCGAGGAGGTCGAAGAAGCCGTGCAGGTGACGCGTGTGGCGGATGAAGTAGAAGCCGGCGATGGCGCCGCCCAGGTGCGCCGCCTCGCCGCCGGCATTCGTCCAGCCGAAGAAGACCGCCAGCAGCGCCACCACCACCAGGCCGTAGGCCATGGTGTCGAGGCGCATCGGGATGATGCCCCAGAGGAGCACGGTGGCGTGCGGCACGAGGTACGCACCGGCCATGAGGACGCCGAAGACGCCGGCGCTGGCGCCCACCAGCGGGGTGGCCGGATCGTTCACCAGGAGGAAGGGCGCCATCGCGGCGGCCTTCGCGCCGAAGAACATCGTGACCACCATCGCGGCGCCGTTGAGCAGCAGGTACATCAGGGCGCCGCAGATTCCGCAGAGGAGATAGAACGCCAGGTAGCGCTTCCCGCCCAGCGTCGACTCCACGATGGGACCGAAGAACCAGAGCCCCAGCATGTTGAACGCCAGGTGCATCACGTTGAAGTGCAGGAACTGGAAGCCGATGAAGCGCCAGAACTCGAAGCCGCGGAGCGATCCGTCCGGCGCCTTCTGCACCAGGGCGCGGCTGGTGGAGAAGTGCAGGTACGAGTTGAGCAGCGGCGCGGCGCGGGAGACCTCGTAGGCCAGCGGCGTTCCCGCCGCGTCCGTGAGCGCCCGCACCCCCACCGTGCCGTTCGTCACCCTCGTGCCGGGTGCGCCCCGGACATAGAGCTTCCCGGGCACGAGCTTCGAGAGGACCTCCTGCTCCTTCGCCGGCGAATCGAAGCGCACGCCGGGCGCCCACTCGATGCCGATCGGCTCCCAGACGAGCGGCAGGAAGCCGTCGATCACGAAGACGCCCACGCAGATGATGATGATCCAGGTGGTCACGCTCGGTCGCCGACCCGGGGCGGCCGCGCGCCCCGGCGTGAACCGGGCGCGGCCGGCGCCCTCGGCGCCGCGCTGGCCCATGTAGTCGCGATCGGAGAGGCCCATCGGGCGCACTCTACTCGTCCCGGAGCCGACGCGTGGTCCGCCGCAGGAAGCGCCGCTCCGACCAGGTGAGGCTGCCCCGACCCTCGCGGCCGATCTTCGCCAGGATCTCGTCGAGGCGCGCCTGCTCCTGCGCCGCGGCCTCGCGACGGCGACGCTCGTGCTCCGCGCGCCGCTCGGCCCGACGCTCCGCCGCCAGGCGCTGGCGCGCCGACTCCGGATCCTCGGCGCCGTGTTCGAAGGCGTCGGCGGCGTCGAGCCGGCGCAGCGACACCCAGCAGGTGGCGAGGCAGAAGACCGCGATCGCGCCGAGCACCCAGCTCTCCAGCACCAGCGCCGCGGCGATCATCAGCGCCGAACCCACCACGCCGATGCGCGAGGCGATGCGCGTGGCGGCGATCGATCCCAGCCGGCGCGAGAGGACCGCCACCAGGATGCGGCCGCCGTCGAGGGGAAAGAGCGGCAGCAGGTTCAGGAGCAGCAGCACCAGGTTGATCCAGTGGATCAGGAAGATCGTCTCGAAGAGGCGCCCCGGCATGGCAGCGAAGCCGACGGGATTGAGCGGATTCGGAAGCACCGCGGAGAGACGCCAGTCGACGCCGAATCCCAGCACCACCACGCCCGCCGCGAAGAGAGCGACGTTGACCAGCGGCCCGCCGAGCGTGGTCCAGAGCTCCGCCTTCCAGTGGCGCGGCGGATCCACGGAGGCGAGGCCGCCGAGCGGCCAGAGGAGGATCTCGTCGGCGTCGCCGCCCACGCGCCGGCACGCCAGGACATGACCGAACTCGTGCAGCAGCACGATGAGGAAGAGCGCGCCCATCACCACCAGCGTGTGCGGGAGGTCGAAGGGGGTCGACGCGCCCGCGCGCGGATCGGCGATCAGGCTCTTGAGGAGCCAGGTGACCACCACCACCAGGAAGATCGCGTGCACGCGCACGGTGACCCCGACCACGTGGCCGATCGGAATCGACCAGCTCATCGGATCGTCGAATCGCGGCTGCGTGCTCCGCCAGTCGCCGGCGATGCCGCCTCCCTGCGGGCGATCGTCGTCCCAGCGGTCGGTGGGGCTCACGGCGACGCCAGCCTCCAGAGGGCGAACGCGGCGATCGTCTTGCCGTCCTGGATGCGGCCGTCGCGGATCATCTGCTCCACGATCGGGACCTCCACGATCTCCACCTCGATGCGCTCGCCCGCTTCCAGGCGCTGCGGCACCGGGGTCAGACCGCGGGCCTCGAAGGCGTGCATCCGCTCGTCGGCGAATCCCGGGGAGGTGAAGAAGGTCCCGAGGGCCCGCATCCGCTCCGCCCGATGGCCCGTCTCCTCCTCCAGCTCGCGCCGGGCCGAACGCTCCGGCGCTTCGCCCGGTTCCAGCTTGCCGGCACAGAACTCCCGGAGCCAATCCCCGACCGCCACTCGATGATTGCGGATCATCACCAGCCGGCCGTCGTCCAGCACGGGAAGCACCACCACCGCGCCGGGGTGGCGGACGATGTGTCGCGTGATCGGGCGCCCGGCGTCGTCGGTGAATCGGAGCCGCTCGACGCTGAACACCTCGCCGCGCAGGACGCTCTCGACTTGCACGCGGGGCTCCTCCGCGCCGATCATAGTCCGATGGACCCGTCGAAGGAGACCATCGATCCACCCGTGCCGCAGATGCGCGTGGTGGATCTCCGGAAGTCCTTCGGCCGGCTCAAGGTCCTCGACGGCGTCTCGATCGACTTCCACCGCGGCCGCACCACGGTGGTGCTCGGTCCCTCCGGCTGCGGGAAGAGCGTGCTGCTCAAGCACCTGGTGGTGATCGAGCGGCCGTCCTCGGGCCAGGTCTGGTTCGAGGATCATCGCATCGACGGTCTCTCGGAGGTGGAGCTCGGGCCCTTCCGGCGTCAGATCGGATTCCTCTTCCAGCAGAGCGCCCTCTTCGACTCCTTCACCGTCTTCGAGAACGTGGCCTTCCCGCTGCGCGAGCACGGCATGCGCGACGAGTCGGAGGTCGGCGACCGCGTGGAGCGCGTGCTGCGGATGGTGGGGCTCCCGGAGAAGGCGAGGCAGATGCCCGCCGACCTCTCCGGCGGCCAGCGCAAGCGCGTGGCCCTGGCGCGGGCGATCGTGCTGGAGCCCAAGGTGGTCCTCTACGACGAGCCGACGACCGGGCTCGACCCGATCCGCGCCGACGTGATCAACGAGCTGGTGCTCAAGCTGCGCGAACACCTGGGCATCACCAGCATCGTGGTGACGCACGACCTGGCCAGCGCGTTCAAGCTGGCCGATCGCATGGTCATGCTCTACGACGGGCTCGTGCGGCTCCAGGGATCCACCGAACACTTCCGCGAGAGCACCGATCCGCTGGTGCATCGATTCCTCTCGGGACAGGCGCTTCCCGAGGAACTGGCGGAGATCGCCGG
>CAZSVT010000082.1:3781-11614 GCA_964610365.1 uncultured Isosphaeraceae bacterium
GGCTCGACGATCGTCGCCGCTCGGGCGATCTTTCGCCGAGCTCGAGCTCGCGGCGCTCAGGTGAGGCCGAAGACGCGCTGCCAATTCGCGAGGTTCATCGAGCACACGTACTCTCGGGTCTGCTCCGGATCGAGCAGCTCCCACTTGATCCCGCGCGGCCGCGCCGGGGCACGGCCCCCACCTCCCTCTGACGAATCACGTCGCATGCAACCGAGAACGCGAGACTTCCTGGTCGGCGTGAGCAGCATGGTGGCGCTCACCGGCTTCGCCGCCCTCCTCCTGCTCTTCGGCGAGCTCGCCTCGCTCATGCAGTCGCGCTATCCGCTGGTGGTGCGCGCGAACACGAGCGCCGGACTGCGCGTGGGGAGCCAGGTGACCGTCAACGGCGTGGTGGTCGGCACCATCACGCGCATCACGCTGGAGCCGGCGCAGCCGGCCACGCCGGTGCGCATCCTGGCCATGATCAACGAGGAGACTTCGGTGCCGCTCACGGCGACGGCGGCCGTGGGCGTGTCGCTCCTGGGCGGCGGCCAGCGCCTGGACCTGGTGATCCCCCCGGACATGCCGGCGGACACCGTGATGGCCGATCGGCGGAGCCCCTCGGAGATCACCGGCCGATTCGAGACGCTCGGCGACATGCTCAAGAAGATGGAGCCGACGCTGCAGTCGCTCGGCTCCGCGCTCGCCCGGGCGGAGGAACTCTTCCAGCGCGCCGGCGAGACGCTGGGCAAGGTGGACGGGGCCATCGCCAGCGCCGGCGGCGCGTTCGACCAGGCGAAGACCACGCTGGCCAAGGCCGAGGAGTGGCTCGCCGACGAGCAGTTCCGCGAGGACGTGCGCGGCACGCTCTTCAACGCCCGGCAGGCGAGCGCCGCCATCGGCCGGATCCTGGACGGCGTGGAGAAGGATGCGCCGAGGCTCCTGGCGAGCCTCACCACCGCCAGCGATCAGCTCACCGCGTCGCTCAACCAGGTGAACGAACTCATGCGCCAGGCGCGCGAGGGGCAGGGCACCGTGGGTCGCCTGATGAGCAATCCCGATCTCTACAACAGCCTCAACGACGCGGCGCAGCGGCTCTCCAGCGTGCTGCGCCAGGCGCAGCTGCTCCTGGAGAAGGTCCGACAGGAAGGCCTGGACGTGAAGTTCTGAGGCGGCGCGCCGCGCGAGCGTCCGGAAGCGATCGCTCCCGAACGCCCGCGGCGCCGATCACTCGTTCAGGTGCCGATGACGACCACTTCCACGCGCCGACTCTTCGCCTTGTTCTCCAGCGGAACGTCGGGACCGTAGCTGGAGAGCGACATGCGCTTCCCTTCCAGTCCCTTGCCCACCAGGTACTCGCGCACGGCGTAGGCGCGATCGAAGCCGAGGTGGTAGTTGCTCTTGAACCCGCTGCGCTTGATGGGATCGGTGTCGGTGAAGCCGATCACGCGGATCTCGCGGCCCGGGTACTTCTCGCGGATCACCGACGCCACCTTGTCCAGCGATCGGCGCGACGAATCCTTGAGCGAGGTCTTGCCGCTGTCGAAGAGCACGTCGCCCTCGATGGCCACGTGGATCTCGTTGCCCACGCGCGTGGCGCTCACCCCGGCGATGCCCTCGAATCCGCTCTCGACCACCACCGTGGGCGCGGCCGAGCCGGACGCCGCGCCGCCGTGCGACTTCTCCGCCGCGTCGGCGCGGGCGATCGCCGCCATCCGCTCCCGCTCCAGGGCCTCGAGCGCCGCGTTGCGGTCGGCGAGCTGCTTGCGAAGATCGTCGGTCTCCTGCTTGAGGAGCGTGACCTCGTCCTTCTGGGCGCTGTCGCATCCGCCGAGCAGCGCCGCCAGGCAGGCCACCGGAACGAGCCACCATCCATGTCGTCTCATCTTCAGACTCCTTTCTGACGCCGTCGGCGTTCATCGACTCGGCTCCAGCCGAGGGCGCGGGCTCCGCCGCACGCACGGATTCCACCCGATCAGCGCGGCGTTGTAAAGAGGCCCGGCCGCGCCGGCTCGATCCAGCCGGGGACGATCACTCGACCCAGGTCGACGAATGCGGGGCGCGCCAGGATCACCAGCAGGGTGCCGATGGCCAGGTGGGGCCCCAGCGGAAGTTCCCTCGGCGATCGCCCGCGGAGGATGGCCAGCCCCCGGCTTCCCATGGTCCAGCCGAGCGCGATCACGACCGCCGGGAGGATCGCCACCAGCGGATCGATCCAGCCGAGGACGGCGCCGGCGGCGGCCATCAGGTGGACATCGCCGATTCCCACCGCTTCGCGACCGAAGGCGAGCGAACCGAGGATCCTCAGGGCCCAGATGGATCCGCCCCCCACCAGGAACCCCAGGCTCGACGCCCCGAGAGCCGCGATCGGGAGCGGCGGCCGGCCGTCGGGGAGCCGGTCGGCGATGAGGACCGCCGCGGCCAGCCCGGCGATGCACGGCGCAAGGAAGAGCAATTCCCGCACCATCTCCCGGCGGGCGTGGGGATAGGCGGCGAAGGTTTCGCCCGGCTGCAGGTACTCCTCGTAGTCGGAGAAGCTGCGCGTGAAGCGGCCGCTCCAGAGGAGGATCCAGGAGACGGCCAGCCCGGCCATCCCGGCGAGCCCCGCCACGGCGCCCGGCCACTCCGGCAGCGGCAGCGCCCAAGTCCCGGTCGACCCGGGACCTGCGCCGGGAACAAGGGCTTGCACGAGGACGCCCGCGAATCCGAGGACCGCCGCCGTCGTGGTGATCTCCATCGGGATCAGGTAGCTCCGGGCGTCGATGAGGGAGGCCGCCACCAGGCTCGCCACCAGCCCCAGGATCGCGATGAAGGCCGGCGACGCCAGGAGCGGACCGCGGGTGACCCACCAGGCGTTCGTCACCCCTCCGAACCCGGCTCCGGGGCGCGTCTCGAAGAAGAGCAGGTAGAGCGCCGCGAAGAGGGCGCCGACGAGCAGCTCCACCATCGGGTATGCGATTCCGATCGGCTCGCCGCAGCTGCGGCATCGTCCGCCGGACAGGAACCAGCCGATCACCGGAAGGTTCTCGTGGATGGCCAGCCTGCGTCCGCAGACGGGACAGCGGCTCGGCGGCGACATCAGGCTCATCCCCAGCGGCAGCCGATGGACGACCACGTTCACGAAGCTGCCCACGCACGCGCCGAACGCGAAGACGAACCCGGCGGAGACCAGCGCGGGACCGAGGGACCAGTAGTTGAGCAGCGCTTGCTCGTCCATCCGTGGACTTCGACCTCACGCCCTCGCGTCGTCGCCTCCGGCGAGCTCACCCCCGCCGATCTCCTCGATGCGCGCCTGGGCGGCGGCGAGGATCCCTTCGCAGTGCCGCAGCAGGAGCACCGCCCGCCGGTGGGCCTCGATGCCCTCCTCGAGCGGCATCTCGCCGTCCTCCACCCGCGCCACCAGCGACTCCAGTTCGGCCAGCGCCTCCTCGTAGCGCATGGCGGAGATGGCCTCCGCCTCCGCGTCGCCGGCGCCCTGGGTCTTCGAAGACTTCGAGGGTTTCGACATCGGGAGCACTCTAGCAGGCGGCGCCGCCGCGCCGGTCACGCGCCACCCAACCGCCGCGGCCACGCCGCGTCCGTCACGCGCCACCCAACGGCCGGGGCGACGCCGCGCCGTCGTCCTCGGAGCGCACGGACCGGACCTCGCTCTCGAGGGCGCCTGCCGCCAGGCGCGTGACGACGCGATCGCCCGGCCTTGCATCGGAGGCGCGGCGCAGGATCCGTCCGTCCGCGCCGCGGGTGATGGAGTAGCCGCGGGCGAGCACCTGCTGGGGGCCGATGCCGTCCAGGTGGCGGGCGGTCGCGGCGAGGATCTGCCGTCGTCGCGCCAGCCCCTCGCGGATGGCGCGGCCGGCGCGCCACGCCAGGTGGCGAATCCGCTCGCGCGCCGCGGTGATCCGCGCCGCCGGTCGCAGGCGCTCGCTCCGCAGCGCGATCGAGGCGAGCCGGCGACGAAGCTCCGAGAGCCGCTCGCGGCTCGCGGCACGCAGCGCCTCGCGGAGGCGCCGGAGATCCTCCCGGGGCCCGGCCAGCAGCGCGGCCGCCGGTCGGCGGACCAGATCGTGCCGGCCGAGCGACGCCAGCCGCTGCGCCGACTCCGCCAGCCGCCGCGCCGCGGCGCGCGAGAGCCGCACGCGCAGGTGATCCAGGTGCGTCCGCAGCGCCGCCCGGTCCGGGAGCAGCAGCACGATGCCGCGCGTGGGCGTGGCGGCGCGATGGGCCACGAGTTCGATGATCTCCACGTCCGGCTCGTGGCCGATCGCCGCCACGAGCGGCGTTCGACAGCGATGCGCCGCCTCCGCCACCACGCGCTCGTTGAAGGCCCAGAGATCCTCGCGACTGCCGCCGCCGCGCGTGACCAGGATCGCGTCGACGCCGAGTTCGGCGGCGCGACGGTCGACGGCGTCGATGGCCCGGGCGATCCGCTCCGCGGCTCCCTCCCCCTGCACCGGCACGTCCACCACCAGGATGCCCACGAAGGGCGCGCGGGCGGCGGCGGCGTGCAGGCAGTCCTGCAGCGCGGCCCCGGCGCGGCTGGTGATGATGGCGATGCGCCGCGGCAGCAGCGGCAGCGGAGGCTTGCGGGACTCGTCGAACCAGCCAAGCGCCCGCAGTTCCTCGCAGAGGGCGCGGAAGCGGGCCTCGAGCGATCCGAGTCCGCGCGTCTCCAGGGCGTCGACGATGAAGGAGGTCTTCCCCGACGGCGCGTAGAAGGAGAACGCGCCGCGGACGCGGACTTCGTCGCCTTCGCGGATCTCCGGGGCCCGCGCCGCCCGGCTGGCCCACATGACGCACTGGATGACGCTGCGCTCGTCCTTGAGATTGAAGTAGCGATGCGTCCGCTGGGAGAGATTGCTCACCTGGCCCACCACGCCCATCGGTCGCGGCAGGCCGCGAACCAGCGCCTCGTCCACCAGCTGCGCCGCGTCGGAGACGGTGAGGTCGCGCTCCGCGGCGCCGCCGTCGCCCGCGGACTCCGGCCCGCCGGATGGAGGCGCCGACGGCGCGGCGGGAGGCGCGGGCGCCGCCGATGGAGACGCAGCGGCCGCCGGCTCCGGGAAGAGCCCCCCGCGTGCCAGCGACGGATCGAAGCGGCGTCGAGCCACGCCCGTATAGTACGGACCGCCCATGACGGAGGGCGCGATCACTCCGAAGTCGCTGCTGGTGGAGGTGCCGGGAGTCGGGATTCGCACCGCCGGTGCGCTGGCGAAGCTCGGCCTGCGCACCGCGGCCGACCTGGTCCACCATGTCCCGATGCGCTACGAGCTCGAGCGCCCCGAGCGCACCATCGCCGAGAGCGCCGCGCTGGTCCCCGACGCGCCCGGCGCCGACGCCCTGGTGAGCGTGCGCGGCGAGATCGCCGCCAGCCGCGCCGCGCGCGGTCCGAGGCCGCGCGTCGAGGCCACGCTCGAGGATGCCTCCGGCACCATGCGCCTCGTCTGGTTCAACGCCCCCTGGATGTCGAAGAAGCTGCGCCCGGGGACGCGCGGCATCGCCCAGGGCAGGGCGAAGCGGCGCGGTGCGTACCTGGAGATGGTGAATCCCTCCTGGGAGCCGATCGTCGCGGGCCCGGAGCCGCCCGCGCGGGCGGAGCGGCTGCGCCCGATCTATCCGGCGAGCGAGTCGATCACCAGCGCCCGGATCGAGCAGGCCGTGGTGGCGGTGCTCGAACCCTGCCTGGCGCACGCGCGGGATCCGCTCCCCGACGACTACCGGCGCTCGAGGGAACTTCCGGCGCTGGCGTGGGCGTGGCGGGCCATCCATCGCCCCGCCGACGAGAGCGAGGCGGCCGCGGCTCGACGGCGCCTGGCCTTCGACGAGCTGCTCCTCCTCCAACTGGGCGTGATGATGAAGCGTGCCCAGCTCCGCCGCGCGGGTCGCGCCCCGGAGCTGCCCCTGACGCCGATCGTGGACGAACGCATCCGCGCCCGCCTGCCGCACCGTCTCACCGAGGACCAGGAGACGGTGGTCCGCGAGATCGCCTCCGATCTCGCCCGCAGCCAGCCCATGAATCGGCTCCTCCAGGGCGATGTGGGCAGCGGCAAGACGCTGGTGGCGCTCTTCGCCATGCTGCTGGCGGTGGCGCACGGACACCAGGCGGCGCTGGTGGCGCCCACGGAGATCCTGGCCGAGCAGCACTTCCGCGGACTGCGCTCGATGCTGGCGATGAGCCGAGTGGAGGTGAAACTCCTCTCCGCCGGCCGAGGCGCGGCGGCGCGGCAGCGGGCCGTCGAGGCGATCGCCGAAGGTCGCGTGGGCATCGTGGTCGGCACGCACGCCGTGCTGGAGCCGAGCGTGCGCTTCCGCAGCCTGGCGCTGGCGGTGATCGACGAGCAGCACCGCTTCGGCGTGCAGCAGCGGGCCACGGTGCGCCGCAAGAGCGAGGGCGTGGCGCCGCATGTCCTGGTGATGACGGCGACGCCGATTCCGCGCACGCTGGGGATGACGCTCTACGGCGATCTCGACGTGAGCATCCTGCGCGGGCGCCCGCCGGGCCGTCGCCCGGTGCTCACGCGCTTCGTGGGGAGCGTCAAGTCGCCGGAGGTCTACGCGTATGCGCGGTCGCGACTGGAGAAGGGCGAGCAGGCCTTCGTGGTGGTGCCGGCCGTGGAAGAGAGCGACACCGGGCTCAAGGATGTCTCGAGCCATCTCGAGTTCCTCTCCGGCGGTCCCTTCCAGGGTCTCCCGCTGGGCATGGTCCACGGCCGCATGGGCTTCGAGGAGCGCGACCGGGTGATGGAGCAGTTCCGGCGCGGAGCGATCGCGGCGCTCGTGGCCACGGTGGTCATCGAGGTGGGCGTGGACATCCCCAACGCCACGATGATGATCGTGGAGCACGCCGACCGCTTCGGCCTGGCGCAGCTCCATCAGCTGCGCGGCCGCATCGGGCGCGGCGAGAAGCCCAGCCTCTGCGTCTTCATCGCCGACCCCACCACGCCCGAGGCGCAGGAGCGGTTGGACGCCATCGCGCGGACCGACGACGGCTTCGAGATCGCGGAGATCGATCTGCGTCTCCGGGGGCCGGGCGAACTCTTCGGGGCGCGGCAGTCGGGGCTTCCGCCGTTCCTGGTGGCCGACCTCGCCCGCGACGGCGAGCTGCTGCGACTGGCGCGGCGCGACGCCGGCGAGTGGATCGAGCGCGATCCCGACCTTCGGGCGCCGGAGGCGGCGCTCCTTCGGACCCGGCTCCTCGCGGCGTACGGCGCGGCGCTGGGACTGGCCGACGTGGCCTGAGGTCCCGCCGGCGCCAACCGGACTACCATCCGCTCCGATGCGCACGGCCCTCGACTTCGAATCGGTGCGGTTCCGGCACGGCGGGGCCGACGGCGGCTTCGCGCTCTCCGTCGATCGACTGGCCGTGGCCCCCGGAGAACAGGTGCTGCTCGCGGGCCCCTCCGGCTCGGGCAAGAGCACGCTGCTGGCCCTGGCGGCCGGCCTGCTCGAACCCGACGCCGGCTCCATCCGCGTGGCCGGCGACGCGATCACCGCGCTGCGCGGCGCCGCCCGCGACCTCCTGCGCGGTCGGCGCATCGGGATGATCTTCCAGACCTTCAACCTGCTGCACGGTTTCTCGGCGCGCGAGAACGTGGAGGCGGCGCTCCTGGCGGTGCACGAGCCGCGCGCCGTGCAGCGTTCGCGGGCGGCCGATCTCCTGCGGGCCCTGGGCATCGAGCGCGACGACGCGCCGGTGGACGAACTCTCCGTCGGCCAGCAGCAGCGCGTGGCGGTCGCCCGCGCCCTGGCCGCGCGACCGGCCATCGTCCTGGCCGACGAACCGACCGCGAGCCTGGATCCGGCGAACGCGGCCGCCGCCATGGATCTCATCCAGTCGCTCTGCCGCGAACACGGCGC
>CAZSVT010000083.1:0-11279 GCA_964610365.1 uncultured Isosphaeraceae bacterium
CGCGCCGCCGGCGCTCGTGGTGCTGGCCATGCTCGTCCTGTGGGAAGCGGGGGTGCGGATCCTCCAGCCGCCGGCCTACCTCGTGCCCGGTCCGATCGATCTCCTCCGCGCCGTCGCCGGGTCGCCGGAGATGCTCCTGGGGGCCACGCTGCGCACGGCCGCGAGCACCGCGCTGGGCTTCGCCGCCGCCGCCGTCATGGGCGTGCTGCTCGGAAGCGTCCTCTCCATCTCGCCGTTCCTGCAGCGGGGCTTCTATCCGCTCGCCACGCTCTTCCAGATGGTGCCGCTGGTGGCCGTGGCGCCGCTCCTGGTGATCTGGTTCCACTACGGGCTCGGCGCCACCGTGGCGGCGAGCGCCATCGTCGCCGTCTTCCCGGTGCTGGCCAACACGCTCGACGGACTTCGCTCCGTCGATCCGGGATGGCGCGAGCTCTTCGCCATCTCGCGCGCCGGCCGATTCGTCACCTGGTGGAAGCTCGGTCTTCCCGCGGCGATGCCGCAGATCGTGACGGGCCTGCGCATCGCCGCCGGCCTCGCGTTGATCGGGACGATCGTCGGCGAGTTCGTCTCCGGCTACGCGGGCGACCGCGCCCCGCTGGGCGTGGTGATCCTGGCGGCCATGCGCGAGGGTCGCGCCGATCTCGTCTTCGCCGCGATCGCGCTCTCGGCGGTGGTCGGGCTTATCCTCTTCGCGATGGTGGGATTCGTCGGATGGCTCATCCTGCGGCGCTGGCACGCGTCGTCCTCGGCGGCCGCGCTGGTGATCGCGTGCCTGCTGCCGCTGCTGGCGGCCTGCGACGGGCGCGGGGGCGCTCCCTCCGCGGGCGCGGGCGGCGGCGGTCCGCCGACGAAGGTCCGCCTCCAGCTCAACTGGGTTCCCGAGCCCGAGTTCGGCGGGATCTACGCGGCGCTGCAGGACGGCGAGTTCGCGAAGGAGGGGATCGACCTGGAGGTGATCAAGGGCGGCGCGGGCGTCTCCACGCCGCAGCTCATCGCCGCCGGCGCCTGCGACTTCGGCATCGTGAGCGCCGACCAGGTGCTGCAGATCCGGCGCCAGGGAGGCGAGATCACCGCCATCTACGCCACCTTCCAGACGAGCCCGGTGGGCATGATGCTGCACGCCTCGAATCCCATCGACTCGCTCGAGGCGCTCTGGAAGAGCGCTTCGACGGTGGCCGTGGAGCCCGGTCTGCCCTACGTGACCTTCCTCAACCGGCGCTACGGAGGCAAGGAGCTGAAGCTCGTTTCCTACCAGGGTGCGCTGGCCATCTTCGCCGGCGATCCCCGGATGGCCCAGCAGTGCTTCATCAGCGCCGAGCCCGTGCAGATGGAGCTCGCCGGGACTCCGGTGAAGGTCTTCCCGCTCGCCGGCAGCGGCTACGACCCGTACACCGCGGTGGTGGCGGTGCGCCAGTCGATGCTCACCGAGCGGCGGGATCTCGCCGAGCGATTCGTCCGCGCCCTGCGGCGCGGCTGGGCGTCGTACCTGGCCGATCCGGCCCGCTACAACCCGCGCATCGCCGAGCTGAACCCGGCCATGTCGTTGGAGGCGATGAATCGTGCGGCCGCGAAGGAGCATCCCTTCATCGAGACGGCGTGGACGCGCGATCACGGTCTCGGTTCGATGGACGAGGAGCGCTGGCGCACGCTCGCCGCCCAGATGACGGAGATCGGGGCGCTGCCCGCCGTCCCCGATCTCCGTGGCGTCTTCCAGGATCTGCGCTAGCGCCGGGCGGGGTGCCCCGTGCACCCCGCCCGGCCGCATCGTTCAGCACGAACCCCACGCGCCCAGGAGCGTGCCCAGGTCGTTGCCGTCCACCGCGCCGTCGCCGTTGAGATCGGCCGGGCAGCCTTCGCACGGGCCCCATTGACCCAGCAGCGAGCCCAGGTCGTCACCGTTGACCACGCCGTCGCCGTTGAAGTCGGCGCTGCACTTGGGCCCGAGGAGGACCTCCTCGGCGGCCTCCACGATCTCCGCGAACTCGACCTCGTCCAGGCCGTGGTTGAAGAGGAGATAGAACGGCTCGCTGGCGGAGACCTCGGGATCGTCGGAGTGGAGCGAGAGGGTGAGCAGGTACGCGCCCGGCAGCGGCTCGGAGGCCCCGTCCGCGGGGAGGAGTTCGAAGACGAAGTGGTAGTGCCACTCGCCGGAAGGCAGCACGTCGAGGGAGATGCCGGTCTCCGGGCCCGCTCCGCTCGTGACGGTGAAGGGCGTGTAGGTCATGCTCATCCGCTCGCCCAGGAGCGGATCGGCCGCCGTGTTCGCGAAGCCGGCGCCGGTCCACACCTTGAGCGCATCCTCGAAGTCGAATCCCACCTTCGTGCCCGGGGTGAAGGAGCCGGGCTCGGCGTCGAATCCCGGCTCGGCGCCCCCGCCGGGGATGCCGAACTCACCGAGGAGCCCGGTGAAGACGAGGTGGGGGACGGCGCCGCCGCGGCCCACGGCCATCGTGGTGATGGTGCCGTCGATCAGCGCCACCGCCACATCGCCTTCATGATGGGCGAAGGCGGGGAGCGAGACGACGAGCGCCGCGATGGCGCCGGCGGCTCGCGCCGGGCGGGGCGAGGGGAAGGAACGGGGTCGGGCATGCTCCGCCGCGCGGGAGTTGCGGGCGGGCGTTCGATGCATCGTCATGGCAATGGTGGTCATGTTCATCCTCCGGCCCATGGCCGGAATGGGGTGTGCGTGCAGGGCTCGTCGAGCGCCGTGGCGCTCAGAGCCCGGGGTTGAAACGGTTCTCCGTCGAGGATTGGAAGACCTCGTCGAAGGTGAGACTGGAGACATGTCCGTCCAGCCAGCTCCAATTCGATCGCGATGAACCGGAGGGCTTGCTCCGGTCGATGGCGTTGATGGAGAGCTGGGTGGCGGCCAGGAGCGCCGGGTTGGAGACGGCGCCCCAGATCTCCGCGTGCGGATGGTCCGATGAGGCGTAGGCGCCGCGCTCGGCCATCAATCCGAAACAGATCACCTCGCTCGGTCGTCCCACGCGCGAGAGTCGGTCGGCGGGCGTGCCGCCGGTGGCCAGCGCGGGGGAGTAGGAGCGGGAGAGGTAGTTGTTCATTCCGTAGCTCGTGCGACGGAAGAGCGGTTGTCCGTCGATCACCGCCACCGGAGCCCCCTCGCCCAGCTCCGGTGACCAGTGCGGACTCAGGTCGAGCGGGCTGCGCAGAGTCCCGGTGTCGATGCCGAAGTCCAGGAGGGTGGTCACGAAGGAGCGTGCGGGATCGCCGAAGCCGCCGTGGGGAAGTCCCACGTCCACGAAGCACTCCCGATACAGGTTGGAGTAGGCCGTGTGGGCGTAGGAAAGCTGCCTCAGGTTGGAGAGGCAGTTGCTGGTCCGGGCACCGACGGCCAGCACCCGGAGTCCCACCAGCAGCAGGCTGGAAAGGACCGCGATGATTCCAACGACGACGAGCAGTTCGATCACGGTGAACCCGGCGGATCGCACAGGCGATCCGCGCGGACCGTGGAGAGGGCATGGAAGCATGGGCGCCTCCTCCGTGGCGTGTGGTCCATGCGCCGACCGGCGCAGGGCCGGGGCCCGTCGCTGGTCAGCGCACCGAATCCGGATGGATCACGCCGCGGGCGGAGGACGAGCCCGGATCGACTCGATCACGCCGAGGCCGGAGATCGTGCGCTCGGGAATCGCCGCCTGCACGACCGAGCCGTGCTCGGTCAGCAACAGGGCAGGAGGGTCGGCGATGGCGCTCGTGCCGAGCGCCAGGAGGTCGCAGGTGGGGCAGCCGGAATCGCACGGCAGGTTCCGAGCAGGGCGATCGGGTGCCGGCGCGCCGCCGTGGCTGCACGCCGACGACGCCTCGGTTCCGGCCGGCGAGGCATCGGGCGCGGCGTGCTGACTGCAGCGGGATTCGCTGCACGCGTGATGTTCGCAACCCGTGCCGTGGGAGACCGACTGGTGCACCCAGCGCGCTCCCTGCACACCCGCGATCAGCAGGATCAGGGCGAGAATGGCGGAGCCGCGGCGCAGCACGGCCCGAGTATAGACCGATGACGCCGCGGAGTCGCCCGCCACCCTTCGCGCAGCGCGCGGGCCGCGGCGCTTCGGGGGTCTCCTCGGCGCCCGCGTTCCCGGCCCGTGCGGCCTTCGGGGACGCGGACTAGCCTGCGGGACAGCGCCATGCATCGCCGTTCCACGAGCCGCGAGCGCCCGCCGCTCCGCCTGGAGCCGACCACGCTCTGGGAGTACCCCAGTCAGCACTACGACGCCGTCGGGCCCGACGGCGTCCGGCGCTCGATGCAGGGCGACAAGGACTACGTCGGCGCCACGCCGAGCTGGGTGATCTGGCAGCTCCTCACGCGCTACACGCGCGAGAAGGATCTCGTCGTCGATCCCATGTGCGGCTCGGGGACCACGCTGGACGTGGCGCGCGACCTGGGGCGCCGCGGGCTCGGCTACGACCTGGCGCCATCCCGGCAGGACATCTTCCGCGCCGATGCCCGGCGCCTGCCGCTGGAGGATGGCGTGGCGGACTTCGCCTTCGTGGATCCGCCGTACTCCACCCATGTGCGCTACTCGGACGATCCGCACTGCATCGGTCGCCTCGACGCCGGCGGCGGCGACGACGGCCGCGCGTACTTCGACGCGATGGACCAGGTGATCGGCGAACTCCACCGGGTGCTCCGCGACCGGCGCTACATGGCCATCTTCGTGAGCGACTCCTTCCGCAAGCAGCGAGGGAAGCCGGGCGGCCGCTTCATGCCGATCGGGTTCGAACTCTTCGCCCGGATGCGCCGACGCTTCAAGCCCGTGGACATCATCTGCGTGGCCCGGCACTCGCGGAAGATCGGCCAGTCGAACTTCCGCCGCGCCGCCGAGGAGGGGAACTTCTTCCTGCGCGGCTTCAACTACCTGCTCATCGGGAAGAAGGAGTCGGCGGCGAGGGACGAGCCGACGAAGGATCCCGGCCCCGCGCCGCCGCGCGAGCCATCGCGCCCGGGCCGCCCCCGACGGCGCGATCAGTCGTAGACCCAGCGCCCCGAGCCGCGCGAGGGCTCGGACCAGGCCTGCATCGCCTGGCGCAGCGCCGGATCGCCCGTCATGCACGCCAGGTCGCGCAGGAGCCGGGCCTGCGTCTCGCGCCGGGCGATCAGCGTCGACGAGAGCAGCGGCCACCAGCGGAGTCGCTCCTGGATGTCCGGCCGCCGACGGGGCGGATCGTCGATGACCGTGGACCGGCGCGCCGCCATCACCGACTCCTCGACCTCGTCGAGTTCCACCTCGAAGAGCCGGATCCGATCCCGGAGGCGCGTCTCGAGCGCCTCGTCGCCGCGGGATCGCGATGTCGCCGCGGCGCAGGCCTGCTCGATGGTCGCGTCGTCCAGGAAGAGTTCCGGCGCCACCAGCCGGCGCCAGGAGGCCCGGATCCGCCACCCGCGCTCGCCCAGCGCGGAGGCGATCTCCTCGAGCGCGGAGCGCTGCAGCGATCGATGCATCGCCACCGGTTCGCGCGTGGCCCCGGCGATCGACGGCATCGCCGCCCGGAGGCGTTCCTCCGCGTCGCCTCCCTCCGGCCCGCGGGCGAAGGCCACGACGAGGCGCCGGATGGCGCCCACCCCGGCGGCGCGGAAGGCCACCGCGGCATCCGCCAGTTCCGCGAGTCGCGCGTCGAGCACGCTCTCCGCCAGCTCGCGCTCCTCGTCGTCCAGGTCCGCCCGGGCCACCGCATCCACGGCGCCGAAGGCCGCCTCCGGTCCGAAGCCCATCCGGTCGCCGAAGGGCATGAAGCGCCAGTCGATGCGTTCGCGCGCGATCCTCCGCTCGCGTCGCAGCCGCTCCACGCGGCCGTGCCAGTCGTCGGGAAGCATCGAGGCGAGCGAGTCGAGGAAACGATCCTCCGCCACGGCGATCACCTCGCGCTCGCGATCGATGGCGGAGAAGTACGCGTCGATGGCGCGCCGGGCGCTGGCGGGATCGCTCAGCGATGGGCCGATCTGCGACTCGGCGGCCTTCGTGGCGCCGTGGAGCGGCTCGAGGGCCCGCAGCGCGTTCGCCGCGTCGTCGCGCCAGAGCTGGGATGCCACGGCGCGGGTCTCGGCGGAGAGTTCCAGCCGATCCATCACCGAGGCCAGCCAGCGCTCGTCGGCGGGCGGCGGCAGGAAGACCTGGTTCATCTCGTCCGGCCGGGACGGGAAGGGATCCTCCTCCGGCGGCCCGGAACGAAGACTCGCGGGCATCCGCGCCATCAGGCGATCGGCGGCGGCGGGGGCCATGGTGCGGAGGAGGGTGGTCTTCGCCGCGTCGTCCAGGTTGCGGATCGACGCCAGCGGTTCGCGCATTCCCTCGGGGAGGCACGCGAGCGCCTCGCCGATGAGCTCCTTGCGCAGGGCGTCGCGCTCCGCGCGCCGCGGGTCGCCCACGGGAATCGCGCTGCCGCTCCGCATCGCCTGCACCAGGCGTTCGGAGAGGAGGGCGTCGCGCTGCCGGAAGCTCGCCAGGCGATCGAGCAGCGCGCGCCGCCGGTCCTCCCCGATCGCCGCCGTTTCGGTCACCACCTCCACCTGCCAGATTGTGGCGGGGTCGCCGCCGGTGCCTCCGCGACCCTCGTCCAGCGCGTGGCGCGCGGCGGTGGCCAGGGCCTCGGCCGCCTCGTCGGAGAGCAGGGGACGCAGGCGTTCCAGCGTCGCCAGGTTCAGATCCAGCAGCCTCGCCATCGATCGCCGCACCGGCACGGCCGCCTCCTCCTCCGCCTTCGCCTCGCGGTCGCGCTCCGCCTGTTCGCCGGGAGGCGTCCCGGCGGCGCCCGCCTCGGCCTCGAGGCGCTCGAGCGCCCGGCGGTGGCGCACCAGCCGGCCCCGCTCGCTCTCCACCAACCCTCCGAGCAGCTCGGCGAGCTGGGACGCGTACTCGTCGAGCACGGCGACCACGGCGGGCTGGCGCCGGTCGGACGCCGAGACCATCTCGCGCAGATCCACGAGCGCGGGCCCGCGACCTTCGATGACCTGGCGGCGCACCTCGATCGTGCGCTCGATTCGGAGCCGCGCCACGAGCGCCGCCTCGGCGCCGCATCCGGGCAGCGCGCCGAAGAAGCCGTCGTCGAGCCGCCTGAGTTCGTGCAGCAGCACCCCCTGGCGGGCCACGAGACGCTCCATGAGCTGCAGGTCGCGCCGCCATCGATTCGCGGGTTGGTCGCGCAGGGTCGCCAGCAGCGGCTCGGCCTCCCGCCGGAGGAGATCCTCGTAGTCGCGGCGGTACGAGACGAGCAATTCGTCGATGCAGGCCCACTGGGCGGCGCCGGGCGCACACGGATCGTCGCCGGCATGTCGCCAGATCAGGCCGATCGTGATGGGACCGGGAACGATGTCGAACTTCTGTTCGCGCTCGGCGCAGCCCGCGCACGCGGCACAGACCGCCAGGATCAGCGCCGGGAACCACCGTCGCGCCAGCACGACATCGAGCCTACCGATCGCGTTCTCCTCGGAGCGGGGGCTTCAGGGAGCGTGGCCGAACGCCGATCCAGCCCATCGGGACGGGTTGCCCGGCCCGATTGGCCGGAATCCCGGCCGAGGAGGTTGACTCGCCATGGCGGGAACGGACACTTCAGGGCGTTCGACGAGCATCAACGGGGCGGAGGCGGGAGGAGGCCGGGGGGATTCCGGGGGAGTTCACCGGGAGGAGAACCCGAACCACGACGGTCCCGAGAGGGAGAAAGACCGTCGTGGTGTTCTTGCGCCACGCGAGAAGTCGTGGGGTGTCGCATCCGAGGCCGTGGAGCGACGCCGCGCGGGCATTCCGCCGGAGGCCATCGTCTCGGCTCTCTCGCTGCTCGTGATCGCCACCATCTTCTACCTGGGCGTCTCCATCCGCGGCTCGTTCGCCGACCTGGAATGGCCGGGCTCGAGTGCATCCGCTCGGCGCGACGCCGGCGGCGCCATCGGCGGGCCGGTTCGCAGCGCCCGGGAGATCCAGGAGCGCATCGACCGGGCGGCGCCGGGTGCCGTGATCGAGATCGCCCCGGGCACCTACGAGGGCACGCTCCGAATCCGCGGGAAGGCGGTCACGCTGCGGTCGAGGGACGGCGCGGAGGCCACGGTGATCGACGGGGGCGGCGCTGCTGGACCCGTGATCGCGATCCGCGCTGCGGCGTTCGGTCCCGAGCCGCGCCTGGAGGGACTCACGATCCGAGGCGGGCGCGGCGCGGACGGATCGGGCCTGCTGGTGGAGGGCTGCGATCCGCTGCTGGCCCGATGCCGCTTCATCGATCATGACGGCGGCGGCGTGGTGCTGGTGGAGAGCCGCGCCCTCCTGGACGAGTGCGACTTCATCGGCAACCGCGCCACGCCCTTCGGCGCGGGCCTCCAGTCCATCAACTCCTCGCCGGTGATCATGGCGTGCCGCTTCGAAGGGAACCGCGCCCTCACCGCGGGCGGAGCCATCCATGCGCGCGGCGGCGGCCCGATGATCGCCCGCAGCCGCTTCCTGGACAATCGCACCACCTCGGGGGCCTGGGGCGGTGCGATCTTCGCCGACTCCAGCGACCTCACGGTCATCGACAGCGAGTTCATCGCCAACGGGAGCGGCGAGGCCGGCGGCGCCGTCTACCTGCGGCACGGAGGGGCGCGGATCGAGCGCTGCGCCTTCGAGTCCAACTCGGCGGGATCCGCGTGGTCGCTCCTCTCCGACGGCGCCCTCGCCGAGGTGCGCTGGACCCGCTTCTGCGGCGCCAGGGACTCGAATCTCGGCGGCTCGATCACCGAGGGGCGCGGCAACGAATTCGTGGACGCCTGCGCCCGCGACTGCAACGGCAACGGCATCCCGGATCACGAGGAGATCGCCGATGGACGGGCCCGGGACCAGGACGGCAACGGCGTGATCGACGAGTGCGAGCGCCCCGCGCCGGACCCGGCCTCCGACGAGGCGCCCGACGCCGCGACGGAGCACGCGCCGGAGCCGGCGCCGCCCGCGGAACGGCGCTGACCTCAACGCACGCGGCAGGATTCGAACCTGCGACCCTCGGCTTCGAAGACCGATGCTCTATCCAGCTGAGCTACGCGTGCTGCGATGGTGCGATTCTACCTGACCGGCGGCACCGTCGAGGGATTCACGACACTCGGCGCAGCGCGTCCTCCGCGTCGCGCACCAGCGCCGCGGCGCTCACCGGCGAACCCACCGCGCGGCGCATCCAGAGATCGGGGGTGACCCGGCCGATGGAGGCGATGCGCTTCGTCTCCGCGGCGAGATCCCGGCCGCGCATGTGGCTGCGGATCTGGTGGCTCATGATGTGGCCCAGCGCGTAGTCGGCCAGGTAGAGCGGGTGGGCGATCATGTGCTGGTACGCGGCGAGCAGCCGGTAGGGGTCGGGCCCGAAGTCGCGCTCGTAGAAGCGGCTCCAGAGCCGATCGGCGATGGCCATGACCTCGTCGCGGAACGCCTCCGGGCGGGCGTCGCGATGCTCGTAGAGCCAGCGCCACGCCTGCAGCTCGAGCAGGCTGGGCCCGGCGATCTGGCATGCGGCGAGCATCGTCTGCAGCGCATCCAGGTCCGCCTGCCGCCGCGCCTGCGCCGGATCCTCGAGCCCCAGCACGCGCCGTCCCAGCGATTGATAGAGGAACGCGAAGGCCTCGGTGCACGCGGTGTTCGGCACGCCCCGCAGGCTCGGCCGCGGCGCATGGAACGTGGAGACGAGCTGCTCCAGGTTGTGGCCGAGCTCGTGCATCGCGGTGTCGAATCCGTCCCAGCCGAGCTCGTGCTCCAGGCGGCTCGTGCGCAGCCACGCCCCGTACTCGGTGAGTCCCGGGCGAATGGCGTGACCGGCACCCTTGGCGATCTCCACCCGCACGCGCGTTCCGAAGAAGTCCGCGTCCTCGTCGGAGAAGCCCAGCCCTCGGAGCACCTCGGGGAGCCTGCGCTGGAAGTCGCGCTCGTCGGCGAATCGGGCGCGAACGGCCGCGTCGAGTTCGGCGGCGTCGCCGCCCTCCACGAGATCCTCGAAGTAGATGTCGAAGGCCTCGAGCGGGCGCCCGATGCGGCGCCGAAGCAGGGCCGCGAGATCGCGCCGCACCGGCGCCTCCAGCAGTTCCACGAGGAGCCGCTCCACCTCGGCCTCGGGGATCTCCCGCTGCAGGTCGAACTTGCGGGCCATGGCGGTGGGGTGGTCGGGGTGGATCGCGTCGAAGCGCTCGGCGAGTCCGCGATGGGCGAGCCACTGCCGGTAGCGCTCGGGCCCCACCGGGGGACCGGAGGCCGGGACCCCGTCGAGCGTGTTCCGCTGCGGATCCCACGCCGCGGCGGCGCTGCCGTCCATCACCGATCTCGGGATCGACCCGTCGACATGCCGGGCCATCACCCACGCCAGCGCCCGCTGCATCCGCACGCCGTCCTCGCGGCCGTACCCGGCCTTGATCTGCTCGCGCACCAGCCAGTGGGCGATGAGCCTGCGGCCCGCGTCGAACCAGGTGCGCCCGTCGGCATCCACCATCCGCCCCACCGGCACATGAAACTCCTGGACGAAGACATTCGCCTCGTGTCCGACGCGCCGGGCGAGATCGTTGAGCTCGGCGGGCACGCGCACGCCGAACGCCTGCGCGATCCGCGCTTCCGCCCATTCGTCCACCGACCAGGCACCGCCGGCCTCGAGCATCTCCGGCAGCTCCGGTCGCGCGAAGTTCAGCAGCGCCACGAAGGCGATCTGCTGGCGATAGAACTGGTCGGAGAGATCGGGGGCGGGATCGAACTTGGCGAAGAGGTCGTCCACGCCGGGGAAGTCGTCCCCGCGGAGATCGCTCCAGCGCCGGAGCGTGCGCCGCATCTCGTGGAGGTGCCCGCCCACCTGCTCCAGCGCCGTCTCGAAGCGATCGAGCAGGCGCCGACGCTCGCCGGGATCGGCGACGAAGTGCTGCTCGCAGAAGGCGCCGAACGCGGCGGCGTCGCCGTCGGAGCGCTGCCATCGCCGGGCCACCTGGCGCACGCCGCGCTCGGCGCGGGCCCGCGCGCCCTCGCCGTGCCGGCCCACGATCGAGGCGACGGTCGCGTGGAGCGGGAGCTCCATGGGCGCGCCCGCCGAGGCTCCGGGCGAAGGGGCGGCGCCTCGGGGGGCGGAGGAAGCGGAGGACGATCCGGTGGCGCTGGGAGTCACGCGGCGATCGTAGGCCCCGCCGCGCGGTACCGTGCGGGCATGAAGCGATCGCCCCTTCCCCGGTCCGGCGCCGCGGCCTTGACGGCGCTCGGCGCGGCGGCCGCACTCCTGGCCGGCTGCGAGACGCAGTACAAGGACAACTGGTAGCGCCTCCGGGAAGGGATGAACCAGGAGCAGGTGGAGAC
>CAZSVT010000084.1:0-3120 GCA_964610365.1 uncultured Isosphaeraceae bacterium
CGTCTTCATCAGCCGATGGGACCGCAAGACGGCGGACCGGCTTCCGCCGTCGCTCAAGAACCACATGGGCGTGGCCGTGTGCAAGGAGTGCTACCGCGCGTACTGCGACCGCTACGCCACCGACCGCTTCCTCCGGCTCCAGCACGCCGGCGCGCGGCCGCAGCGCCTGCTCTTCGCCAGCACCAGCACCAAGGATCCGCGGCTGGCGAACACCTTCTACGTCACGGAGCTGGCGGCGCCGCGCACCGTCAACACCATGCCGGAGGAGACGCTGGTGGCCTTCCAGGATCACGGCCGCGTGGAGGAACTGCTCCGCCACGACGGCGGCAACGGGCATCGCATCCTGGTGGACTGCGAGAAGGCGGGCGTCTCCGCGAAGGCCACCGGGGAGCAGCTCCAGCTCGAGGGCCGCGACGCCTTCAAGCGAAGCTGGGACGAACTGCTGGAGCAGCTCCGCAACAAGTCGTCGGCGCTGGTGCACTGAACGCCGCCGAGCGGGGGGAGCGCCCGGGCGCCGGCCACGGACGGTAGGACCATGAGCGACGGATTCCTCCATGAACTGCGCTGGCGCGGGCTGCTGCACCAGACCACCTCCGAGGCGATCGACGCGCACCTCGCCCAGCCCGGGCGCGTGGGCTATGCCGGTTTCGATCCGACCTCGGACAGCCTCACCATCGGCAACGCCATCCCGATGCTCATCCTGGCCCGCTGGCAGCGCGCCGGCCATCGTCCCATGGCGCTGCTGGGCGGCGGCACCGGGCTGATCGGCGATCCGAGCGGCAAGAGCGCGGAGCGCACGCTCATGGACGCCGAGCGCGTCCGGCACAACGCCGCGTGCCAGCGCCGCATCATCGAGCGATTCCTCGACCGCTCCGGTCCCTGCGCCGCGGAGGTCGTCGACAACTCCGAGTGGCTGGCGAAACTCGGCTACATCGAGGTGCTGCGCGACGTGGGCAAGCACTTCAGCGTCAACCAGATGATCGCCCGCGATTCGGTGGCCTCGCGGCTCCGCGAGCGCGAGCAGGGCATCAGCTACACCGAGTTCAGCTACATGATCCTGCAGGCCTACGACTTCCTGCACCTCTTCCGCAGCCGCGGCTGCACGGTGCAGCTGGGCGGCAGCGATCAGTTCGGCAACATCGTCTCCGGCATCGACCTCATCCGGCGCCACGAAGGAGCCGAGGCGTTCGGCATCACCAATCCGCTGGTCACCGCCGCCGACGGCACGAAGATCGGGAAGACCGAGAAGGGCGCGGTGTGGGTCACTGCCGACCGGACCTCGCCGTACCGCTTCCACCAGTTCTGGCTCAACACCGGCGACGCCGACGCCGGCCGCTACCTCCGCTGGTTCACCTTCCTGCCGCGCGAGCGCATCGAGGCCCTCGAGGCGTCGCTCGCCTCGAAGCCCGAGGCGCGCGAAGCGCAGCGGGCGCTGGCGGACGAGATGACCACCATGTTCCACGGCGCGTCGGAGACGGCGCGGGCCAACGCGGCGTCGGCCGCGCTCTTCAGCGGCGAGGTGCGATCGCTGGACGAGGCGATGCTTCGCGAAGTGGCCGAGGAACTTCCCTCCAGCGAGATCGCGGCGGGACGCGTGGACGGTCCGGGGCTTGCGCTGGTGGACCTGCTGCCCGAGACGACGCTGGCGAAGAGCAAGCGCGAGGCGCGCGAGTTCCTCGCCGCCGGCGCCGTGCTCCTCAACGGCGAGAAGGCCGGCGCCGACGCATCGCTGCGCTCGTCCGACTTCCTGCACGGCCAGGTGGCGCTCCTGCGGCGCGGGCGGAAGAACTGGCACGCGGTGCGCCTGGTCCGCGGATGACGGAGGCGGGCGAGTCCGCGACGCGCCGCGAGACCGCGACGCACCGCGAGACCGCGACGCACCGCGCGGCCGGCGCCCGATCCAGCCCGCGCCCGATCAATTGCGGGGCGGTGCGGCCGGCTCCGCGCCGGGTGGCGGCGCGAGCCTGGGGCGCTCGGTGATCTTCAGCGGGATCGACGGGTTCGTGTCGGTGGAGGCGCCGATGCGCGTCACCGTCACCCCCGGCGGCAGCAGCCACATGGAGACGGGGCGCGAGGCGATGCGCCGGGCGAGATCGTCCGCGCCCAGGTGCACGATGGCGGCGATGCGGGCGCGTCCCGACTCGATCTGCGAGATCGCATCCCCCGGACCGGAGAGGGTCACCTGGCGCAGGAACTCGCTGCCCGGTTCGATCTGCACCTCGAAATTGCGGAGGTCGCCCGGAGGGCCCGCCACCTGCACCGCCACCGTGGGGATCGTGGCGGTTCGGTCGCGCGAGACGAGCGTGAAGGTGACGGTGGCGCGCTCCGGCACCACGCGGATCTGATCCTGCGCCGACTTGAAGACCTCCGGCAGCCGCAGCGGCACTTCGACGGGAATGCGCCGGCCGATCTCCACCGCCTTGGCGTCGACGAAGGCCTCGAGCTTGGCCTGCGGCGCGGCGTCGGCCAGGGCCTCGGGCATGGTCACCATGGCCTCGGGCGGCTCGATGATCACGGCGCCGGAGACCTGGGCCAGCGGGATCGCCGCCTCGATCTTCACGGGGCGCGTGACGAGCCGGCCGACTTCGACCGTGGCCGAGTCAGGCCGCGACTCGAGGACCGTCAGGTCGGAGCGCTGGATGTCTGGGAGTTCCGAGAGGGCGCGGACGAGATCCACGGTGAAGGTCCCCGGACGGGCCGGCACCGTTCCCAGGCCGAGCTTGAGGTCGACACCGCGCTCGAGCATCGACTCCACGCGCTGGATCGACCGGCGCGACCCCTTCACCTCGACCGTCACCGGCACGGGCGTCGACGGGCTCACGGAGAGCGCCTGCCCCTCGCCGGGCACGAAGCGCACCGCGCCGCTCACGGTCTGCGTTTCGAGCGTCTTCTCCGCCGCCCAGGTCCAGATGAGGATGGTCACCACCGTGGCGATGAGGGCGGTCGAGATTCGATTGGTCCATTCGCCCATGTCAGCCTCGCCGCGCCACCGCGTCCTCGGCGCCCGCATGCGGCACGGGCCGCGGAGTGCCGGCGTTCCGCGTCGCCGAGCGGCCGGACCAGCGTCGGAGCTGCCCCATGATCGATGGGCGCGACTCGCGCGCCACCGGGACCAGGTGC